>CAZENL010000110.1:0-8480 GCA_964513505.1 uncultured Anaerolineaceae bacterium
TCTTCTCGCCGGTCCATCCGGCCACCTGGTACGCGACGGCCGGGATCGTCCGCGGACTCTTCGTGGGGGTCTTCGGGTTCGCGATCCTGGCCTCGCTGTTCTCGACGGGCGCATCGACCCTGTTCGTCGGCATCGGCGTGCTCTTCATGGCCCTGGGGATCGAGTGGGCGCGCGTGGTGGCGCGCCTCGAGCGCCGTCGCGCGATGCTGGCGGATCCCCGGCCGCTCATCCCGCACCCATACCGGCGGTTTGGCGGTGGCTGGCGCGGGGTCCTGCGCGCCGAGTTCGCGGACGAGAACCGCTGGCGCGACGTGCTCTACGTGGGCGTCTCGTTCCCGCTGGTGATCATTGAGTTCGTGCTGGCGGCGGTCGTGTGGGCCGTCGCGCTTGCCTTCGTGACGATGCCCATCTGGTATGACGCCGCGCCGGCCGGAAGCCTGCCGTCCTACCTGGGCGGGATCGGCGGTCATGAGGCACCCCTGGTCGTGCTGCGCTTCCTTGTGGGCGCGGCGCTGCTCCCGGTTGCCGCCTCGCTGTCGCAGCTGCTGATGACCCTCCACCGGGCGGTCGTGGCCGGGATCGTCTGCACCTCGGAGAGCGGCGAACTGCGGCAGCAGGTGGAGACCCTGCGCGAGAGCCGCTCCGCGGTCCTACTGGCGGAGGCCAGCGAGCTTCGGCGCATCGAGCGCGACCTGCACGACGGCGCACAGCAGCGCCTGGTGATGCTGACCATGGACCTGGGCCTGGCGAGCGAGAAGATCGACAGCGACCCGGCCGCGGCCCGGCAGCTGGTGCTGGAGGGCCGCGATCAGGCACACCAGGCGCTGGCGGAGATCCGCCAGCTGGTGCGCGGCATCGCCCCGGCCATCCTGCTGGATCGCGGTCTGGTGGCCGCCATCGGGTCCATCGCTGCGCACGGTCCCGTCGCGACGAGCGTGGTGAGCAACCTGGAGCCTGGCCAGCGACTCCCGGACAGCCTGGAGCGCGCGGCCTACTTCGTGGTCACGGAGGCACTCACCAACGTGGCCAAGCACAGCGGCGCATCACGCTGCGAGGTGCGCATCACGCACGCCGGCTCGTGGCTGGTGGTGGAGATCCAGGACAACGGCGCGGGCGGTGCGGTGGTCACCCCGGGCGGAGGGCTCGCCGGGCTTGCGGGTCGCGTGGAAGCGGTGGAGGGCACGTTCTCCGTCTCCAGCCCGCGTGGCGGGCCGACCATCGTCCGTGCGGAGCTGCCGTTTACCGACTGGGCAGCGAGCGGGCCGGGACCGGCGATCGGGCCGGGACCCTTGGGTGCCGGCGGGAGCCCCTGGGTGGCCGGCCCGCCTCAGGAACCGAGGTAGGCCAGCACCGCCAGCACGCGCCGGTGGTCGTTCTCGGAATCCGGCAGCTCCAGCTTGCCGAAGATGTTGCTGATGTGCTTCTCCGTGGCACCCTCGGAGATGCCCAGGACGGTCGCGACACCCAGGTTGGTTCGGCCCTCGGCCATGGCCGCCAGCACTTCCCGCTCGCGCGGGGTGAGCGCGGACAACGGGTCGTCGGCGCGACGCGCGACCATCAGCTGGGCCACCACCTCCGGATCGAGCGCCGTGCCGCCGCGCGCCACCCGGCGCAGCGCGTCCATGAACTCGCGCACGTCGCCCACGCGGTCCTTGAGCAGGTAGCCCACGCCACCGGCCCGGTCGGCCAGCAGTTCCGCCGCGTACTGGCGCTCCACGTACTGGCTGAGCACCAGGACGGGCGTGCCGGGGATCAGCCGGCGTGCTTCGATCGCGGCGCGCAGCCCCTCGTCGCGCTGGCTGGGCGGCATGCGCACGTCCACCACCGAGACATCCGGCCGATGGGCCAGCACGGCCTCCACGAAGGAAGGGCCGTCGCCGACCTTGGCCACGACCGTCCCGCCGGACTCCACGATGAGCCGCGCGATGCCCTCCCGGATGAGCGCCGAATCCTCCGCGATGACCACGCGCAGCGGCTCAGACTCCATACGTCGATGATGCGCGCTGCGCGGCCGTCATGGGGAGTGGCGGGCTCGCCGGTCAACGACTTTCCACGCTCCGTCGACGGCATCGCTGCCCAGGACTGGCCCGCTCGAATGTCGTCGGCCATGCGGTTCGCCCGGCCTCGCTGTCACCGCTCAATGTGGCCTCGGGCCCGTAAGCCCGGCGCGACGGCACGCGGCCAAGCAGATTGCCAATCCGATTGGCTGTCCCGAGGCCTCGGACCACATCCATGACCATCCCCGGGCCGCTGAGTCAGTCGATGACGCGGCAACGTAGCCGCAAACGGCTACTTCGACCATCGAGAACTGGACGCGACACGGCTCTGTGCCATCGCCACGCATGGCGTTGTCCAATCCGATTGGAATTGCGCACCGCGGGGACCCATGGCGCGCCGCCCCGCGCTGAAGACGCCCGGAGCGGCCGATCGACTGACATAGGATTGGTCCACTCAACCCCACCGCTGCCGCAAAAGGACGGTCGAGCCTTCCTGAAACCATCGGTGCTGGTGCTGCATCCGTCGGACGAGCTCTACGGGGCGGACCGGGTGCTGCTGGTCGTGCTGGCCGCGATTCGTGATTGCGTGGAGCCGATCGTGGTGCTCCCCAGGGACGTGGAGCCGGGTCCCCTTGGTGCCGCACTGGCCCGGGACGGCGTGAGGGTGGTCCGGATTCGGATGCCCGTGCTGCGTCGGCGGTACCTGGGTCCGGTGGGCATCCTTCAGCTCGCGGTCGGCAGCCTGGTCGGCCTCATCGGGCTCGTGAGAATCGGCCGCGAGAACCGCGTCGTCGCCGTGCACACCAATACCGGCGTGATCCCCATCGGCCCGCCGGTGGCCTGGCTGTTGAAGGTTCCCCACGTGTGGCACCTGCACGAGATCTTGGATCGTCCGCGGCTGATCGGGCATGTCGTCGGAGCACTCACGCGGTTTCACACGGGCCGCGTCGTCGCGATCTCACGCGCCGTTGCCGACAGCCTGGAATCCGCCGGCGGACGCGTGACGGACGTCTGGCGCAATCCCGCGCCGGACGTGGCCGCGGCAACGCCGTTGCCGTGGGAATCGCCGGTCGTGCTGATGGCCGGACGCGTGAACGGCTCGAAGGGTCACGACGTCTTCGTCCGTGCTGCCGCGCAGCTCCATCGACGCCACCCCGAGGTTGTGTTCCGAATCGTCGGAGGATCGGTGCCGGGGAGGACGCGACCCTACGAGTTGCTCCAGCAAGAGGTGCTGGGGCTGGATCCGGATGGCGAATGGCTTCAGTTCGGCGGCTGGAGCGACGACATGCCGGCCGAGATCCAACGGGCGCTGGTGGTCGTGGTGCCGTCCACTGGCCCCGAAGCCTTGAACATCACCGCGCTGGAGGCGATGGCCAGAGGCCGCGTGGTGATCGCCAGCAGCTCTGGCGGCCTGCCGGAGGTCGTCGTCCACGATGTCACCGGACTGCTCACGCAGCCGGGCGATTCCGGCGCCCTCGCGGACGCGATCGAACGCGTCCTCAACGGCCGGGGAAGTGCCGATCGGCTGGCGCGCGCGGGACGCGAACGGGCTCGCAAGGAGTTTTCCGCCGCGGAATACGCGGAGCGCTGGCGTGCCCTGTACCGCGAGATCGTCCACGCCGACGGCTGAGCCGCGGCGAAGGCCTACGACACCCGGTGAGGCTTCTCCGCGATGAGCGTCCGGAAGTCGTCGCGCGGCAGGGTGTTGGCCACGTTCTTCTTCTCCAGCCATCCGCGCCGGGCCAGCCCGATGCCCCATTTCACGTTGTCCCACTCGGAGAGGTAGTGCGCGTCCGAGTCCACGGTGAACGTCACGCCGGCGTCGAGTGCCGCCCGAATGCGCCGGTCATCCAGGTCAAGCCGCTCGTCCGAGCCGTTGATCTCCAGCAGCGTGCCGGTCTCGGCCGCCGTGCGGTAGAAGACGTCCCAGTCGAGGTCCAGGTCGGTCCGAACGCCGATCTTGCGGCCGGACGGGTGGGCGATGATGTCCACGTTGGGGTTGCGCAGCGCAGTCATGTAGCGCGCCATCAACTGGGCGCGTGGCTGGCGCCGGCCGACGTGCAGCGACGCGACCACCACGTCGTAGCGCGCGAGCAACGCGTCGTCGTAGTCCAGGCGGCCGTCCACGCGGATCTCCATCTCCGTGCCGTGGAGCAGCCGGAAGCCGGTCGGATGGCTGCCGGCGGGTGCCTCCCCTGCCGCCTCCTCCCGGGCAAACCGCTCGTTGAGCTCACCGATGATGCGGCGCTGCTGCTCCACGCGGTCCGGCGTGAGCCCGTTGGCAATGGTCAGGCTCTGTGAGTGGTCCGTGAGCACGATCCAGGCATAGCCGCGGCGCCGGGCCGCCTCCGCCCAGCTCTCGATGGACCTGGTCCCGTCCGACCACTCGGAGTGGGTGTGGCAGTCCCCCTGGAGGTCGGAAAGCTCGACGAGCTTGGGCAGTCGACTCGCCAGCGCAGCCTCGATCTCCCCGCGATCCTCCCGCAGCTCAGGGGCGATCCACGGCAGGTCCAAAAAGGCGTAGACCTCCTCCTCTGTGGCGAACGTCCGGCGATCCGCCGCGGCGCCCTCCAGGGCTTCCCCGCTCTCGTCGATGCGCACGAAGCCGTGCTCCGACAGGCTCCAGCCGCGGTCCCGGGCCAGCTGGCGGAGGCGGACGTTGTGCTCGGCGGAGCCCGTGAAATGCACCAGGTACGTGCCCGTGCGATCGACGGGCATGGTCATCACGTCCAGCTGCGGGCCGCGCACCAGTTGGACCGTGGTGCGCTGCATACCCAGCCGTCCGCCGTGGCCACCGACCCGCTCCACGATCGCCGCCTCGTGGACGTGCGCGATGGCGGCCTCCGGTTGATCCGTCTCCACCAGCAGGTCCAGGTCGCCGATGGTCTCGCGCATGCGTCGGAACGAGCCGGCCGGCACCACCCGGCTGACGCCGGGCGCGGCCATCAGCACGGGCGTGATGCGCTCGATGGTCTCCTCTGCCTCCCCGAGGCGCATCCGCTTCGGCGGCCGCTTGCGCAGCTCCGCCAGCCCGTCAAGGATCTTCTGCACGGTTTTTTCCGAGATGCCGCGCACCGTGAGCAGGCGTCCGTCCGTGGCGGCCGCCTCCAGGTCCGCGAGCGTGGCAATTCCCAGGGCGCGCCAGAGGTCCCCGGCCGTGCGCGGGCCAAGGCCGGGCACGGCCAGCAGGGACACCAGTGACGGCGGCACGTCACGCCTCAGGCGTTCGTAGAAGCGCAGCCGGCCGGTGTCCGCCAGCTCGGCCAGCTTCTGGTCGATGGCATCTCCCACGCCGGCCAGCCGCGGCGGCTTCTTTGCCCGGTACGCCGCCACCAGGTCCACCGAGCTGTGCAGGATGGAGTCCGCCGCGCGCCGGTACGCGCCGATCTTGAAGGGCATCTCGCCGCGCAGCTCCAGCATGTCGCCGATCTCGAAGAAGATCCGCGCCAGCTCGTCGTTGCGCAGCGCGTCCACCTGATCGCCACGCGAGAACCGTGGCCGTGTCTCGTATGGCGGCTCCTCCGGGTCGATGACGACCTGTTCGGACAGGGCGGGCGCCAGGGAGTCCGCCTCGCTCGCCGGCTCCTCATCCGTGTCGTCAGCGGCTGCGGCGTCGTCTGCGGGACTGGCGGCGTCGGCGGCCGCTCCCGCACCCAGCTCCGCATCGATGGCGTTCCGCTTGGGTCGTGGCGGTGATGGGCCCCGTCGCGGGCTCACGCGACCTCCACGCGATCGCGACCCCGGCGCTTGGCCTCGTAGAGGGCCTTGTCCGCGCGCTCGATCATGGCCCGGATCTCCTCCTCGTCCCTGGCCACCGCGACGCCGACGGAGACCGTGACCGGCTCCAGGACGCCGAGCAGCTGCGTTGACAATCCCGCGACCGCTGCCCGGATGCGTTCGCCCACGTCGGCCGCCTGCCCTGCACTGGCGCGCCGCAGGATGACCACGAACTCCTCCCCGCCGAAACGGGCGGGCGTGTCCTCGGCCCGGACGGAGGCCGTGATGGCGGTCGCGATGTTCCGCAGCACCACGTCTCCGGTTGCGTGGCCGTACGTGTCGTTGACGCGCTTGAAGCGGTCCACGTCCACCATCACGATGCCCGTCCGGTCTCCGACGCGGCGGCCGGGCCGCAGGATCTGCACCAGCTCGTCGAAGTAGCGCCGGTTGGGCAGCCCGGTGAGCGGATCGATGTTGGCGCCGCGCTCCGCCTCCTCGTGGGCGTACGCACGGCCGAAGGCGGCCGAGACCTCCGCGGCGGCCCAGGCCAGCAGGCGCCGATCGCTGTCTTCCCAGGGTGCCCGCGTCCGCTTGGAGAGGATCAGTGCCCCGAGGAAGCGGTTCTCGTGGACCAGCGGCAAGGCCAGCAGGTTGGAGAAGCCGTAGTCGGACTTGACCCGGCGTGCGATCTCGTCCGCCGCGGCCTGGAGCGCCCATCGACTGTCCTCGCCCGGTGGCGCCGGCGCCCGGCCAGAGCGGATGGCCTGCTCCGTGGACAGCCGGATCAGGGCCTCCGGCCGCAGGTAGGTGACGGATGCGGGCACGGCCGGCCGTGCCGAGACCAGCGTGACCTCCACCACCTGGTCCGGGCGGCGCACGCGTGCCACCACCACGTGGTCGGCGCCCGCCGCGGCACGCAGCTCCTGCACGATCGCCTCCACGACTGATTCCGGCGATACGGAGCGCGAGAGCCCCTGGAGGATCCGCGTCAAGCTGGCATCACGGTTCATGCGGCGGTTGGCCACGTCGATGGTGACCTGGTGATGGACCACCAGTGCCATGCCGAGCGCGATCGCGATGGCCGCTTCCAGCAGGTCCACCCCGGCGATCGGGGTCTGGAGCAACTCCCAGCCGATGCTGATGGCCATGAGCGCCAGCAGGACCGAGATTGCGATCCGGATCCGGACTAGCCGAGTCTCCTGGGAATCCGGTTTCTCGGCACCCAGCCCGGGCGACAGTGAGACGGTGGCCGCGTCGGACTCCGGCACGGCGCCGTCCGGCACAGCCGCAGGGGCGGCGTCTGCGTTCGCCGGCGGCGCCGGCGGCGCTAGTGGGGCTGGCGGCGCCTGGAATCCAGCGCCAGAGAGTCCCTGGATCGACGGGCCTGAGCCCCCCGCGTCGATCGGTACCGCCGTGCTCGGGCGCGGTGATTCCGTCTGGCCGGCAACCTCGCCGGCTCGGGTTGTCTGGGTCACCCGTCGAGGATGGCACACCCGTGTCCGGGTGGTCTTTGGAATGTCCGTACCGCGATCAGGTCGCGATCGATCCCTTCTGCGCCCGTCGGAGGTATTCGGCCTTGCGCGCATCGCGACGCCGGAAGAACCACCAGAAGGCCAGCGCGAGGGTGCCATAGATGGCCACGCTCGCCACGATGGTCGCCAGGCCCACCGCGCTCGGGTCCGGTTCGTAGCTGCTCACCGGATAGAGGATCACGTGGGCGAACAGGAAGATGCCCACCGCCCACAGGACCAGCCAGCGCCGCCGGCTCCAGCGGAACAGCGCCTCTCCCTCCAGGAACCGCAGCGGGATGAGCCCGATGGCAGCCGCGTCCACGGCGCTGATGAAGATGCCCGCCAGGACCTTGTTGGCGACCCGCGCGAGCCCGTCCGGGACGGCGCCCGGGGCGGGCTGCAGGGGGACGCGAAGGAACCAGGCCAGCACACCCACGCCGAGCAGGATGAGCATGCCGCGATATGCCATCCGTCCCTCGTCCACGTGGGTCAACGCAACACTGAACGTGAAGCCGCCGATGATTCCGTAGACGTACCCCGGCTGGACGCCCGTGACGCGCGTGATCAGCACGCAGATGGCCGCCAGGACCAGCGTCCACAGCGCAACCCGGACGCGCCCGCGCTCGTGGTAGTGGCGCCGAACGTAGATCTCGCCGGGAACCTGCGAGACCGCGGTCCCGATCGCAATGCCGGCGACGGTCACCACCAGCACGGTCAGCGGATCGCCGAACGGGAAATCGTTGCTCAGCAACGCGTACAGCAGCGTTGCCGCGCCCAGGTAGAGCAGCAGGCCGTACCAGGTGGTGGAGAGCGCAGCCAGCCGGGCGGCGCCGGAGGGGCTCTGTCCGGCCGTGCTCCTGGGCTTGCGGCGGAAGCGCCGGCGCTTGCGGCGCAGCCAGCGGCCGATCAGGACCCGATGCGCGGAAAGGGTGCTGTTGAAAATGGGTGTCGGGGCACCCACGAGCAGCATGGCGAGCACCACGACGCTGACGCTCCGCGCCAGATCGGCAGGTGCCAGCGAGACGTCGAATGGGCCGGGCAGCACGAACTCGACCGGTGGAGGCGAGCCGCCCGAGGCGCCTGTCGACGGCGAGGGCGCCGGCGTGGGACCGGCCGAGGCAGGAGTCGTCGGAGCGGGGGTGAGCCCGGGTACCGGCGTCGTGCCGGCCGGCGGCGGGGTCGCCTGTGCGGGGAGCGGCGTCGGCGTGGCGCCCAAGGCTGGAGCGCCGGACGGCGACGAGGACGGCGACGAGGA
>CAZENL010000110.1:8580-10108 GCA_964513505.1 uncultured Anaerolineaceae bacterium
GCTCCGGGAGACAGGGCAGGCGATGGGGAAGCGGACGGAGAAGCAGACGGCGCGGTCGAAGGCGGCGGGGTGGGCGTGACGGCCGGCGCAGCGGGCAGCCCCAGGATGGCCACGAACCCGTTGCCCGAGTCCGAGACGGCAACGGCCCCGGTTACGGCATCGACCGCCGGCGGATCCGCAGAGCCGATGCCGGAGATGGTCCGGAACAAGCTGAGGGAGCCGTCTGCGCCGATCGCAAAGACCTGGACCGCGTCTCCCGTGTTGAACGGAACGACCAATTCGCGTCCAGTCGGAATCATGACCGCGCCCAGCGCCAGGTCTCCGGCAGCCGGCGGCCGCAAGCTGAGCGCGGCAACGCCGGACAGCGCGCCATCAGGGCCGACGCTGAGGGTCTCGATGCGGTTGGCGCCACTTTCCACGCCGAACACGAAGCCGCTGACCGGATCCACGGCCACGGCGTGCGGCCAGTTGGCGCCGAAGGCGCCCGGCAACAACGTTGGAGTCGCGCCCGTGTCGTCGATCACGGCGATGGATCCGGCGGCCGGTGCTCCGAGCTGGCCGCCGGTGCTGGCCACGAACACGCGTCGGTGGACCGGATCGACCGCGAAAGCCACCGGTGAGCTCGTGGTCGGGATCGAGGCCAGCAGGCCGAGCTCCCGGCTGTACACCACCACCAGGTTGTCCGCCACCAAGGACACGAAGACATGCCCGGTCGCCGAATCGACCGCGACCGTATAGGGGTTGTCCGGCAGGGTCACCTTCCTGACGACGGCCGGCGGATCGGCACGGCCGGCGATCACGTCCAGCGTGCAATCGGCGCCATCGGCAACGAAGACGTCCCCGGTGGACTCGTCGACCGCGGCGGCTTCCGGGAAGGATCCCGTGCCGACCCGCGCGATCACGCCCGGCGTGCCGGCGTTCGTGTCGATCACCGCGACGCGCTTCTTGGTGGTTTCCGGTACGAACAGGCGGCCCGTGGCCGGGTCGATCGCTGGTGCGCCGGGGAACACCAGGCCCGAGATCACGGCCGTGATGCTGGGGTCGGATGGCGGGGAGGCGTTGCCGGGCGGACCGCCGAAACCGCCGAACGTGCAGGCCGCCGCCATCGCGGGAGATGCGTGCCCAAAGGTGGCGACGCCCAGCAGCAACCAGAGCGCCGCGACCCCGGCCGCCACGCGGCCGAGGGAGAGCGCCATGGGCAGCCCGGCGCGATTCCGTCGCACGGCCGCGGTCCTCGCGTTCAGCTCTGGGAATCAGGAGGGGATGACGCCCTCGCGCACGCCCAGGAAGTTGCCGTCCGGGTCGCGCAGCCAGGCGCCTCGCGCCGGCCCGACTTGGGCGATGCCATTGGTCGTCTTGAGCGGACCCTCCGCGTACTCCTCGAAGACGGCGCCGCGTGAGCGGAGATCGGCCACCACCGCCTCGATGTCGGTCACCTCGAAGTGCGCCACGGTCGCCGACCGTTCCACGGGGCCGCGCTTGAAGACGGACAACTGGGTGCCACGGCCTGCGCCGTACCGCATGGAGA
>CAZENL010000111.1:0-6225 GCA_964513505.1 uncultured Anaerolineaceae bacterium
CACGGCAACATCCACCTGTTCCTGGCCGCCGCCGTCGCGCTGGGCTTCTCCTATCCATGGTCGTGGTCCTTCATCCTGCTTGCCAAGTCCACGTCCGGAATCGGGCTGCTGTGGTTCGTGGTTCGCCGCGAGTGGCGGCAACTGGGCATTGCGCTGGGCACGACCGCCGCGATCGCGGGCGCCAGCTTCCTGATCGCACCCGGGCTCTGGTCCGAGTGGATCAGGTTCGTCTCGCAGGATCTCCAGGGCACGACCAGCCAGTCATCGGTGGCGGTGCCGCTCTGGATGCGGCTGATCATCGCGGCCGCGATCGTGATCTGGGGCGCTCGCACGGACCGCCGTTGGACCGTGGCCGTGGCCGCCGCGATCGCGTTGCCGGTCCTCTGGCTTGCCGGTCTTTCCGTGATGCTCGGGGCGGTGCCGGGCCTCCGCGCACAGGCCAGGTCCCGTTCGGCGGCAGCTCGTTCGGCCGTCGACGCAGCCGCCTCCGCGGGCGCCTCGGCTTCTCCGGCTCCTGACGCCGCGCTCCGGCACGGGCCGGCCGCACCGGCGACAGGCGGGTAGCGGCCAGCCAGTTGGCTCTTGGCCATCGCGCAGGGGCTGGCGTCGCATCCAGCGTCACGTCCGCCGTCACGCGGCAACCCGGCGCGCGCCCTACCATCACCCGGATGCCCTCCGAATCCAAGCCCAGCCTGACGATCGTGCTGCCCGCCTACAACGAGTCGGAGCGCATCGGGCCGGCACTGGATGAGCTGTTCGGCTATCTCGAGCGGACAGGACCCGCGCGCGAGGGAGCCCGCCCGGCTTCCGACCTCGGCCCCTGGGACGTGCTGGTCGTCGACGACGGCAGCACCGACGATACGGAGGCGATCGTTTCGGCGCGGCCGGAGGCAAAGCCGGGTGCGGACGGCTCGCCGCCGCGGCTGCGAGTCCTGCATCGGCCGCACGAGGGCAAGGGAGCGGCTGTTCGCGCGGGCGTGCTGCACTCCACGGGTGACCTGGTGGCATTCGCCGACGCGGACATGGCCACGCCGCCGGACCAGCTCCCCTTCCTCACCGCGGCGCTGGCCACGAGCGACGTGGCACTTGGCAGCCGCGTCCAGCCGGACGGCACGGATCGCCGCGCCAGCCAGCCGCTGCATCGCCAGGTGCTCGGACGGTTCTTCCACTTCCTGTCGCACGCCTGGGTGACGGGCAACGTCCCGGACACGCAGTGTGGCTTCAAGGGCTTCACGAGCGAAGCGGGCAAGGACCTCTTCGAGCGCCAGCGGATCACCAGCATCGTCTTCGACGCGGAGGTCATCCACCTGGCCCGCCGTCGCGGCTACCGCATCGCCATCGTGCCGGTGCAGTGGTCGGACCGCCGTGGATCGCGGATGCGGGTGCGGGCCAGCCTGGCCTTCCAGGTGGCCTGGGATCTCTTCCGGATTCCGCTGATCCACCGCAGGGTGGGTCGGGCACCTCCGCCTTACACTGCAAGGCGGTGATGAAGACGACGGCATCCGCGCCTTCCGGCTCGCTGCTTCCATGTCCGGCGCCCTTTGAATCCATCCCGCGCGACGCCTGGGACCGTCTCCTCGCGCTGACGCCCGCCGCCACGCCGTTCAGCCGGTGGACCACCCATCGGGCGTGGTGGGACGCGTACGGCGGCACGGCGCACGAGCAATACCTGGTGTGCCTGCCCATGGATCCGGAGGGCGGTCGCGCCTCCGACCCGGTGGACCATCCGGATGCCATCCGCGCGATCGTTCCGCTGATGCATCGCCACGAGGTCGAGCCCGGTGACGTCGAGACGGCGACCGTCCTCCGCCGGCGCGTTGCTTCCGGCACATCCGTCCGCCCGGATGCCAAGGCCGTGTTCATGGCCGCCAGCTATCACGCCGACTACGCCACGCTGCTCTGCGCGCCCCACGATGTCCAGGCGGCTGCCGAGGCACTCGCGCGCGAGTGCTGCCAGCCGCTCGACCCACGGCCGGACGAGCAGCCCTGGGACGTCATCGACCTGCGGCGCCTGCGCGCCGACGATCCCGCGCTGCCCGCGCTCGAGGCGGCGTTCCGTGGCCACGCCGTCGAGCAGGGCTGGGACGTCAGGGTCGAGCAGGAGGAAGTCTGCCCGGTCGTGGATCTCCAGGGCATCGGCGACTGGGACGAGTACCTCAATACGCTCGACAAGAAGGCGCGTCACGAGATCCGGCGCAAGATGCGCCGGGCAGAGGCGGCCGGCCCGATCCGCTTCGAGCGCTCTGACCTCGGACCCAGTGCCGTCGACCGTTTCATCGAGCTGCACCAGGCCCGGTGGGGCGATGAGGGGCTCTTCCCCCACACCGAAGGCGGCGACCGGAGCCGCCTCTTCCTCCACCGCCTGGCAGAGCTCGAGGCGCTGGAGGGAGACCGCGCCCAGCTCCAGATCGGTGCCGTGACCGTTGGCGATCGCGTGATCTTCGCGACCGTCGGGTTCGATGACGGTGAGACCTGCTACTTCTACAACGCCGGCATGGACCCGGATGCGCGCGACCTCTCGCCCGGAGTGACAGGCACCGCCGCCTACGTTCGCGACCGGCTCGAAGCGGGCCGCCGCCGCTTCGACTTCCTGCGTGGCGCCGAGACGTACAAGTACGAGTGGGGCGCCAAGGATCAGCCGATCTACCGCGTGCTGGTCCAGAGGACGTTTCCCGCATGACCGCCACCCTGCCCCGCCCATCGGCGCCGCCGCGCCTGGATCCGTGCTTCGACAACATCGTGCGGCCACCGCTCCCCTCGGAGGAACGCATCCGCGTGGTGGAGCTGGTCGCCTCGGGCAGCAACGGTGGCGCGCAGGAGAGCGTGGTTTCCGTGCTCAGCCGCATCGACCGGGCGCGCTACGAGGTACGCGTGGTGAGCCTCTCCGAAGGGCCCTCCGTGCGCAAGTGGCGAGCCCAGGGCGTGCCCGTGGAGGTGATCGCGGACCCCGATGACGCGTCCGCGTCGCGGACGCTGGCGGCCTTCCTGGTGGAGTGGCGCACGCAGGTCCTGCACGGGCATATGTACCGGGCGGAAATCGTTGGCGCCGGTGCCGCCCAGGAACTTGCCGCCAGGGGATTGCCGCGGCCCTTCCTGGTCAACACCGTGCACTCCGGCCGGATCCGCTCGCCGGAGGACCGCGAGTTGCTGCGTCGCCTCACGCCGGAGATGGATCGCCTGATCGCCGTGAGCCGCTCCATCGTCGCCAAGATTCGCGCCGACGGTCGCTCGGGCGCGCCGGTCCAGATGATCTACAACGGCGTGGACCTCGACCGCTACGACGATCAGGAAGCGTGCTGCACGCTGCCCGAGGAATACGGCTTCGAGCCCGGCTCGGCACTGGTGGGCGTCGTTGCCCGGCTGGAGCCGGAAAAGGGCCACGCGACGCTGCTCGAGGCATGGCCCCAGGTCCTTGCGAAGGTGCCGACGGCACGGCTGCTCATCGTCGGTGAGGGCTCGCGGCGCGAGGAGCTGGAGGCGCAGGCAGAGGCGCTGGACCTGCTCGGCGAAGCGTGTTCCGGCGACGCCTGCGTCGGTACGCGACATGCAAGGCCCGGCGCGCGCGTCATCTTCACTGGCCGCCGCGACGACGTGCCGGCCGTGACCGCGGCTCTGGACGTGGCCGTTCTGCCCTCGTACCGCGAGGCGCAGGGGCTGGTCATCCTGGAGGCCATGGCGCTGTCGCGGCCGGTGGTCGCCAGCAACGTGGGCGGAATCCCGGAGATGATCGAGGATGGGGTCACGGGGCTGCTCGTGCCTCCCCATGATCCGGGCGCGCTGGCAGCCGCGATCATCCGCCTGCTCACGGATCATCCGTTGGCAGACACGATTGCGCGAGCCGGCCGGAACCAGGTCCACGAGCGGTTCTGCGTCGAGCGCATGGTCAGCTCGCTCCAGGACGTCTACGAAGAAGGCGCTGCCGTGTGGGCCGCCCGCGCGGCCCGGCTCGAGCACACCCCTGTCAGCGGCGTGCCCACCACCGCCTGACCGCGGGGACTAGGGGCGAACCACGCTCCAGTAGCGCTCGGCGGCGTTGCTGCCCACGCCGCCTGCCAGCGCCAGTCGCGTGTGATACCCGGCCAGGTCGTCCAGCATGCCCTGGTCGCTGGCGAACAGGCGCTGGATCTGGCTGGCATAGAGGCGGAGGCCGGCGGCCTTGCGCTCCAGGGTCTCGGAGATGTCGCTGTAGCGGGCTTCGATGTCCAGCCCGACCGGAAGGTCCAGCCCGCCGCCGGGCAGATCCGCCGGGCCGCTGAAGTCACGCCACCACGCGTAGGGAAAGTCCTCGTAGAACGTCATGCGGTTGGCAAAGTCCGGTGGAGGCATGACCCAGCGGCGCCCTTCGCCGAGCATGGACAGGCCAACATCCCGGCAGAGCTGGTGATCAACGTGATTCCCGACGGCGAGCGGGAAATAGACCTTCTGCGGTTCCAGCCGCAGGATCTCCTGTCGCAGCAGCCGATATGGCGCCTCGTCGTCCTCGCGCGGCGTTCCCAGCAACTCTTCGTCCGTCTCGTAGCCCCGGTAGACGGCGTCCGGCAGGTCCAGCTGGATCACGGACGCCTCCATGAACCAGGCGTACCGCTCGTCCTCCGCCCGGCGCATCTCGGCCACGTCGTCGGACGTGTAGTCGATCTCCTCGAGCGAGCCCTGGCCGCCGACCGAGTCGGCCAACGGGCGCTGCTCGGTCTCCTGGTTGGTGATGTTGGCGCTGCGCGTCCATGACGCGCGCTGCCAGAACTGGCGGGCCTGGGTATTGGCGCGTTCCTGGGTGAGGCCAATCCGCTCCGCGTCCGCGGCCCAGGGGGGCGTGGCCCCGGATGCGTCAACGCCGGCCATGACCGGCACGTCCGATTCGATGTTCGTGCGCCGGAAGGCCTCGCCGACGGGCCAGTTGGCCTTGGAGCCAAAGCCCAGCGCGGCGCGCTGGTATTCGCTCAGCCCGGTTCCGGCCGATCGTTGTCCGCCGGAGAAGACCGTGATGATGGTGACCGTCTGGCCAAGGTCGCGAAGCCCGGCGATCAGCCCGCCGCAGGAGAGAGCGGCGTCGTCCGGATGCGGAGCGATGAAGACGTGCGTCATGGCTGCCGAGGATAGCTCAGCGGAACCCGTACCGGCCGAGCAACGGCACAAAGACGACCGGCTCCAATGGCTCCTCGTCGACCCGATCGCCGGCCACTGTCACCGCGGTGAGCATCTGGTGCTCCCGGACGCCGATCGGGATCACCAGCGTGCCGGCCGCCGCCAATTGGCCGAGCAGGGGCGGTGGCACGTCGGGCGCGGCCGCCGCGACCACGATCCCCGCGTACGGCGCACTTGGCGCGTACCCGTCCCCGCCATCGCCCTGGACCACCTTCACGGCGTAGCCAAGCGCTGCCAGGCGCTCGCGGGCGGCCGCCGCCAGTTGCCGGTCGAACTCGATCGAGGTGACGTCCGCGCCCATCTCGGCCAGGATGGCTGCCTGGTAGCCGGAGCCGGTGCCGACATCCAGGACGCGCGGCCGTGTGCCGGGGTTGGCGGACCGCCATCGATCGAGTTCCAGCGCCGCCGTGGAGCGCGCCACGATGTACGGCTGCGAGATGGTCTGGCCGCGGCCGATGCTCAGGGCGCCGTCCTCATAGGCGCGGTGCTGGAGGTGGTGCGGCACGAACCGCTCCCGGGGCACGGTCGCCATGGCACGCAACGTCTCCGGATCGCGCACGCCGCGCGACGCGATCTGGAGCGTGACCATTCGCGCACGATCCATTTCGCGGGGGTCGTTGGAATGGCCATTTCCCGGCATGGCGGACCGGCCTCCCGGGGCTTGGGCTAGCTGACGGCCGGTGTCTGAGTCGGCTCGATGGCCGGCGATGCGCTCGGGACCGGGGACCCCGCGGCGGACGGGCTGGGGGTCGGGCACGGAGGCAGCGAGGCAAGCGGCGAGCCTGATGGCGATGCGGCCGCGGCGCTCGGCGCTGGAGACGCGGTTGGCGCCGGGCTTGGTGTCGGCGACGCGGTCGGGCTGGGGGATGGCGACGGGCTGGGCGACGGTGACGGCGATGGGCTCGGGGTCGGGGACGCGGTCGGCGACGGACTCGGGCTCGGCGACGGACTCGGCGACGCAGTCGGCACCGCGGTGGCGCTTGGGATCGGCGAAGCGGACGCCGCGGCGGCGGCCGCCCCCGATGCGGAGGCACTCGGCGAAGCGGCGGCACTCGGTGAGGCCGCGAGCGTGGCGCTCGCCGT
>CAZENL010000111.1:6325-9942 GCA_964513505.1 uncultured Anaerolineaceae bacterium
GACGGCTTCGGCGTCACGGACGGAGCCGGCGTCGCGCAGGGCGTGGGGCTGGGCGATTCACTGGGAACCGGCACCGGGCTGGGCACCGGCGAGAATGCGCCGCCGTTCCCGAGGGTCAGCACGTACAGCAGGATCAGGGCAAACACCAACACGATCGCGCTGACCCAGACCTTGGCCACGCGGTCATCGACGTACGGCGCATCGTCCGGCCGACCGGGCAACGCTGTTGGTCGCCCTGACGGAGGCGGTGCCCCGCCGCGTCGAGCGGCGCGGGCCTGTTCGCGTCGGGACCGGGGTGGCGTGGTCGTGGTAGCGGCAGTCGCCCCAAGCGTGGCCGCGTCCAGCTCGTAGTCGGCAGACTCCGCGTCGGTCGGCTCATCCACATGGTCCGTCTCGAAGCCGGTTGGCTCGTCGTTCTCGTAGGACACGGCTTCCCCGGGAACGGCTCCCTTGAGCGGAAGCTCGGCCTCGTCGCCTGGCTGGGGCTCGGCCCCCGGCCGGTTCGAGTCGGTCATCCGAATGCGTCTCTCCGGTGCGTGCCGCGTGGCTCGTTGCTGGGCAGAGCCTGCTCGCCTGTCCCGCGCTCACGAAGGACGACGATCGGCGCGCCACGCTCGACGGAGCTGCGGATGGGTTGTTCGGCGCGATTATCTATGGTCGCACGCTTTTCGGTGCGTGACGTGTCGCTGGTCACGGATCGCGGACCGCCGGGAGCAGTGCCCCGATCAGCCCAGCCACCAACGTCACGGCTCCGCTGGCCGCGATCACGGTCCCAACGGGGATGTGCTCGGCCGCCACCGATGAGACGCCCATGGACAGCGTCATCGCACCGAAGACCAGGCTGGACCGGAACGCGACCACGCGGCCCATGAAGCCAGGCGGCGTCAGCTCGGCGAAGAGTGCCTGCGTCGGGATCACGTAGACCAGGTTGAACACGCCGACCACGAAGCTCGCCGCCAGCGCGATCAGGATGTTCTGGGTGAGACCCATGACGATGACGCCGAGCCCCATGAAGATGAATCCGCCGACCACCAGGTGCCCCTTGCGCATCCGCGCACCGATGGCGCCGACCGCGAAGCCGCCAACCAGGTTGCCGACCCCGATGATGGCGTCGATGGCAGCGTAGTTCTGTGGGAACGGGATGAGCTTGCCGTCCAGCGCGTCGCGTCCGTACACGATGGTCAGCGCGATCGTGGTCCCCACGGACAGCTGCGCAATCGTGCTGACGATGGTGTTCTGGAACAGCGTCGGCTGGTTGCGCAGCACGCGCCAGCCGTCGCGCAGGTCGGCCAGGAACTGACGCACCGCGCCGGCCACCTTCGGCCCCATCACACGCGCGACCGGAGGGATGGCGATCGCCAGCAGGAGCCCGGCGCTGAACAGGTAACTGGTGCTGTCGAGCAGGAACGCCAGCCACAGGTTGGTGCCGAGCACGCCGACCAGCAGGCCGGCAAGCGGGTAGCCGGCGATGTCGGCCAAGGTCTCGCCGGTCCAGACGGCCGCATTCGCGGCCACCAGGTCCTCCTCGGCGACCAGTCTCGGCACCACCACCGCCTTTGCGGGGCGGAAGAACAGGCTCACCGTGGTGACCGCGAAGACGATCGGGTAGACCAGTGCGATGTTCGCCTGTGCCGCGAACGGGATGGCCAGCACCAGGCCCGCACGCAGCAGGTCGCTGACCACCATCACCTTCTTGTGGTTCCAGCGATCCACGAATGGGCCGGCCAGCGGGCCGAGCACCAGGTTGGGCAGCGTCGCGGCCAGGAACACCAGCCCCGTCTCGAGCGCGGATCCCGTCGTGGTCAGGACCAGGACGCCAACCGCGATCTGGTTGATGCGGTCCCCGAACAGGCTGATGGTCTGGCCTGTCCAGAACGCGCTGAAGCGCGCATCCCTGGCCAGTCGGACGTACGGGTGGTCGCGGAAGCGCTGCCCGAGCGTTGGCCCGGGTACTGCAACTGCGCCTGGGATGGCCTGGGCGGCGGGCGAGGCGGCCGGCGCGAGTCCCAGGGGTGGGGCCAGGCCCGGGCCCATGCCGCCGCCCATCACGATCGGCCGGTCCAGTTGCGTGACTTCCGGCCGCCCGCGCCACAGGGTCACGCTGGTCGGCGCGTCGGAGACGTCGCCGTGCAGCAGCGTGGCGAAGATGAACCAGCCCAGGCCAATGGAGATGAACAGGTCGCCGATGCTGCCGACGTTGTTGAGGAGCGGAACCGGGAACGGGATCACGTCTCCCAGGGGGCCTGCGTGGAGCAGGAAGTCCAGGTTCAGCTCGGTCGGCAGCAGCACATGGAAGTGCGCCGAAAGGTCAGCAGCGCTGAGGCCGGCGGCGGACAACGACGGGAAGTAGACCGGCATCCAGCCGCCGTTGACCACCACGGCGATGCCATTGGTGATCACCCCGGCCATCACTGCCAGCAGGCCCGCGTGCTCGCGGTTGAGCCACAGGCACGCCGCGAGCACGCCGAACGCCGCGGCGTACAACGGCAACCGCAGCTGATCCGCGATGGAGACACCGTCCGCGATCGCGACCTGCGTGCCGTAGCGGAGCGCGATCGCGCCCAGGATCAGCAGGCCGAAACGGAGCCTGGCGTTGAGCAGCGCATCGATCCGTCCACCGGCGGCAAGGCCCAGCACCAGCCCAGTGACCGCCCCGATCAGGAGCACGCGGTGCTACTCCCCGTGCGTATCTTCACCAGTGGACGGTAGCGTGCCGCGGCGCTCCCGAACGCTGTTCTTCGCACGCCCGATTGGGGCGGGTCGGCGGTGCGCCCTGCGAGCCCGGGGGACTAGTGAGGCGCGTCCACCGATGCTGCTGCGGTCGCCGAGGCCGCCGCGCCCTTGGCGCGCTGTCGCGCGATCTCGCCGAGCTGCGGAATGTGTGCCGCGAGGGGCTCCGGACGTACCAGCTCGTCCTCGCCGCGGGCTGCCTCCGTCTTCTCGAATGCCGCCACGACCCGCGGGTCGAACTGGATGCCCGAATACTTCCGCAGCTCCGCCAGGGCCTGCGCGGCCGTAAGCGGGTGCAGCCGGTACGGCCGAGACGCGGTCATCGCCTCGAACGCGTCCGCCACGTGGAGGATGCGCGCCAGGAACGGGATCTCCTCACCGAAGAGCGGGCGCGCCTGTTCGTAGCCCGGATCGTTGCGGCCCACCGGTTCGCCCCGCTCGTCCACGCGCGGGTAGCCGGAGCCGTTGAACCACTGGTGGTGATGCAAGATCAGCGGCAGCTCCGGCCCCAGCTTCTCGACCGGCATCAGGATGTCGCGGCCGCGCTGCGGATGGCTGTTCATGGCCTCGCGCTCGTCCCGCGTGAGGCGATCCGGCTTCAGCAGGACATCGTCCCGCACGCCGATCTTGCCGATGTCGTGCAGCAGGCCGCCCCACTCCAACTGCTCCAGCTCCCGCTCGCCGACGCCCATGACCCGCCCGATCTCGACCGCGATGCTGGACACATGCTCGGAATGCTTCTTGGTCGTCGGATCCCGCGCGTCGATTGCCGACGCCAGCGCCCGCACCGTCTGGGTGAACATCCTGCGGATCTCGACCACACTCGCGTACGAAGCCCGCGTTGTGTACAACGGCAGCGCAAACAGGATGACGACCAGCGGCCCAAC
>CAZENL010000112.1:0-9939 GCA_964513505.1 uncultured Anaerolineaceae bacterium
TACACGGACATCCAGGAAGCCGTCACGCGCCTCCGCGGCGCGGAGCACTTCGAGGGTGTCACCGTCCAGCCCATGATCGACGACACCGGCTACGAGCTGATCGTCGGATCGTCCATCGACCCGCAGTTCGGCCCCGTGCTCCTCTTCGGAATGGGCGGCCAGCTGGTGGAGCTGTTCAAGGACCGCGCCCTGGCCCTGCCGCCACTGACCACCACGCTGGCCCGGCGCATGATCGAGCGGACCGTCATCTCGGGCGCGCTCAAGGGTGTCCGCGGGCGCAAGCCGGTGGACGTGGACGAGCTCGAGCAACTGCTGGTCCGCTTCAGCCAGCTGGTGGTGGAGCAGCGCTGGATCAAGGAGATCGACATCAACCCGCTGCTGGCCTCACCGGAGCGGCTCATCGCGGTGGACGGGCGGATCGTGCTGCACGACCTGGACGTCACCGAGGATCAGCTGCCGCGGCTGGCCATCCGGCCGTATCCGCGCCAGTACGTGGAGTCCTGGACAGCGACTGACGGCAGCACCTTCCGGATCCGTCCGATCCGGCCGGAGGACGAACCGCTGATGGTCCGCTTCCACGCCGAGCTGACCGCAGAGACCGTCTACGCCCGCTACTTCGAGCACCTGGGGCTCTCCGAGCGCACCGCTCACGAGCGCCTGATCCGGGTCTGTTTCAACGACTACGACCGCGAGATGGCGCTCGTTGCCGAGGAGATGGACGCGACCGGAGAACGCCGCATCGTTGCCGTGGGCCGGCTCTCCAAGGCCCACGCGCAGCCGACCGCGGAGTTCGCCGTCCTGGTGGGCGACCCGTGGCAGCGCAAGGGACTCGGGGCGGAACTCCTGCGACGCCTGGTGCGCATCGCGCGCGACGAGAAGCTGGAGCTGATCGAGGCGGAGATCCTGCCGACCAACGTCGGCATGCGCCGCACGGCCGAGGAGGCCGGCTTCACCATCGTCGAGCAGATGGGCGATCCCACCGTTCGCGCGGAGCTGCACCTGACCGCCTGATCCATGCGCCACCAGTCACGGCGGAAGGGGTCCTTCGGCTCTCCTCCCACTGGCCGGGGTGGCACAACAATGGCCGCATCTTTGACGACTTCCGCACGAAGGCGACGTTCCATGCACACGATCTCATCCGGCACGCTTCTCAGGCTGGCCCGGGGCCCGCACGCGCAGACCCTGTACGTGGACCACGGCACCGTCAACTGCCCGCGGCAGGGCGACATCGAGCTGGATACCTGCTTCGCCTGCCCGGACTACAAGAAGCTGAACCATTCGGGGGGACTCGCGGTGGTGTGCTCTCCGCCGACGAGTTCCGGTTTCGATCCGACGCCGTTCAGCTGGTTCAAGCCGTTCGACTCCCGCAGCTAGCGGGCGGCTACTCGTTGATGGGGATCGGCCCTTCCGGCAGCTCCAGCACGATCACGCCGTCCTCGACCATCACGGGATAACGCGCCAGCGGCAGTTCCGCGGGCGGGTCGAGCGGCTCGCCGGTGGCCAGGTCGAATCGCGAGAGGTGCAGCGCGCAGGTCAGGGAATCGCCGGTCAGGAAGCCCTTGTCAAGCTCGAAGTACTCGTGGCTGCAGATGCCCTGCATGGCGTGGAGGCCGTCCAGGTTGACGATGAGGATGTCCGTGCCGTCCACCTGGACCATCTTCATGGTCCCTTCCGGCACGTCCTCCAGCTGGGCCACCGGCACCCGGCGCGTGCCACGCCCGTTCGCATCCATCATGCGGCCATGATGCGGCCTTCCACCCGGACCCGCGGATCCCTGCTCGGACTGCTCGCCGCGTGCCTGCTGGTGGCCGGCTGCACGGATTCCCCGGTCGTGCCGCCGGCGTCCGTCATGCCATCCAGTGGCCAGATCCCCGCCAGCCCGGCTGCAAGCAGCCCGCCGGCCGTCACTGCGGCACCGACCGTTGGTCCGGTGCGGACGGCTCCGGCCAGCCCCGGTGCGGTTGGCGCCACGCTGCTGCGCGGCTTCCCGGCCGCACTCGTCCGCATCGCGTGGTCCCCGGACGGACGCATGCTGGCCGTCGTTTCCGGCGGGATCTCCTCCAAGGCACCGGGAACGGACCGGGTCTGGATGTGGACGGCCGCGGGTATGGCCGGTCCGATCCTGAAGGGCCATCACGGACGGGTCCTGGACCTGGCCTGGTCTCCGGACGGCAGCCTGCTGGCCACCGCATCCGCGGACGGCACGGTGCGGCTGTGGCGCCCCGATGGCAGCGCCGCGAAGGTCCTCAAGCCGAATGCCGGCAAGGTCTTTTCGCTGTCCTGGTCGCCGGATTCGCAACGGCTAGCCGTCGGCGCCAGCGGTTCGACGACCGACAACACGGCCGAGATCTGGAGTCACGACGGAAGCCTTCAGGCCACGCTCCACACCAGCTTCAGCGACGCCACGTTCTACAACGTGGCGTGGTCCCCGGACGGACGCTTCCTGGCCGCGGGTGCCATGGACTACGGCCTGTGGACGGCGGACGGCACGCTGATCGGACGGACCGACGCGCAGGCTGACAGCCCGCCCGCCAGGTCGCTGGCCTGGTCGCCCGACAGCACGCGCTGGGCCATCGGCGACGAGCGCGGCTCCATCCGGCAGTTTGACCTCCAAGCCAAACCGCTCGACCCGCTGCAAGCGACGACCAGCGTCGATGCCATGGCCTGGTCGCCGGACGGCAGCGTGCTGGCCGCGGAGAGCCAGCTGTGGACGGCAGATGGGACGCCGATCGCCAGCCTGTCCGGTTTCGGAGGCGAGCTCGACCCGGTCACCAGCCTGGCCTGGTCGCCTGACAGTTCGATCCTGGCGACCGGCACTCGCAAGGGCGCGCTCGGCCTGTTCAACGCCGCGGGGGCGGAGCTTCTGGTGCTGTCGCAGCCCGGCACGAACGATGGCACCAGGCAGGTGAACGCCCTGGCATGGTCCCCGGACGGCGCGACGCTCGCGGCGGCCTATCAGGATTCCGTGGCCAGGCTCTGGCGCGTCGGCGCGGTGCTGCTTCCCTGAGGGAGCGGTCGTTCAGGCGGCGGGAGCCGCCTCTGCGGTGGTCGCGGCGGGCCACTTGGCTTCCAGCAGGTGCCGCAGCCGCTCCTGTGCGCTGGGGAGTTGCACGCGCGCGACCACCGGCTCCAGGAAGCCCAGCACGATGAACTTGCGGGCGGTCTCCCGGTCGATGCCGCGGCTCATCAGGTAGAAGACCTGGGTCTCGTCGATGGGGCCGGCGGAGCTGGAATGCGCCGCGCGACGGACGTCCGGCTGGTCGATCTCCAGGCTGGGAATGGTCACCGAGCGCGCCTTGCGGTCCAGCAGCATGGAGAACTCGCCCAGGAAGCTGTCGGTTCCCTTGGCGCTCTTGTTGATCTCGATGAGGCCCTTGATGTAGCCGCGTGAGCGGTCCAGGAAGACGCCCTTGCTGAGCAGGTCCCCGGTGGTGTCCTGGCCGATGTGTCGCGTGTAGCTGGTCAGGTCAAAGACCTGGCTGCCGGATCCGAAGCCGATCTCCACCTGGCGCACGGACGAGCCGCGTCCGTCCAGGCGATTGTCGATGCGGCTCTTGTGGAACAGCGAGCCGATGCTGGCCAGGCTCCACCGCAGGTGGGCCTCCCGGCCGAGCCGGGCATCGCGGTTGACGATGGCCACCGTGCGCGGCCCGAAGTCCTGGATGGACGCCACGTCCAGCGTGGCCGCGTCACCGAGGATCACCTCGGACGTGCCCCACCAGAGGCTCTGGGGCGCGGCCGGATCGGCGTCGGCGGCGGTCGCGGCCACAGACGGCAACTGCTCCTCCAGCACCGACGCATGCGCATCCTGACCGAGCGCGATCACGGTTCGCGAGATCAGCCCATGACCGGCGGCGCCGATGGTCGAACGCAGCACGATCGGGTGCTCCAGGCGGACGCCGTCCGGCACGTGCACCACGATGCCGAGGCTGAAGCCGGCACGCGCCACCTGGGCGAAGGCGTCCTGTTCCGGGAGGCTGGCGCTGGCGTCGATCCACGCGCGAAGGATGTCCGGCCGGTGCTTCAGCACATGCTGGAACGAGTCGATGACCACGCCGGCCGCACTGGCCTCCGGGCTGAGCACCCGTTCCACGATGCCGCTCTCGTCAACGGAGAGCAGCGCCGAGGCGCCTTCGAGGCCCGAGCTCGTGGATGTGGCCGAGCCCGTTCCCGATGCGTAGGGATCGACCTCGGCGAAGCGAACGGAGCGCAGATCCAGGTATGGCGTGAAGAGCTGGTTCGATTCCGCGGGAAGGCTGGCCACCCGGCGGACGGCATCCAGCCGCTCGGCCAGGAGCCATTCCGGCTCGCCCAGCGATCGCGAGAGTTCTTCGGCCCGCTCCTGGGTGAGGAACGGGAGCTTGAGGGGCGGAACGCTCAACCGAGCGCCCCCTCCATCTCCAGCTTCACCAGGCGGTTGAACTCGATGGCGTACTCCATCGGCAGCTCCTTGGTGAAGACCTCCAGGAAGCCCTGCACGATGAGGTTCTGCGCCTCGTTCTCCGTCAGCCCACGGCTCATCAGGTAGAAGACCTGCTCCTGGCTGATCTTGCCGACCGTGGCCTCGTGGCTGAGGCTGGTGTCGTCCTCCTGGATGTCGATGTACGGGTACGTGTCGCTGCGGCTCAGGTCGTCCAGCATCAGCGCGTCGCAGCGGACGCTGGCCACCACGTTGGTGGCGCCGGGCGCGACCTTGACGTGACCGCGGTAGGTGGCACGCCCGCCGTCCTTGGAGACGGACTTGGAGACGATGCGGCTCTTGGTGTCCGGTGCCAGGTGGACCGCCTTGGCGCCCGTGTCCTGGTGCTGGCCCTTGCCCGCCACGGCGACCGAGATGATGTCCGCGCTGGCGCCGCGTCCGCGCAGGTAGATGCTGGGGTACTTGACCGTCTTGCGGGAGCCCGTGTTGGCGTCGATCCACTCGACGGTGCTGTCCTCGTACGCGTGGGCACGCTTGGTGACCAGGTTGTAGACGTCGTTGGACCAGTTCTGGATGGTGGTGTAGCGCACCTTGGAACGCGCCAGCGCGATGACTTCCACGACGGCCACGTGCAGCGATTCCGTGGCGTAGATGGGTGCCGTGCAGCCCTCGATGTAGTGGACCTTGGCGCCTTCCTCGACCACGATCAGGGTGCGCTCGAACTGGCCGGTGTTCTCGCCGTTGATGCGGAAGTAGGCCTGCAGCGGCAGCGGCACTTCCACGCCCTTTGGCACGAACACGAACGAGCCGCCCGACCAGACGGCCGAGTTCAAGGCGGAGAACTTGTTGTCCTCCGGCGGCACGACCGTGCCGAAGTACTTGCGGAAGATGTCGGGGTACTCGATGAGCGCCTGGTCCGTGCCCATGAAGACCACGCCCAGCTTGGAGAGCTCCTCCTTGACCGAGTGGTACACGACTTCGGAGTCGTACTGCGCGCCCACGCCGGCCAGGAACTTGCGCTCCGCCTCCGGGATGCCCAGGCGCTCGAAGGTGTCCTTGATCTGCGCCGGGACGTCGTCCCAGGACTTCTCTTCGCGCTCGGACGGCTTGCGGTAGTAGACGATCTTGTCGAAGTCGATGCGGTCCAGGCCGTCCGTCCAGAGCGGCATGGGCCGCTTCAGGAAGTGCTCGTACGCGCGCAGGCGGAACTGGAGCATCCAGTCCGGCTCGTTCTTGAGCGCGCTGATTTCCTCGACGGTGGCGCGGGTCAGGCCGCGCTTGACCTCGTGCAGATAGACCAGGTCATCGTGGAAGGCGAACTGCTCGCGCTGATCCTGAACCGCGTCGCGCGTTGAGGTCATGAGGTCTCCGTGAGGGGTCCGCGTCCGGAGCGATCGGACGCTGCGCTAATCCTGACTGGCATTATCGGGATTATGACCGTGATCCGTCAACGGCGTCCAAAAGGAGGCGGAATTCCGTTGACCCCGCCCCGAGTGGCGGTGATACTCCGCGCTCATGAAACGGCTGAGCGGCGCCTTCGCCGGAACGATCGTTCTGATGGCGGCGTTATCGATCGGTGTCGTCGGCCCTGTGGCCGCCGAGACGGTTCCGACGGCCACGAGCGATGCGGCCGCGGAGACGGTCGCTGCCGGCTGGGGACACACCTGCGCCGTCGTCAGGAAGACCATCCGCTGCGCGGGCGAGAACGAGTTCGGGCAGCTCGGCAACGGGACGACCAGCAATCTCGATGCGAATCCCATCCCATCCACCGTCGACACCTCGGAGACGCAGATCACGGCGCTCGCCGCGGGCCTGTACCACACCTGCGCCCTGTTCTCGCCGGACCGGAGCGTGACGTGCTGGGGATGGAACGGCTACGGCCAACTGGGAACCGAAGACACGACCGACCGCCTGGTTCCCGCTGCGCCAGTCTCGCTGGCCGACGTCACGAGCGTGGTGGCGGGCAGCACGCACACGTGCGCGGTCGTGTCCGGTGGATCCGTCTGGTGCTGGGGGAGCAACACGTCTGGGCAGCTCGGGAACGCCCAGGACGGCTGCGACCCCAACGACCTCGGCAACTGCTACAGCCCCAGTCCGGTCGAGGTCGCGGGCCTCGGCGAAGTGCAGCAGGTGACCGCGGGCGACGCGCACACGTGCGCACTGCTGAAGTCGGGCCACGTGGCCTGCTGGGGATCCAACGGGGTCGGCCAGCTCGGGAACGACCAGCACGGGTGTGACTCGAACAACCTGGGCGCCTGCGTCAGCACGACTCCGGTCTCGGTCTCCGGGCTCTCGGATGTCACCAGCATCTCCGCGGGAAAGAACCACACCTGCGCGGTCACGGGCGGCGGCGCGGTCAAGTGCTGGGGTTGGAACGACGCCGGCCAGCTCGGCGACGGCACGACCCATGACCGGGCGACCCCGACCACGGCGATCGGCAAGGGTGCCGCGGAAGTCGCCGCGGGCTGGGACCACACCTGCGCGATCACGACGAAAGATGCCGTCGCCTGTTGGGGCCGCAACCAGGACGGCGAGCTCGGCGACGGCACGAAGGTTGAGCGGCACCGTCCGGTGGCCGTCAGGTACCTCGGCCTCGACAGCGGCGCCACCGAGCTCACGGCCGGCTACCAGGACACGTGTGCCCGCCTCGAGGGCGATCACATCCAGTGCTGGGGCAAGAACGACTTCGGCCAGCTCGGAAACGGGACACAGAAGAACCGGACCACGCCGGCAGGGACGCTGCTGGGCGGGCCAACACTGGAGTTCGCCCTCGCAGAAAAGGGTGAAACGGCTGTCAAGCACGGGAAGGCCGTGCTCACGCGCCTGAGCGGGGCCGGGGAGCTCCAGATCGCGTACTGGCCGTCGGGTGCCGAAGAAGTGCCGGTCATCGGAGGCACGGGCACCCTCCATCTCCAGGTATGGACGATCTACGTCAACAACAAGAAGGTGGTCCAGGACGATCTGCGACTCGCAGTCGTCCCCGAGGGAACCTTCGTCGACAGTTCGCTGTCGACGCGCCTCGAACCGCTGAATGTGGTCGTTCGCAAGTCCGACCCGGACGAGACGCAGACGTGCGCCGTGGGCTCCGCGGGCACGCTCAACCTGTTGGAAGGGCACCACGGGACCGCGGATCAGGTCCAGGTCGAGATCCCGGGTTGCGATCTGAGGCAGACGTTCATCGCGGGCGAGACCGGGAGCGGCGGCCACGTGTCCGTCGCGATCTCCCTCGAACCGCACCCCTAGGATCGCCCGAGCTAGCCCGCTTCCGTTGCGGCGCCGGTGAGCGGAGCCTCCCGGGCAGTCCGTGGCCTTACGCTGTAAACTCCGCGGCATGACAGCCAACTACCACGACTTCACCGCCAGCCTGATCAAGTCCTTCCGCGCCAACAAGGGCAGGATGCCGGACGGGCCGTTCAAGGACCGCCAGGTCCTGCTGCTGACCACGGTCGGCGCCAAGAGCGGCACCATTCGCACGACGCCGTTGGCATACACGATGGACGGTGGCCACTGGGTGATCGTCGCGTCCAAGGGCGGCTCGGACACGCATCCCGCGTGGTACCTGAACCTGCTGGCCAACCCGCGCGCGACCATCGAGGTCGGCGGCGACACAGTCCCGGTGCTGGCACGTCCCACGAAGGGCGACGAGCGGCGCCGGCTCTACGACCAGCACGCCGAGCTGCATCCGGGCTTCAAGGACTACGAGCTCAAGACCTCCCGAGAGATCCCCGCGATCGTGCTCGAGCGGACCGATCAGGCAGGGCCCACGCCCGTCGGCTGAGGGATCGGCAACACGGTAGGGTCGCCGGCGGCTGCGCTGACCGGCGGACCCGAACCGAAGACGGTGACCGTGCCGTGGCCCATGGCCAGCCACGTTCCGTCGGACCAGACGGCGGCCGAACGCTCGTCCACCCCGACCAGCACCGCAGCCTCCGTGGCCAGCGCCGCGTGTGCTGAGTCCACCCAGCGATGCCCGAAGTCGGCGTAGTGCGGCAGGACCGCGACGTGCGGCACGACTGCCAGCGCCGGCCGCGGAAGGCGGCGCGTGTCACCGGGCATTCGCGCGCGGATCAGCGTCCACTCCCCGAGGGCCATGGCACCCGCCGAGGACCCGGCCAGCGGCGCGCCTGAACGCCACGCGGCGAGCACCGCGGCCCATGCCGGCGTCCCGCCAAGGACCTGCGGCACGATCCCGGGGTCGCCGCCACTGAGGTAGAAGAAGCGGCCGCCGGCTGCCGCCGCAACCACGCCCGGGTCCGAGGCCTGGCCGCGCCGCCGGAGCGGCAACTCTTCCACGTCCAGGCCCAGCTCACGGAACCAGCCGCGCGCCGTGTCCACGGCCTGCTCCGGATGCTGGCGCGCCGCCGCCGTGGCGATGATGAACGCGGGCCGGTCCGCGGCCAGGCGTTGCGCCGCGGCCACCAGGAACGCGTCGTGCGGCTCATTGCCGGACATGAATTCCTCTCCGCCCACGAGCGCGAGTGGGCCGTGCCGCGATATGGAGTTCGCTTCGTTCATTGGCCGATTTTCGGGGTCATGCTCGGATGCCGTCATCCTTGCGAGCATGGAGCAACGCCAGCTGGGTACCCGCGGACCGCGCGTCTCGGCCGTCGGACTGGGCACCAACAACTTCGGACGCAAGCTGGACGATCGGGCGGCCGGAGCCGTCCTGGACGCGGCCCTGGAAGCCGGGGTCACGTTCATCGACACGGCCGATATTTATGCCACGGGCGAATCCGAGCGCATCCTCGGCCGGCTGCTCGGGGCGCGCCGCAACGACGTCTTCCTGGCCACCAAGTTCGGCATGCAGATGGGCGGCAATGCGGATCAGGGTGGCGCCTCCCGGCGCTGGATCACACGCGCCGTTGATGACAGCCTGGAGCGCCTGAAGACCGACCACATCGACCTGTACCAGGTCCACCAGCCGGATCCGACCACGCCCATCGAGGAGACGCTGCAAACCCTGGATGAGCTGGTAACGGCAGGCAAGGTGCGCTTCATCGGCACCAGCAACTTTGAGGGCTGGCGCCTCGCCGACGCCTGGTGGACGGCGCGACACCTTGGCCTGGCCGTGCCGATCTCCGAGCAGAGCGAGCTCAACCTGATCGATCGGGCGTCCGAGCGGGACCTCCTGCCCGCCTGCGGCCATCTCGGCGTCGGCTTCATCCCCTACCGGCCGCTGGCATCCGGCTTCCTGACCGGGAAATACCACGACCGCGAGAGCGCGGCGGCCCAGGGCGGCCGAATCATCGGCACGCCGCGTGAAAACACGCTGCTGACCGAGGAGAACTTCGAGCTGATCGGCGACCTGGCCCACTTCGCAGAGGGCTTCGGCAAGAGCCTGCTTGACCTGTCTTTCGCCTACCTGCTCAGCCAGCCGGAAGTCGGTCCGGTCATCGCCAGCGCGGCCGACCCCGACCAGGTGCGACGCAACGTGGCGGCGTCCGTGTGGCGCCTTTCGCCAGCTGAGATGACCGCCCTCCACAACACCTTCGAGAGCCCCGGCGCCAACCCGAACTAGC
>CAZENL010000113.1:0-9558 GCA_964513505.1 uncultured Anaerolineaceae bacterium
GCGATCGGCATGATCGTGGTCGTGATGATGGTGTCCAGGCTGCGCGTGATGTGACGCAGGGATCGTCCGGTCAGGACGGCGGTGTCGCCGAAGAAGTGCGTGGTCATCGTTCGCTCCCTACCTGCTCGTGTCGCTGTGACCGCCGGCGCCGGCGCCGCTGTCGTGGCCGCCACCGCCCACGAGGGTGAGGAAGATGTCTTCCAGGGTCGGCTGCTTCTCGACGTATTCGACCTTGGCGGGCGGGCTCAGCTGCTGGAGTTCGGCGAGCGTGCCGTTCACCAGGATCCGGCCCTCGTGCAGGATCGCGATCCGGTCCGCGAGTTGTTCGGCTTCGTCGAGCGTCTGCGTGGTGAGCAGCACGGTCGTGCCGCTCTGGGCAAGCTCCCTGACGGCACGCCACACCTCCAGGCGCCCTTCGGGATCCAGCCCGGTCGTCGGCTCGTCCAGGAAGATGACCGGCGGATTCCCGATCAGGCTCATGGCGATGTCCAGGCGGCGGCGCATGCCACCCGAATACGTCGCCACTCGCCGCGCGGCCGCGTCGGCCAGTGCGAAGCGCTCGAGCAGGTCATCCGCGATCGTGCCCGGGTCCTTGAGGTGTCGCAGCCGGGCGACCAGGATGAGGTTCTCCCGTCCGGTGAGAATCTCGTCCACGGCGGCGAACTGCCCGGTGAGGCTGATGGACTCGCGCACGTCCGCGGCCTGGGTGGCGACATCGAAGCCGTTGACACTGGCCGTCCCGGCGTCCGCCTTGAGCAGCGTGGCCAGGATGTTCACGATCGTGGTCTTGCCCGCCCCGTTGGAACCAAGCAAGGCGAAGATCGTGCCCCGTGCGATATCGAAGTCCACACCGCGCAGCACGTGCAGTTGCTTGTAGGACTTCTCCAGGCCTTGGACATGAACCGCGGACTGACGCTCTGCGCCCGCGTTCATGACCGAACTCCGAAGCTAGATGTCGAGGTCTTCGACCGCCGGCTGCTGGGCCGTAGTGGCGACCATGTCGAATAGCTGCGGCGGAATGCGCTCGCGCAGCTCGTCGAGCGAATTGACGATCTCGATGGTCGATACCGCTGGCGCAGATCCGTAGCTGACGCTGCCAATGCCGAGATAGCCCCGCCAACCGGCGGGCTTGCCCTCTTCGTTGACCATCTTGTAGTCGGCGCTGTGCTCGACGTGCACGACGAACTTGCCGGTTCGGCCCCTGTACACGTGATAGGCGTCGACCCGGCTGGGAGTCGTGTCGAGCCACTCGCCGAGCAGGAGACCGACGAAGCGAACCTTGCGCCCCTTGCCGGGCCCGACCCGAACGATGATCTCGTCGAAGCCTTCTTGGCGTGCCTCGTTGACGTCGACGTAGCGACGCAGGGCGCTGGCGATGGCCGACGAGAGGTTGCCGCCGGCAAGCTCCTGGGCACGTTGGTAGATGGCGAGGTCCCCATCGGAGACGTAGATGGTCTTGTTCGGCACGTCGGCATCGTAACTCCTGTGCTGCTGGGTTGCAGGCATACGCAGGAGTATACGTATATGGACGAAGGGATGCAAGCCCGTCCCCATCACCGAGATTGGATCAGTCGCGGCCCTTGACCGTGGAGATGTCCACCTCGTTGCCGGCCGCATCCGCGAGCGTCCACCACATGGGTGCGTAGGCGCGCACCAGGTGGCCGCCGGCGGCCAGGGCGGCCGCGACGCGCGCCTCGGCCTGCTCGTAGGGCATCCAGACAGCGACGTGGATCGCGCCGCCACCGTCGGGTCGCGGCTCGTCCATGGATTCGAACCATAACCCCGGCAAGCGGTCGCGCGGATCGACCAGGTCTTCCTCCGGGCTGTCGATACGCGGCTCGTAGCCCAGCGCGGCACGCCAGAACGGCACGATGTCGGCCGTGTTGGGTGCACCGGGCACGACCAGGAAGCTCTGCACGGCCGACGGGTCGGCGCTGAGGCCCTGCTCGCGGGCAATGTCCGAAATCTGCCGCGCCAGCTCCACGTCGCGCGTGGTCATGCCTGCGTAGTCCTTCGTGAACGTGATCAGCCGCACCGTCACGCCATCGTCCCGCAGGTCGACATCCGGGTGGTGCTGCTCAAGGCCCGGCAGCTCCCCGATGGCGGCCACCAGCCGCGCACCGGCGGCAAACGATCCGGTGCGGAAATACGCGCAGGCTCCATCGCCGAGCACCCGCCAGTCGCCGAGGCCATCAGCCTCGTGGAACTGCGTTGGCGTGATGTTTTCGATCATGCCCGTCCTCCCCTGCCGTGGTGGCGCACGGCTGCGCCGGCGATTCGGGTCGCCGCTGGCCTCGCAACGGTAGCCGCGCATTCCTGCCAAGGGTTGTCATGCATCCGGGCGACCATGGCCCGCATGAACACGCTCGATTGGCTGCTCGACTCGGACCCTGCCATCCGCTGGCAGGTGATGCACGACCTGACCGACGAACCGGCGGAGGATGTCACCCGAGAGCGCGCCAACGTGGCCACCGAGGGCTGGGGGGCACGCCTGCTGGCGCTGCAAGCGCCGGATGGCTCATGGGCCGGGCGGCCGTGGTCGCACGACTGGACGGACACGTTCCACGTCCTGGAATTGCTTCGGCGGCTGGGGCTGGACCCCCAGAGCGAGCAGGCCCGCCGAGCGATCGGGCTGGTGCGCGAGCACGTCACGTGGAGAGACCCGGATTTCGTGACGCCCTGGGCGGACAACCGGTTCTTCGAGGGTGAGGTGGAGCCGTGCATCAACGGCAACGTCGTCGCGACGGGCGCCTACTTCGGCGTGGACGTGTCGCGCCTCGTCGACCGGCTGCTCGGTGAGCAACTCCCGGACGGCGGCTGGAACTGCGAAGTGGAGAACGGCGCCACGGTGTCGTCCTTCGGCACCACCATCAACGTGCTGGAGGGCCTGTTGGAGCACGAGCGGGCGATCGGCGGCTCCGCTCGGGTGGCCGATGCGCGCCTCCGGGGCCAGGCATACCTGCTGGAGCGACGCTTGTTTCGTCGGAAGACCACCGGCGAGGTGATCGACGAGAGCTGGCTCCGGTTCTCCTTCCCGCACTGGTATCACTACGACGTGCTGCGTGGCCTGGAATACCTGCGCAGCGCCGCGGTCGAGCCGGACGAGCGCGTTGCCGAGGCGATCGGGGTTGTGCAGGGCAAGCGTGATGCGGAGGGCCGGTGGCCATTGGAGAATTCCCACGCTGGCAAGGCCCACTTCCAGATGGATCAGGGCGACGGCGAGCCCAGCCGCTGGAATACCCTGCGCGCCATGCGGGTGCTGCGCTGGTACGAGCAGGGTCGCGGATGATTCGTGACATCCGGGAGGACGTGAGCGGCTCCATCACCATCGTGCCCGCCAACCAGGCCAGCTGGGAGGATCTGCAACAGATCTTCGGCATGCGCGGCTACGCCGCCGCCTGCCAGTGCCAGCGTTTCAAGGTGGGACCCGCGGGGTGGACGCCGATGCCCGTCCACGAACGTGCCTTCCAGCTGCGGATGCAGACCGAGTGCGGGAACCCCGATTCCGAAACGACGAGCGGGCTGGTCGCGTACCTGAATGGGGAGCCCGTCGGCTGGTGCGCGGTCGAGCCACGATCGGCCTACCCGCGACTGCCGCCGCAACGCGTCGTGATGAAGCAGCGGGGCGAAGACCCTGACGACCCAGGCGTCTGGGCCGTGACCTGCTTCGCCACCCGGGCGGGGTACCGGCGCCGCGGCGTCATGCGAGGCCTGGCGCACGCCACCGTCGAGTTCGCGCGCAGTCGCGGTGCCCGGGCTCTGGAGGCCTACCCGATGATCACGCACCCGGCGGAGGAGATCACCTGGGGAGAGGTCCACGTGGGCAGCCGCGGCGTCTTCGAGGAGGCCGGCTTCACCGAGATCGCGCACCCGACGCTTCGGCGGGTCGTCATGCGGATCGACTTCTAGGGCTAGAGCGTTCCCGTCGAACCGGCGGCCTGGGAGGCCAGCGTGATCGTGAGGTTCTCCAGGGCGGCCACCGTGTCGTTCGTGCGCTGATGCGGCGACCGCAGGACGTCCGTGAAGGCGGCGGTGTCTGCCAGGTTCCAGCGGAGACGGAAGAAGTCGACCGCGGCGTGGTCGACCGTGTGGCCGGTAGCTGCCGTGTAGGCCGCCAGCGCCTCTTCGCCACCCCGCACCAGCATCCACAGGTCCCGCTCGGGCGGCGCGAGCGCGACCGTGTCCCAATCGATCAGGACGTGCCCATGAGCGGTGCGCATCACGTTCGCGGCGTGCGGCTCCCCGTGCGTGATGACCCATCTGTCGCGGGACGTGGCCACGGCCGCGGATAGGCGGTCATACCGGCTGAGCTTCTGCGCGACATCGGACGCATGCCGGGCGAGTACCTGCCTGGCCGGCTCGGAGAACGGTCCCGCGGACCACGCCGAGCCCGTGTCCCGGAGCGCGGCATCCAGCGACACGCGGCCCGGGAGATCGAGCCCGATCGTGAGCGCCACAGCCGCCACCGCGGGCGTCGCACGGTGGAGCTCCGACAGCATCGCAACGATGGCGGTCCGTTCGGTCGCCTCGTACCTTCCGAACGTGCCCGCGTCGCCATCCACGAACGGAAACAGCGAGAGGCTGTAACGCGTATCGATCCGGCACAGCGTCCCGCCGGCGGACGAGACGACCGGCGCGACCACGAAGGCGAGCCCGCTGCGGCGCAGCGCCACGGCCGTCGCGAACGCGCGCTCCAGGCCGGCGTAGGCTGCCTCGCGCGTCTCACCCAGCCAGGGCTTCTGGTCCAGGTCGTCCACCGTGGCGAAGCTGCGGGCTCCCCTCGCGTCCGTAACGACCCAGTGGTAACTGCCGCCGCCGACGGCCGCGTATTCGGCGTCCGCGACATCCAACGCCCAGCCATCCGCCAGTGCCTGCGTCAACGCGGCCGCGTCGAAGTCCTCGGGCGGCGATCTCATCTCAGGAATGCCGGCCCGGTGATCGCAGGGCTGACCGGGTAATCGAGCACGGCCGCAGCCTACATGGCGGGCGCCGGCGGTTCACCTCCTGGAACGATTCGGCCGCGAGCATTGCTGACAGCATCCGACGGAATAGAGAAGGTACGGTGGAAGGCATGAGCGATCAGCTGATTCGACCGGCCTACAGCACATGGCCCAAGTACAACGGGCGCCTCCGCGAGGTGGTCGCGGCGCTGACGGAAGCGCAACTGGCGACACGCCCGTCGCCCGATCGCTGGCCCCTGTGGGCCAGCCTGGGCCACCTGGCCTGCCAGCGCGTGTTCTGGCTCTGCGATTTCGCCGGCGAGCCAGGCGCAGAAACCACGCCGTTCACCGACGCCGGGAACAACTGCCCGGGCGACGACGACCTCGAGCACGTGCTCGGTGCCGGAGCGCTCGCAGAAGCGCTGGACTCGACCTTCCGCATCGTGGAGAACTGCCTGGACCGATGGACCCTGGACACGCTCGGCGAGGAGATCCGTCGTCCCGAATGGGGAACTTCATGGGTGCACACCAGGGGCTGGGTCATCCAGCGGGTCTTCAGCCACGACGTCTACCACGTGTCCGAGTTGAATGAGGCGCTCGGCAACGCGGGTCTGCCGCAGGTGGACCTCTGGGGCTGAGCTCCTCGCGTGAACGCGAGCATCAGGCGGGAGCCGGGACCTCGCGGACGCGGCCGTGGGCTTCGCCGAACGACCACACGTCGATCTCTGGCGGCTCCATCCCGAGCGTGGTGAGAGCAGTGCAGATCTGGCTTCGGTGGTCCGTGCCGTGATGGACCACCTGGGCGATTCGGATCCCGATCGCGGCGTGGCCCTCCGATCCGTCGTCACGGTGGCGGACCAGCACCACGTCAGGGTCCAGGTCCTCAGCAAGCAGCGCGGTCCACGCCGGGCCGGCGCGTTCCATGACCGCGCGGAGGGCAGGGAGGTCCATGTCCGCCTCGTCGATCGCGGCGAAGCTTCCGCCGGTCATGACCCACAGATAGTTGGCGTCCGCGCCGACCAGGTGACGCAGCGTGTCCAGGATCGAGCCGTACGTCCCAGGAACGTTCGTTTGCAGCTGGGCCGGGCTCAGGTCCTGGCACGTGTCCAACAGGCGCAGCGTTGCCCAGACGTTGTGCTGGATCGCGTCGGTGGCCAGGTTCTTGGTCATGCGGCGCACGGTACCAGTTGCGACTCAGGGCTCGTCGATCGCGCGCGCAGCGTTCGGTAGACTCGCCCAGGTGAGCTTCAATGTGGCCGGGGAAGCCTACGACGCGTTCATGGGACGCTGGTCGCGGCTGCTCTCCGGCAAGCTCGCGGATTACGCGGACGTGCGCGCCGGCCAGCGCGTGCTGGACGTTGGCTGCGGCACCGGCGCCCTCACCGCGGAGTTGATCGCGCGGCTCGGACCGGAAGGCGTGTCCGCCGTCGAGCCGTCAGAGCCGTTCGTGGCCACGATGCGTGCCCGGTTTCCATCCATTGACGTCCGGCAGGCGCCCGCCGAGCACCTCCCCTTCCCCGATGCCGCGTTCGACGCAGCGCTGGCCCAGCTGGTCGTCCACTTCATGACGAGTCCCGTGGCCGGGCTGCGCGAGATGGCGCGGGTCACCCGACCTGATGGCGTCGTTGCGGCGAGCGTCTGGGACCACGCCGGCCAACGCGGGCCGCTGCGCGACTTCTGGGCAGCCGCGCACACCCTGGATCCGGACGTGGACGACGAGTCGGAGCGCGCCGGGACCAGCGAAGGCCACCTCGCCGAGCTGCTCAAGGAGGCAGGACTGCGCGGGGTGGAATCCTCGGCGCTGACGGTGGAGCTCCACCACCAGACCTTCGACGACTGGTGGGCGCCGTTCGAGCACAACGTGGGCCCGGCCGGGGCATTCGTCGCGAGCCTGAATCCGGAGCGGCGCGCCAGGCTCCGCAACGAGTGCCGCCGACGCCTGTCGGACGGCCCGATCGTGATCTCTGCCACGGCCTGGGCCGCGCGAGGAAACCCGTTGCGGGCGCCGCGACCCGGCCTATGAGCCTGCCAGCACGCGGATCTCCGCGCCCGGCAACGCGCTCCACCAGTGCGCGTACCGCCGATAGACGATCGGCTCGCGGCCGGCCAGGAACCTGACCAGCGCGCCCGCCTCGGACTCCAGTCCGTGCCACGCGTCATCGCTGAGGCGGTGGAACGCCGTGACCTCGATCCCCGACTCCACCGGACGCCACACGCCGGCGACGTAGCCATCGACCAGGACGCTCGCCAGCACGTCCCCGTTGATCCGCGTCACGTGTTTCCGGTAGGCGGCCGGGATGATGCGGCTGCGATCGGCGTGACCCAGGAGAGTCTCGTCCCACATCCCGAGCAACCTGGGTGGGGCGGGCGTGTCCTCCGCAGGGAGCAGGCCACCGGGGACGTCGAACAACTGGACGCCATCGGGGCCTTCCAGCCCCTCGATCGCGTCGCCCAGAGACTCCAGCGCCGCACGGGCATCCGGGCGATAGACCATGGCGAACTGCGCGAAGTCGTGGACCGACGCGGGGCCGAATCCCTCCAGGTACCGGTGCGCCAGCGACGCCATGGACGCGGCCCGGTCTCCCCAGCGCCGCTGCTCGCGAGCGGCCACGTACGCCGGACGAGCCCCGAACGACCACGGCCCACCGGTTGGCGCGTGCACGAACGGGCCGTAGTGCCGCAACGCCCACCACACGCGCGGCTTCGGGGCGCCCAGGCGCTTCTCCAGCCAGGCCTCCATCGCCGCGTTGGTCCTCCCTTCACTCGCGAACGCCGCGACCTCCGCGATCAGGGCGTCCGCGTCAGCGCTGGTCAGGCCCGTGGAGGTAAAGCGGCGATCGTTCAGTCGCGCGCCACGCAGGGTCCGCTGCATTGCCTCGTGAAAGGCGGGGTAGTCGGTCGCCTCCACGGCATGCATGGCGATCCGCATCAGCGTCGCCTTGACGATCGCGTGGTCGGCGAAGGCGCGGTCCAGGTCGCTGGGGTCGAAATCGACCAGCCGATTCCAGAGCGCCAGGTACGGAGAAGCGGGCTCCTGCGCCTGGAGCGCCACGATTCGGTGCACCGCATCGACCACGGGCATGGACTCCCGGCGCAGCAGCATCTGCCGGCCCAGGGTGGCGCGATTGAGCTGGCGCGCGGTGAGCTTCATCGACCGCGAAGCGTACCCAAGCCGCCGGGGCGGGCGCATCATCGTGACGACGCCGGCCCCAGAGCCACCCGTTGACCTCGTTCAGCGGCGGCGTGCTGGTGATCGTCAGCTTCCTGCTCGATGCGGATGGCGTGCTGAGCGGCCGGCTCACGACCTGGACCGGCTGGTGGATCTTCGTGATGCGGATGGGGCTGGGCATCGCCGCGATGGTCCTTGCACTGCGTCCGGTCGCCAATGGCGAGCCTGACACGGTCTGACCATGCAGCCTCATGCCTCCACGTGGGCAATGTGCTCGAACTGGCGCCAGAGGAGTGTCACCAGGATCGCCGAGCCGACGAACGCGAACCAGAACGGCGCGGTGATCCCGAAGCTGCCGGCGAGCAGGCCGCCCAGCGGCGTGCCGATCACCAACCCACCGACGATGGCGACGCGGTAGACCCCGCCGACCCTGCCCAGGAGCTCGTTGGGCACGGCCCGCTGGCGGACCACGGTCGAGGTGGTGCCCCACACGAAGGCATGCGCGCCGAAGACCACCATGATCGCGAGCGCGACGGCGGGCGACGTGGTCAGGGCGAGCCCAAGGTGGGTGAACGTCTCGATGAGCAACCCCACCCGCATGATGTTTGCCAGGCTGAAGCGGCGCTCCAGCCGCCCGTAGGAAAGCGTGCCCGCGACGCCGCCGACGGCCACCGCGGTCGTCAGCAGGCCAAAGCCAACGGCGTCCATACCCAGGCGCTGGGTCGCGTAGAGCACCAGGACGGACCAGGCCGCTCCATACGTCACGTTGAACGTGAAGATCGTGAGCGCCAGCGTCCGCATTGGCGGATGGGAAACGAGCCAGCGGATCCCCTCGGCCATGTCCGCCCGGAAGCTGGAGGTTTGAGCCCGTTCGGCGCTCACGCTGACCGCGACGCGCGAGATGAGGACCGCGCCGAGCGCAAACGCGGCCGCATTGGCCGCGAACGGCAGCGCCATTCCGACGGCGAACAGGAACGCGCCGATCGGTGGTGCCACCAGTTGGTTGATGAGCAGGAATGCGCCCTGCATCCGCGCATTGGCGATGCCCAGGTCCGCTCGCGCCACCAGGCTGGGGATCAGCGTGCTGCTCGCCGAATCTGCGAACGTCTCGGCCGTTCCGAGTGCAAACAGCGTGATCAGGACCATGGCGATATTGACCGTGCCGTTGAGGATCGTGACCACGAGCACGGCCAGGACGGCGGCTCGGATCAGGTTCACGACCACGACCATTCGCCTGCGGTCGAAGCGGTCTGCGGCCACGCCACCGATCACGCCGAACAGCAGCACCGGCAGGTACTCGCTGAGCAGCGCCATCGAGACCAGGAACGGGTCGCGCGTCAGAGACGCCACCAACAGCGGACCGGCGGCGATCACCACGCCGTCGCCGGCGTTGTTGATCACGGTCGCGGCCAGCAACCAGCGAAAGCTGCCGCCGAGGCGACGAGGGGC
>CAZENL010000114.1:0-2612 GCA_964513505.1 uncultured Anaerolineaceae bacterium
CCACACCAGCCCGACGCCTATGGCAATGCCCAGCACAATCAGCCACCAGGCGAAGCCGTCGTTCATCGGCCGGGAGTATAGGCGGGCGCCACCGGCGGGTACCGGCCGGGCAGTCGGTATCCTTCGCGGGTGCTGACAGGGCTCATCCAGGTCTTCCCCAACCCGAACATCTTCGATATCCCCGGGACGCTGATCCGGCTCGGCTGGTACGGCATCGGGTACGTGGTTGGCGTGTCCGTGCTCCTGTTGGTGGGCCAGCGCGAGGCGGTGCGCCGCGGTATCGACCCGAAGCACATCATGAACGCGCTGATCGTGGTGGCCGTCTGTGCCCTCATCGGCGCGCGGCTGTACCACGTGGTCGACCAGTCCGCCTACTACCTCCAGAACCTGCCCGCGATCGTCCTGCCGCCCTACAGCGGGCTGGCCCTCTACGGTGGCGTGGCCGGCGCCATCGTGGGGATCGCCTACTACGTCCGGCGCAACCACCTGCCGTTCTGGTCGGCGCTGGACATCCTGGTGCCCGGCGCACTGTTCGCGCAGGGCATCGCGCGATGGGGCAACTTCTTCAACCAGGAGCTGTACGGCCCGCCGACGGACCTGCCGTGGGGCATCACCATCGGCTGCGACCACCGGGTGGACCCGTATTTCTGCCCGGCGTATCCGGAAGCGACGACCGGGTTCCAACCCCTGTTCTTCTACGAGTCGGTCCTGGACGTCACCGGCGGGTTCGTGGCGCTGTGGCTGTCACGCCGCCAGTTCGCCAGGCTGCTGCCCGGCGACCTGGCTTCGTTCTGGTTCATCTGGTACGGCACGGTGCGCTTCCTGCTGGAAACGTTCCGCTACAACTACGACTGGAAGCTGCTCGGCGTGGCGCCAACGGCGATGGTCATCGGCATCGCCGTGGTCGTCTTCGGCATCGCCTCGATCGTCTGGCGGCACCGCCGGTCGGTGACGCCCGCTCCCGAACCGACTCCCGCCTAGCTCACCCGGAGGCGCCGCCGCCGGTCCCGCAGCAGGCGCAAGAGGACCGCGAGCGCCACCAGCGCGCCGAGCATGACCGCGGCGCCCACGAGCATCGCGTTGAGGCGGCCCGAATCCGAGCCGGCCACGGCGGGTGGTACGGACGAAGGCGCCGCGCTCGGCCTGATTCCGGGCGCGATCTGGGAGATCGGCGACGAGGCAGGAGGAGCGGTTGCGCCAGCCGAAGGGACTGCGGACGACGGCGAGGGCCTGTGCGAGGCGCCGGGCGACCCGGACGGACGAACGGTCGGCGAGGCCACCGGAGTTTCCGCGGGCGGCGCTGAGGTCGTGGCGGCAGGCGTGGCGGACGGTTCCGGTGAAACCTCCGGCGTTGGCTCGGGCGTTGGCTGCGGCAAGCCGGCCATGGGCCATGGCGGTCCGAAGGCCAGCAGCTGGATCGGCCCGGGCTCGATGTTGTTGCCGTGCATGACCACCAGGTCCTGCTTGCCGTTGCGGTCGTAGTCGATGGCCACGGCTCCGCCGCCGACGCCCGCCTGCGCGGAAGGCAGTGCCACCGACGTGAAACGCCGCCCGCTGCCGTCGTTGAGCAGCAGCAGGTCCTGGGTCGTGCCACCTCGCACGCCGCGCACCACGTAGATGTCCGGCGAGCCGTCGCCGTTGACGTCGGCGAGGGTCACGGCTTGCGCACGGCTCACGTCCAGGCCGTAGGCGGGCGCAAAGGCTCCGTTGCGTTGGAGGTCGACCTCCAGGTGACCCGTGGTGATGCGCACCAGGTCGGGCCTGCCGTCGCCGTCCATGTCGGCAACGGCGGCAGCAACGTCGCCGTCCGCCGTGATGCCCATCCGCCGCGTGACGTCCGTGAAATGCCCGTGATCGTTGTGGAAGATCCGGAGTCCGCTGAAGCCTGCCATCTGGATGTAGCTGCAGACCACCAGGTCTGTCCACCCGTCCCCATCCAGATCCGCCGGCTCCAGGCAGTTGCCGCCGATCCCCAGATCGAGGCCTGCCTGCCTGCCGGAGATGAAGCCGTCACCCGTATTGATGAAGAGCCGGTTGGTGCTTGGCAGGCCGTCCGCGCGACTGGGATCGTTGGCCACGTAGAGGTCCAGCCTGCCGTCGTGATTGGCATCGAAGATGGCCGTGCGCCGTCCCCTGCCGAGCGGGTCGGAGACGCCCAGAGCGGAAGCCTGGTTGGTTCCGGCTGGGTTGAACGGATCCAGCCAGACCTCGTTCTCCTTGACGCTCAGGCCCAGGTTGGCGCCGACGGCGCAGGCGATGTCCGGAAGGCCGTCGCCGTCCAGGTCGCCAACGGAGCAGCCGTGCCGGTCGGCTCGGCGGAATCCGCCCGCGAACGGCGCCACGAAGCTGCCGGTGCCCGTGTTCTGAAGCACCCACAGCGGGCGGCCGTGGCGGCCGATCACCAGGTCCGGCCAGCCGTCCCCGTTGAAGTCGGCCGTGCTGCCCGAGTAGGTCAGGGTGGTCTGGGAAAGTCCCGCGGCCGCGGTCACGTCGCGGACCTGGAGACCGGGCACGTTCTCGGAGGCCGGGAGTAGCGGGGTGGTCTTGGTGCCGCCCGATCCCAGGGCCGCGGCGCTCGGTCCTGACGCCGCAGCGCCCGGTCCTGACGCCGC
>CAZENL010000114.1:2712-9543 GCA_964513505.1 uncultured Anaerolineaceae bacterium
TTGCGGCCCCGTGGTCACCCCGATCAACTCACCGCCGGTGATCCCGCCAACGCCTCTCGACGTGTTCCAGGACTCGCCCTGGCGTCGCGTGATGAGAGGGTCCGTGTCGTCGGATTGGGCGTCCCAGGCGGCGCCGACCGCGACCGGCTCACCGTCAACCATGGCCACGTCCCGCAGCAGTGAGCCGCCGCTGGCCGAGACGCTGAGCCCATCGTCCACGGCCCAGCTCCTGCCGTCCCAGTGGACCGCCAGCGCGCTCAATGCCCCGTTCCGGTCTCGGTAGCCGACGGCCCATGCGTCAGTCGCGGAATCCACGACTACCCCGGCGAGGGCCGCGATCCCCGTGCCTCGCATGCTGTCCCGCCGCCAGGCCGATCCGGTCCAGCGCTCCAGCAGCGGCCGCAGGCCGCCCTCCGTATCCACCCACCCGACGGCCCAGGTGGTGCCGTCCGGTGCTGACGAGAACGCGGTCAGCGAGCCTCGGTCGCCGACGACCGGTGACGCCGGCCGCCACGCCGATCCGCTGCGGCGAAGGGCCAGCGGATGCTGTCCCTGGAGGTCTGCCGTATAGCCGACGGCAAACGCCGCACCTCCGCGAATCTGCCCGATGTCCGTCAGCGCTCCGCCGTTCCGCTGGAAGGGCACCGAGTCACGCACCCAGCGCCTGCCGTTCCACTGCTCGATCAGCGGCTGGGTGAGGGCCCCGACCACCTCTCCGGCCGCCCACAGCCCGTTCCGTCCATCGCTCGCGATGGCCGTGAGCACAGAACTGCCGGCGGTCGGTGCCAGCTTCACGGTCGCCCAGGCCTCGACCGATCCGCTGGCAGTGAACGTGGACGGCCGCCGGGCCTCCAGCACGGCCGAACCCGCCACCCATGGCCGCCCGTCCAGGTAGGTGACGTCCACGGCCGTGGATCCGAGGAGGCCGGATGGATCGGTCGGCATCCAGCCGTCGGTGCAGGTCGCGGCCGGTGCCTGCTCCACGGTCAGCGCCGCTCCCGGGAAGGAGCTGCCGGCGATCGCCGCCAGAGCCAGTGCCACGGCCCCGGCCCTGCGAGCGACGGGTCGCCGGTTCCTCATCGGGGAGATGCTAGCGCTCGGAGGTCCTGCCGCAGCCACGGTTCCGCCGCCCAGGAAGCGTCGCAACCTATACTCGGCGGCGGATGCACTACGCCGATTCCATCCTCGAGCTGGTCGGCGACACACCGCTGGTGCGCCTCCAGCGCGTCACTCGCGAGCTCGGCCCGATCGCGCGCCAACCGCTGATCCTGGCCAAGCTGGAGCTGCTCAACCCGGGTGGCTCGGTCAAGGACCGCATCGGCCTGCCCATGATCGAGGCGGCCGAGCGCGACGGCCTGCTCAAGCCCGGTGGCACCATCATCGAGCCCACCAGCGGCAACACCGGTCATGGACTGGCCATCGCGGCGGCGCTCAAGGGCTACCGCTGCATCTTCGTCATGGCGGACAAGCAATCCGCGGAGAAGCAGGCCCTGCTGCGCGCGTACGGCGCGGAAGTGGTGCTCTGCCCGACCAACGTGCCGCCCGAGTCGCCGGAGAGCTACTACTCGGTGGCGCACCGACTGGCGCGCGACATCCCCGGAGCGTTCCAGCCGGACCAGTACCACAACACGGAGAACCCCAGCGCCCACGAACGGACCACCGGCCCCGAGATCTGGCGCCAGACCGAGGGTACGGTCACGCACGTGGTCATCTCCGTCGGCACGGGCGGTACGGTCAGCGGCGTGGCGCACTACCTCAAGGCGCAGAACCCGCAGATCCAGGTCATCGGCGCCGATCCGGAGGGCAGTGTCCTGTCCGGGGACACGGCGCGTCCGTACCTGACCGAGGGCATCGGCGAGGACTTCATGCCCGGCACCTTCGACCCGGCGGTGATCGACCGATGGGTCCGGGTTTCCGACGCGGACGCGTTTGCCGCCGCTCGGCGGCTGACTCGTGAGGAGGGCATCCTGGCCGGCGAGTCGTGCGGCACTGCGCTGGTCGCCGCGCTCACGGTGGGGAGAGAACTGGCGGCCACGGACCAGGGCAAGGAGGCGGTCATGGTCGTGCTGCTCTCCGACGGCGGCCGCTCGTACCTGTCCAAGCTGTACAACGACGAGTGGATGCGTATCAACGGATTGCTGGGCTCGCCGACCGGCCGGGTTCGCGTGGCCGAGGTCCTCCACAACGGCCACCGCGACGACGAGATCCCCGTCGTGGTCCTGGCACGGACCACCCAGCGCGTGGCGGAGGCCATCGACACGCTCGAGCGCTACGGCATCAGCCAGATGCCGGTCACCGAACGCGACGACGATGCGATCGAGGGGATCGTGGGCTCGCTCAGCGAGAAGAACCTGCTCGAACGGGCGTACCGCGATCCGGGCGTGGTGGAGCGGACCGTCGGCGAGGTGATGGAGCGTCCGCTGCCCACGATCGCCGCCGGCGCATCGGTGGACGACGCGTTCAAGCTGCTGAGCGAGGGCGCCGGGGCCGTGGTTGCCGTCGAGAACGGGCGCCCGGTCGGCGTGGTGACCAAGCTGGACCTGCTGGAGCACCTGGCGCACGGTCGCTCGGGCTAGAAATCGCCGTTCGGTCCCCTCTATGATCGCGGCCGAGGAGGGCCGATGGCGGAGCCCGTGGCGGACGCGGCAGCCAGCGATGCGTCGCAACCCAGATCCGGGGTGAATTGGCGGCTTGTGACCATACGGGTGGTCGCGGCCCTGATCGTCGTGCAGACCGCGGCGGGGCTCTGGTTCATCGCCGGCTCGCTGCACGGGACGGTCCCCGACTCGTGGGGATTCCGCGGCTTCCAGGCCATCGTGGCCGCCCTTTTGCTGGTGCTGGGTGTGCTCGTCACCACGCGGCGATCGGACAACACGATCGGCTGGCTTTTCCTCATCACCGGGTGCATCGCCAGCTTCCAGATGATGGCCGGCGAGTACTCGCGCTACGTCCTGGTCGTCGATGGACGTGCGAGTGCGCTGGCGAACTGGGCCAGCTGGATCGAGAGCTGGGTCTGGGTGCCGATCATTGCGGGCTTGAGCGTCGGCCTGTTCTCGACCTTCCCGGATGGGCGACTGCCGTCTCGCCGATGGAGATGGGTCGTCCTGGTGGGAGCGGCTGGCGCAGCGATCCTGTCGCTCGCAGCGGCTGTCGCGCCAACGGCGGATTCCACGCCGCCGCCGCCATTCAGCAACCCGATCGGGCTGGCGGGACAGGAATCGCTGGTGGGGATCCTCTTCGCGCTCGGCTTCTTCGCCATGGTCGGCGCGATGTTCGTGGCCCTCATTGCCTTGATCCTTCGGCTCCGTCGCGCCGATGGCGCGGAACGCAAGCAGCTGGAATGGGTCACCGCGGCGAGTGTCCTTGTGCCCGTTTCGCTCGTGGTCTACGCCGCCTTCCCATCCAAGCTGACCGAGACGCTCCAGATCGTCTCGCTCCTGGCCATTCCAGCCGCGGCCGGTGTCGCAATCCTGCGCTACCGCCTCTACGACATTGACCTGATCATCAGCCGAACGCTGGTGTATGTGCCGCTGACGGCGTTCCTGGCAGGCCTCTACTCCGCCAGCGTGGCGCTTTTCCAGAAGGTCTTCCAGGCCGTCACCGGCGATCGCTCGGACGCGGCCATCATCATCAGCGCGCTCGTCCTGGCCGCCGTCTTCACCCCCGCCAAGACGTGGCTCCAGGGCAAAGTCGATCGCCGCTTCAAGCCCGATGCGGATCCGGATCGCCGCCTGCGAGCCTTCAGCCAGGAGGTTGCGGCAAGCATCTACCGCGTCGATCCGGAACGCCTGGTCCGGCGCCTGGTGGCGCAGGTTCGCCTGGCCACGCGCGCCGAGTCCGTGTCGCTGGTGCTCCATGTGGGGGAGGCGACCTTCCAGGAGCGTACCGGCGAACCGGCCGCCGCCGCGGCTGCCGCTGCCCTGAGCTTGCCCATCAGCGTTCGCGCCGCCAGTGGTGAGTTGGTCGTTGGCCAGCGCCCGAGCGGGCGGCCCTACGCCAAGCCGGAGCTGCTGGCCCTGGCCGAGGCCGCGGAAGTGGTCGCGACCGCGATCGCGGACTCCGTTGACGCGGTGCCTGCACCTGGGCTGTCGCGCTTGGAGATTGCCGAGTCCGCCTGACCCGCGGCACGTCGGAGCCAGCGTTGAGCGCTCCTGCGGAGGCGTACACTGGCCTCTCAACTGAAACATCCGTTCCGCGGACTGTGAAAGCCGACTCCGGTGGCGTCCGATCGCCATCGTCACGCGCGGCCGGTCTGGCACCAGCGAGGTGTGTGCCGCCGTGGCCATCAGCAAGTCGCCGCCCAAAGCGTTCGCCCGCGTCGGACGCCCGGAATTGGCCAATCTCTCCGCCGCAGCGCTCTATGAACACGCCATCCGCCGCGGCGAGGGACTTCTGGCCGCGGACGGCCCGCTTGTCGTGAAGACCGGCAAGCACACCGGCCGTTCTCCCAAGGACAAGTTCATCGTCGACGAGCCGGCGACGCACGACAAGGTCTGGTGGGGCGGCTTCAACCAGCCCATCTCGGAGGAGCACTACGACCGCCTCCGCGAGCGCGTGATGGCGCATCTCGCCGAGCAGGACGTCTTCACCCGGGATGTCTTCGTGGGCGCGGACCCCAGGTACCGGCGGTCCGTACGTGCCTACACGGAGACGGCCTGGGCCAACGTCTTCTGCAGCAACCTGTTCATCCGGCCGGCGCCGGAGGACCTGGTGGACTTCGCGCCCAACTTCACGATCATCGATGCGCCGTCCTTCCACGCCGATCCGGCGCGCGATGGCACGCATACCGAGACCGCGATCCTGGTCCACCTGTCGCGCCAGGAGATCATCATCGTGGGCACCGAATACGCCGGCGAGATGAAGAAGGGCGCCTTCGGGATCATGAACTTCCGGCTCCCGGACGAAGGCGTGCTGCCCATGCACGCTGCGGCCAATGTCGGCGCGGACGGCCGGGCGGCCATCTTCTTCGGCCTCTCCGGCACCGGCAAGACCACCCTTTCAGCGGATCCCGAGCGGACGCTGATCGGCGACGACGAGCACGGCTGGAGCGACCACGGAGTCTTCAATTTCGAGGGTGGCTGCTACGCCAAGACCATCCGGCTCTCGCACATCTACGAGCCGGACATCTACTCCACCACGCGGCGTTTCGGCACCATCCTCGAGAACGTCGTCATGGATCCGCGAACGCGCGAGCTGGACCTCGATTCGGAAGCGTTGACCGAGAACACTCGCGCGGCGTTCCCGCTGCACTTCATCAGCAACAGCTCCGAGGACGGTGCTTGCGGCCACCCGTCGGCGGTCGTGCTGCTCACCGCGGACGCGTTCGGCGTGCTGCCGCCGATCGCCAGGCTCACCCACGAGCAGGCCATGTACCACTTCATCAGCGGCTACACGGCCAAGCTGGCAGGCACGGAAGTCGGCGTCAAGGAACCCAGTGCGACCTTCTCGACCTGCTTCGGCGCTCCGTTCATGCCGCGCCATCCCGGCGTCTATGCCCACATGCTCGGCGAGCGGCTCGAACAGCATCACTGCCAGGCCTGGCTGGTGAACACCGGCTGGACCGGCGGACCGTACGGTCACGGTCACCGCATGGACATCACGCACACGCGGCAGATGGTCCGTGCCGCGCTCAACGGCCACCTTGCGGACGTGCCAACACGCACCGACCCGATCTTCGGCTTCGAGGTGCCGGTACACGTGCCCGACGTGCCGGAGTACGTGCTCTGGCCGCGGGAAACGTGGTCAGATCCGGATGCCTACGACCGTCAGGCGCGAAAGCTGGCGCTCATGTTCGTGGAGAACTTCCGCCAGTTCGAGGACGGCGTGAGCAGCGCCGTAGCAGCAGCAGGCCCTCGGGCCTGACACGCGTCGTTCCCGAGGGCCGCTTCTGGATCGAGACGAAGTGGCCGCACCTGGTTGGTGCGACCACAAAGGCTCAGCAGGACCTGCTGTAGATGGTCCGGCTCGCGAGCAGCGACCCGTTATGCCAGACCTTCAGGCCCATCTTGATGCGGTGCCAGGCGTAGTCGGCGGGGTCGTACCAGCGCGTGGACACGTAGTAGTAGCTGGTGCCGTTGTCCGGGAACGCGTACGCGGCGCGGTTCCAAGTGTATTCGGTGTGCCAGGTGGAGGTGCCGACCGCGCGGTGCTGCACCCAGCTGTCCACCGTGAACTTGTTGGCGCCGGAATAGCCGCTTTCCAGGAGCCGGACCTTGTAGAACACCTCGCCGTACCCGTACACGCCACCACTGGCGGTGCACGAGTTCTTCTTGACCGTGTAGGTGAAGCTGCTGGCCGCAACCGGAGCGGCCGCCATCAGAACCGCCAGGAACACCACCACAAACGCCGTAAGGCCGGTGATCCGTCGGTGCATGGAATTCCCTCCTGCCGATCGACGCCAAACCGTCGCAACCGTGAACGCCGGCGCGCCGCAACGAGTCATGGTAAGCCGATGGATATCGCCCCGACAGGGCCGTTCGTCCATAAGCAAACACGCCGATAGGACGCGTGAGGGCGCGCCCGCCGGGGCAAAGGCACCTAGGCGATGGGCTCGAAGCGCGCGGTGAAATGGCGCAGCTGTGCGGGCTGCTCCACGATCCGGAGGCCCTTCACCTCGCGAGCCTTCTCGGCGACGGACGTGGCGACCTCGATGACGTAGTCGATGTGGCTCTGCGTGTAGGTGCGCCGCGGGATGGCCAGGCGCACCAGGTCGAAGTCGGCGGCTGACTCAGTGCCGTCAGGCTTCTTGCCGAACATGACCGTTCCGATCTCGCAGCTGCGCACGCCGCCCTCCACGTAGAGGGCGCAGGCCAGCGCCTGGCCCGGGTACTC
>CAZENL010000115.1:0-4620 GCA_964513505.1 uncultured Anaerolineaceae bacterium
CGGCTTCGTCGGCGGCTGCATGACCGTCTCCGGCTTGACGCAACCCCAGGCGGAGGAGCTGTTCGAGAAGGTGGCCGGCTTCGCCAGCTTCGGCTTCAACAAGAGCCACGCCGCGGCGTTCGCGCGGACCGCCTACGAGTCCGCGTTCCTGAAGCTGTTCTACCCCGCCCAGTTCGTCACGGGGCTGATCAACGCGCAACCGATGGGCTTCTACCCGGTGGAGGTGCTCATCAACGACGCCAAGCACCACGGTGTGCCGGTGCTCCCGGTGGACCTCAATCGCAGCCGCTACCGGACGCGCACGGAATGGGCGGGCATGCCGGACGAGCCGCTCCCGGATGGCAGCGGCATCGACCGGCGGCCGGAGATCGTGCGCTCCACCACCTGCGTCGTGCCGGACCGTGCCACGCACGAGCAATGGGCCGCACCGTCTTCGCTCGGCTACGGCATCCGCCTTGGCCTGCACCTGGTCAAGGGCATCGGTGAGGCCGAAGGGGAGCAGATCGACGCCGAAGTGGAGCGAGGCGGCCCGTTCGGCTCCCTGGCAGACCTGGTGGCCCGCACGGAGCTCTCCGAGGAGGTGATCGGGCGGCTGATTCGCGCGGGAGGGCTGGACTCGCTGGGTCCGCCGCGCCGCGAGTTGCTCTGGCAGTTGCGGGAAGTGGCCGCCGCGGCGCGCGGCACGGACGGCCGGATGTCAAAGGCCCGCGGACGCTCGCTGGACCTGCGCCTGCCGGCCACTCCGGCTCCCGATCTCCCGCCGCCAACGGAGCTGGAACGCCTCGGCGACAGCTACGCCATCCTCTCGCTGGACGCTCGCAAGCAGGTGGTGGAGCTCTTCCGCCCCGCGCTCGATCGACTGGGCGTCCTGCCGCTGGCCCGGCTTGGCGACCGGCCGGCTGGGCGGGTGAAGATCGGCGGGCTGGTGGTCACGCGGCAGCACCCCATGACCGCGCGCGGCACGGTCTTCCTGGCGCTGGAGGACGAGACCGGCATGGTCAACGTCACGCTCTGGCCAAAGGTCTGGGCGGAGCTGCGTGGCGTGGTCCGGCGGCACGCACTGCTCTACGTGGAAGGGGAGCTCCAGAGCGAATCGGGCGTGATCAACCTGATCGCACGGAAGATCCTGCCGCTCACGGAAGTGGTGCGTGGCGTCGGCGGCCCGTCGGGCGCTCCCGGAGTGCGGCACATGGGCCATGCCGGGATGCGCCGTCAGGCCTGATCAGTCGCGGAGGCGAACGTATTCCGGCGGCACGTCCGCGTCTGACGGCCGAGCGCCGCATCAACGGTCAGGGAGTCGACTTCCTCGTGCTGGACGTGCGGCGGGACTCTCGCTCGGCCATGCGGGCCTTGCGCTCGTCTTCCTTGCGCTTGGCCGCCATCTGCTGATCGCGGATCGTCCGGTTCGCCTTGGCCCGATCCTGGCTCTGGCGAAGGAAGCGCCGGTACCAGGATGCGAAGGCGGCCGCGAAGGTCGCGAACAGGATCGCGACCAGGAAGATCGCGACGACGTCGCCGAAGGTGCCGATCCGCTCGACCAGCGGCGGCCGGTCTCCCGCCACCGGCCCAAGGCTGAGGCCAGCGATCAACAGCCCGTCGACCACGCCAATGAGCGCACCCACCAGGTACGCGCCTCGCGGGGCCAGGAAGCCGCCGATGAAGGGCACGAACAGCGCCTGCGGGCTGAGGATGAGGGTGAACATCAGGACGGCGACGTTCTGCACGTCGATCGATAGCGAGCCCCACTGGTAACCCGCGTCGATGGCAAACCCGACCAGCAGGATCGCAAACGGAACCCACAGCCGCTTCTGCGTCAACAGCAGGTTCGGGAAGGCGCGGATGTCGCCGCGGAAGTCCGGCCGCGAGAACATGCCCATGATGCCGCTGCGGGCCGGTGGTGCGGACGTCGCTGCAAGCTGCTCGTCCTCGACCGGATCGTCGCGATCCAGATAGGCGTCGTCCGCCAGGGTATTGGCGCGGATCTCTCCGCGATGGCGTCGTCGGGCTGCGGCTCGTTGGGTGTTCTTGGCGCGGGCCAAGGTCTTCTCCTCGATTCGGGAGCGTCCGGCGGGGGGCGCTGCGGCGCGGGCGCGGAAGGGGATTATCGCAGGCGCCGTGCCGGAGCTTGCAAAGTCATCGATGAGGGCGCGCTAAGGCCGCGATAACGGCCGTGGGCCACGATTCCAGCGACCGTCGATTACTGGTCCCGCCATGGCTCCCGCCGGTGCCGGAGGCTCCATGCCGCAGGGTTCCACGCGTGCGCGGTTGCTGCCGCTGCTCGTCAGCTCGTTGCTCTCCGTCGCGCTGGTCGGGGCGGTTGCATCCGCATCCCCGACCGAGGGAGAAGCAGTGCCAGCCACGACGGTCGCGTGGCCGCCCAGCACGGACCTGCTCATCGGGGAGGTCGTGACCGGTGGCGCCGGGGCCAACGACGAGTACGTGGAGATCTACAACGCCGGGTTGCTGCCGGCCGATCTGGGCGGCCTGGAACTGGTCTACGTGACCAGCACCGGAGCCACCGTCACGCGCAAGGCCACCTGGACCAGCCGCGTGGTGCCCCCTGGCGGCCACGAGCTGGTGGCCAACAGCGCGGGCGTGTTCGCGTCGCTTGCCGACGACCAGTACAGCAGTGGCTTCGCGGCAACCGGAGGGACCGTGGCGCTGCGGGTGGTCGGCGGGGCCGTGGTGGACGCGATCAGCTGGGGGAACGCCGCGAATGCTTTCATCGAGGGGGCCGTCGCGCCGGCGCCACCGGCAAGCCAGTCGCTCGAGCGGTTGCCCGGCGGTTCGTCCGGCAACTGGCGCGACACGAATGACAACCTCAGCGACACGCGGGTGCAGCCGCTGCCGATCCCGGAATCGGCGTCATCGCCGGCAGTGCCAGGCCCCACATCGAGCCCTTCCGCCTCCCCGAGCCCCGTGCCGTCGGGGACACCCATCCCATCCGCGAGTGCCGGCACGTCGGTGGCGCCCAGCGCAACGGTCGCGCCGACCGGACAACCGGCGCCGACCCCGACCGGGACCCCCGCGGGCACTCCAATGGCGTCGCCCGAGTCGACCCAGACACCGGAGCCAACGGCCGTCCCCACCGCCACGAACGCACCAACAGCGGCTCCGACCTCAACACCGGAGCCAACGCAGACGCCGGAGGACACGCCGTCCGCGTCACCGACGCCGACGCCGACGCCGACCCCGAGCCCGACCCCGAGCGCGACCCCGATCCCGAGCCTGACCCCGAGCCCGACGCCAGGTGCCACGGCCACCCCGATTCCGCCACTTTCCATCGCAGCGGCGCGCGGCCTTGCCGTGGACAGCAGCGTCACGGTGGAGGGGATTATCACGGTCGCTCCCGGCCGGATCCTTGGCGACCGTGTGATCGCCATCCAGGACGCCACCGCGGGCATCTGCGTGCGCCTGACAGCCGACTCTGACCTCTCAAGCCTCGTGACGGGACGCCGTGTGCGCGTGACGGGAAGACTCGCAGCGCCGTTTGCGAACCTGGAGGTGCGCCTGGCCCATGCATCGGACCTGGCCGTGCTCGGGGACGCAACGGTCCCGGAGCCGATCGACGGGTCCAGCGCGTCACTCGCCGAGAGCTTCGAAGGCCAGCTGCTTCGGCTCACCGGCACGCTGACACGCATTGACACAGACTCGAGCGGCTCCCTGGCGCTGATCGTGACCGACCAAAACGCCGATGCCCGCGTCTTCCTGCACGCGGCGCTTGGCGCGACCCGCGCCGACTACTCACTTGGCTCGACGGTGACCGCGACCGGGATCGTCGGCCAGCGCGAATCGGCGAGCGGCCTGAATGACGGCTACCGACTCTGGCCGCGCGACCGCTCCGACGTGGTCTCGGTCGTGCCCACGTCCACGCCGAGCCCGCAGCCCTCGCCGACCTCGCTGCCTTCGCCTACCCCTGCTCCTACGCTGACGCCGGTTCCCTCCGCAACGCCCAAACCAACTGCGACTCAGAGGCCTTCACCAACCCCGCGCCCCACCCCAACGGCGAGTCCGACGCCAACGCCCGTGCCGAGCGGCCCCATCGAATTGATCGCAGCGGCCCGCGCCCTCCCAATTGGCTCCGCGGTCTCCGTGTCGGGCACCGTCACCGTGGAGCCGGGCCGGATCCTCGGCGACGCGGTCATCGCCATCCAGGACGGCTCCGGCGGCATCTGTGTCCACTTGCCGTCCGGCATGGACCTCAGCCCCTTCACCCGCGGGAGCGTCGTGACCGTGGCCGGCGTCCTGGCCGCTCCATATGCCAACCTGGAACTGCGGCCGGCAGATGCGTCTGCCGTGGCGATCACCGGGACCGCAAGCGTTCCAGCGCCGCAGACCGTCACGCCGACGACACTCGGCGAACCGGTTGAAGGCCGGCTCGTTCGCCTCTCGGGCACCTTGATCCGAACCGAGGCGGGGTCCAGCGGCTCCCTGGCGCTGGTCCTCTCCGACCCGGCCAGCGGCGACGAGGCACGCGTGTTCTTCTTCGCGCCTCTTGGCGCAACGCCCATGGACTTCTCGGTCGGAGCGACCTACGCCACAACCGGCGTCGCGGGCCAGCGCGAATCCGCGAGTGGCCTCAATGACGGGTACCGCGTCTGGCCGCGCGCGGTTGGCGAC
>CAZENL010000115.1:4720-9345 GCA_964513505.1 uncultured Anaerolineaceae bacterium
TCCGACAATCGCCGAATCACGATCCAGGACGCCACGGCGGCGATCCTCATCCGGCTCCCGGCGGACGCGGCCGCACCGGCGGTGGGAACCCGCCTGCGGGTCACCGGCAAGGTCGACACGTACTACGGAGCTCCTCAGCTGGACGTGGATTCGCAGCCGACCGTATCGGGACAGGGCCCGGCCTCGCCGCTCCTGCTTCGGCGAGTGCCGGTGGAGGCGGACGAGTGGTCGCTCATCCGCGTCACCGTTCGGATCGGCACGGTCAGCAAGAGCGGCGATGCGTGGCGGGCCGAGGTCACGCTCAGTTCGGGCGCTTCCATGCCCGTTGTCGGGCTGGCGGGGAGCGGCATCGCGTCGACGGCACTGATCGAGGGCCGCGACGCAACACTCACCGGCATCGTCAAGCGCGCCTACCCGACCGCCTCCGACCAGCGTTTCGCACTCGTGCCTCGCTCGACAGCCGACATCGTGCTCGGCGCGGTCCCGCAACCGTCGCCCGTGCCCGTCGCCACGAGCGGCGGCAGCGCCGCGAGTGTCAGGCCACCGGCGAGTAGCTCGCAGGTTCGCGGCAGCGATCCGCCGCTCCCCGACCAGTCGGCAGCGGCCAGCTCGGACGCTGTGGCCGGCAACGGCGCCGCGGTCTCGACCACGATCGACGGGTTGCCCAGCCTGGTCGGTCAGCGGGTGCGCGTCGGAGGCCGCATCACTACCGTGGATGGCGCGATTGCGTCGCTCTCCGATGGCACCGGCCAGACGAGCTTGCGGTTCATGTCCGCGGCGGATGCCGCGACCGTGGCGCTTGCACCGGACGATCTGGTCAACGTCATCGGCTGGGACGCCGAGCGGGACATCGGCGGTACGGAGGTCGTGGTCACGGCCGCCGCCGATGTCAGCCGGCCGCCGGTCCTGGGTACGGGCGCCAACGCGGACCCGAGCTCGGACGCGACCCACGCCGCGAGTCCGGATCCGATTGCCACAGTCGACCAAGGACTGGACGCGGGATCTGACGGCACGCCTGAAGAGACGCCCGGCGTGGGTGTGGTTGCCACGGGCCTTGCCGCGGCGCTGGCGGCTGCCGGGCTGATGCTCCTGGCGGGCGCTGCCACCTACCTCCGACGGCGCAGGTCCCCCTACATCGGCGTCGCCGCGAATCCCGCCGCCGCCGCTACAGCCGCGAATCCCGCCGCCGGCGCGCACGCTGCCACAGCCGCGAACCCCGCCGCCGAGAGTCCGGCACCGGACGGCAATGCCGCCTCTACCCCGGAGAACCCCGTGCAGGCGGGTCCACGCGGCACCGACCCGGCGTGACTCGGCACGCCGAGCGTGGCGTCCTGACCCGCCACGCTCATCCACGCTTGACGCCCTGAGCGTGGCGCCCCTATCGTTCCCGCACGCCCCGCAACCGGTCGGGTGCCCAACCTGAGGATCAGCCTTGCCGAACGCGGACCCCCGCGTGGCCGTCCCTGACACCGATCGGCAGTACCACATCGACCTCGGCCCAGGCGAACTGGCCGAGTACATCCTGCTCCCCGGCGATCCTGACCGGACCGATCGGATCGCTCCGCTGCTCGAGAACATCGAGTTCCAGCGGCATCACCGAGAGTTCCACTCGGTCACCGGGACCTACAAAGGACTGCGTGTTTCTGTCGTCTCCACGGGGATCGGCACGGACAACGTGGAGATCGTCATGGCGGAGATCCTGGCGCTGGTCAAGCAGCCCACGCTGATCCGCATCGGCTCATGCGGCGTGCTGCGGCCGGAGATCAACCTCGGAGACCTGGTCATCACGAGCGGCGCCGTCCGTCTCGAGCGGACCACGGCTTACTTCGTCCACGACGGCTACCCTGCCGTTGCCCACTACACTGCCGTGGCGGCACTCGTCGAGGCTGCCGCGAGGCTCAAGCAGCCTGCGCACGTGGGAATCACCGCTACGGCGCCCGGTTTCTACGGCGCACAGGGCCGGCCGATCCCGCAGTTGCCCATTCGGTATCCGGATCTCGCGGAGCAGATGGCGGCTGAGGGTGTGCTGAATTTCGAAATGGAGGCGTCGGCCCTGCTCGTTCTGGCAGGGCTCGCGGGTTGCCGGGCAGGCGTTGTCTGCACGGCGTTCGCCCAGCGGACGACGGGCGCTTTCGTGATGGGGGAACAGAAGGAGCGCGCCGAGCGGGCGTGCATCGACGTCGGCCTGGAGGCGCTGCGCATCCTGGCTGACATGGACCAGCGGGCAAAGGCAGCGGGAGCCGTGCACTGGCGGCCCTCCCTGTGGCCCGCAGGAATGGCACCCTAATAAGAGAACCACGCGGGACCGGCAGATGCCCGGTTGTCGCAGCAGGCAGTGGGCCCGCCGATGGGCCCGTAGAAGGAGGACCCGCATGGCTGAGGCGTATTGCGTCAGGGACAAGCAGAAGGTCGAGATCAAGAATCCCGAGAAGATCACGATGAAGAACGGCAAGCCCGCGACGAAGGGCATCTGCCCGATCTGCGGCAACAGCGTGTTCCGCATCGGAGCCTGATCAGACCAGCCGCATGTCCCGGCATCGCCGGGATCGGAACCGCGTGGAGCCCCGGCCTCTTGGCCGGGGCTTTCGCTTTGTTGCCGTTCCGGCACCTCTCGGCAACCGGGAGGACCGTCTGGGGGCGCGGAGGCGCGTGCTACGATTTGCTCCCCGATCGCTGTGCGCTCGCTCCCAGCTCACGGGCGCGCGTCATCCGAGGACCCCACAAACACCTTGACCATGCTCGCTCCTCATCCGGACCCTGCTGACATGCAGGCTCTCCACGCGCAGGCCGCCCAGCCGGCGGCGCGGCAAAGGAGCGCTCCAATCCTCACGACGGCGCTGGGTGACATCGACTCGGCAGACCAGCCCGGCCGCCCGGTGCTGGCACTCGATCTGGGCGGCACCCAGATCCGCACGGCCGTGGTGTTGCCGGACGGCAGCGTGCGCGCCCGGCGGAATGAGCGGACACCGCTCGCCCTGGGCGCTGAAGCCGTGCTGGCGGCCGCGGCTGCCTCCCTCCGCCGCAGCGTGGACGAGCACCTGGCGGCTGGTGGCCTGCCACCCACGGCGCTCGGCATCTCGGCCCCCGGCCCGCTTGATCCCAGGCGTGGCGTGCTCATCGATCCGCCCAACCTCGGCCCGATGCTGTGGGGCCTGCCGCTTGCGGACCGCCTTGCCGACGCGTGCGGCCTGCCGGCCGTGCTGGAGCGCGACACGCACGTGGCGATTCTCGCGGAGCGCGACTTTGGTGCCGGTTCAGGCCTGGACGACCTGGTCTACCTGACCATCTCCACCGGCCTCGGCGGTGCGGTGATCAGCGGAGGCCACCTGCTCAGCGGTCCGGACGGGGTTGCGGGCGAACTCGGGCACCTGACCGCGGACATGGACGGGCCGATCTGCTCCTGTGGCGGCCGTGGCCATTTCGAGCGGCTCAGCTCCGGGTCGGGCATCGCCCGCTCCGCGAACGAGGCGTTGGCCGCGGGGGAAGACGCTCCGGAGCTCAGGCGTATCGGGGCGGAGATTGCGCCGCGCCCGCTCGAGGCCATCCACGTCACGCGTGCCGCGCAGGCGGGTGACCGCGTCGCCGCTGGCATCATCGACCGCGCCGTGCGGGCCTTCGCAGCGTCCGTGGTCAGCATCGCGGACGTGTTCAACCCGGAGCGCATCATCGTCGGCGGGGGCGTGGCAGAAGCCTGGGGAGAGGCGCTGCTCCAACCGGCGCGCGAGCTGGTTGCCGCCACGGCCTTCCGCGTCGCCGGCCGGCGCGTGCAGATCGTTCCGGCCGCGCTGGGTCCCGACGTGGGGCTGATCGGCGCGCTTCCACTGGTCCGCATGGCACTCCCCATGGGGAGAGTCGCGCCTCAGGCTGAGCACATTGCCGCACCGCAACCCGCGGGCGCGGCCTAGAACACAGCGCATTGCCATCACACGACGCATTGCCAACGCAGAAGGAGTGCATCCCATGACGGTTCGTGTCGGAATCAATGGTTTTGGCCGCATCGGCCGACAGTCCCTCAAGGCCATCCTGGAGCGCGCGCCGGACGTGGAGGTCGTGGCAGTCAACGATCTCATCGACACGGCCACCAACGCGCTGCTCTTCAAACACGACTCCACCTACGGCGCGTTCCCGGGCACCGTCGAGCACACCGATGACGCCCTGATCATCGATGGCCACCAGGTCAAGGTCCTCCAGGTTCGCGATCCCAAGGATCTTCCCTGGCGCGACCTGGGCGTGGACGTGGTGCTCGAGTCGACGGGCCTCTTCACCGACGCCACCAAGGCGGCTGCCCATATCGAGGCCGGCGCTCGCAAGGTGATCATCAGCGCCCCCGCCAAGCACGAGGACGTCACCATCGTCCTGGGCGTCAACGAGAACGTCTACGACCCCGAAAAGCACCACATCATCAGCAACGCCAGCTGCACCACCAACTGCCTGGCGCCCGCGGCCAAGGTCGTCCACGACGGCTGGGTCATCAAGCGCGGCCTGATGAACACCATCCACTCGTACACCAACGACCAGCGCATCCTGGACGTGGCCCACAAGGACCCGCGCCGGGCGCGCGCCGCCGGACTGAACATCATCCCGACCACGACCGGTGCCGCCAAGGCGCTCGCGCTGGTCATCCC
>CAZENL010000116.1:0-1366 GCA_964513505.1 uncultured Anaerolineaceae bacterium
CTGCCGTCCGTGCTGCCCGGCTGCTCCCGCACCACGCTGATGCGCTGGCCCATGCGAATGGTGCCGTTCCACAGCCGCCCGACCGCCATGCGGCCCACGTAGTCGTTTGCCGAGAGGTTGGTGACCAGCAGCTGGAGCGGGTGGCCCGGCGTGTAGACAGGCGCCGGGGTGTGATCGACCAGCAGATCGAGCAGCGGCTTGAGGTTGGTGCCCGGAACCGCCAAGTCCATGGTCGCGGTGCCCAGCTTGGCGTTGGTGTAGACGATCGGGAACTCGATCTGCTTGTCCGTGGCTCCGAGGTCCATGAACAGCTCGTAGACCGCGTCGACGACCTCGGCGGGCCGCGCGTCCGAGCGATCGATCTTGTTGATCGCCACCACCACGGGGAGATGTCGCGCCATGGCCTTCTGGAGGACGTAACGCGTCTGGGGCAGCGGCCCCTCCGCGGCATCCACGAGCAGCAGCACCGAGTCGACCATCAGCAGCGACCGCTCCACCTCGCCGCCGAAGTCAGCGTGGCCGGGTGTGTCCACGATGTTGAGGCGCACGTCGCCGTGCTGGACGCCCGTCTGCTTGGCCAGGATGGTGATGCCCTTCTCGCGCTCCAGGTCGCCCGAGTCCATGACGCGGTCCACCACGGCCTGGTTGGCGCGGAAGGCACCGGTCTGCCGGAGCATCGCGTCAACGAGCGTGGTCTTGCCATGATCGACATGCGCGACGATCGCGACATTGCGCAGATCGGCACGAATGGCGGTGGCGGGCGCGTTGGCACGGACATCGGTGGTCATGGGGAGCGCTGATTCTCGCACGGCCCCACAGAGTCCGCCGTTATCCTCACCTGCAGTGTCCGATCGAACAGCCCATCAGCCCGTCGAGCGGCGCGCCAGGGTCGTCGCGGCCGAGGTCGCCCTGACCTGTGGGACGGCCTACCTGGTCGGCCTGTGCGCGGCGATCGGCGCAGCCACCGACCAGGCGCCGGCCGTGCAGCTGATCCTGGGCGTGGTCGGAATCGGCCTCATCCTCGCCTACGGGTTGTGGCTCTTGGGCGGGTCCGGAGTCGCGCTTGCGGTCCTGAACCTGCCGCTGCTGATCCTCGCCGCGGATGCGCTCCTGGTCGACAGCGGCTTTCTGGATCTCGGCCCAGGCGCGGGCGTGCTCGGGCCAGGCCTCAGCGGCATCGTCCCGCCGCTGCTGGCGGTGCTGGCGGCCGCGACCGGCCTCTGTTGCGGCCTGGTGCTCCCCGGCCCGCGACGGCTGCGCCTGACCCACGGCGCGCATCATCAGCAGGTCAATTCGGCGGCACTCCTCAGCGAAGGAGCCGTGCTGGAGCGGCTCCGCACGACACGAGCGGTCTCACGCACGGCGC
>CAZENL010000116.1:1466-9062 GCA_964513505.1 uncultured Anaerolineaceae bacterium
CAGCGCCCACGGCGCCAGCAGCGCCCACGGCGCGCGACGCCGTATCGTTGAGCGATTCCACCCAGGAGGACCACGCGTTGACGCCCGATCCAGTCCCGCACCTCCAGCCACCGCCGCCCCACCCACGCTCGGTGATGGCGGTGCCCCGCACCGACGCGCCCCGCACCGACGCGCCCCGAGTGTCCTACGCCGACCGCCGGCCCGACACGATGCCCGAGCCGGACGCAGACCCGGGTCCCGAGGCGGATCCGGGACCGGACCCCATGCCGGAGCCGGATCCGATGCCGGACCCGGATCCTATGCCCCAACCGGACGACGATCGATATGCTGAGTTGCGCGATGTTGAGCTCCGCGAAGCGGAGCAGCGCGCCATCCACGATGCCGTCCGCTCGGAGCAGCACCTCCAATGACCGTGGCCGCCGTGATCCTCGCCGCATCCACCGAACGTGCCGTGTCCGACGTCCTCGGCCGTCCCCTGGTCCGGCGCCTGGCGGAACTCGCCTGGTCGGGTGGGGCCGTGCCGGTAGTGGTCGTTGCACCGGAGCGTGATGGGATCGTGGCCAACTCGCTGGCAGGCTCGTCGGCGATCCTTGCCGAGCCGGCACCTCCCGAGCATGGGCCGATCGGCCAGATCTCCCGCGGCATCCAGGTGGCGCGGGACAGCGTGGCGGAGACGGATGCGGCACTCATCTGGCCGGCCGGCTTCACCTGGGTTGACGCCGAGACGGTCACATCGCTGATCCAAGCGCACGGCCTGAACCCGGACTCGATGTTGCGCCCATCGTGGGACGCCGAAGCCGGCTGGCCGATCCTGCTGCCGGTCAAGCTCGTGGCAGACCTGGCCTGGGTGCCGCCAACCGCCATGCCGGACGAGGCCTTCGCGATCCTCGTCCGCCGCGGTGTCCCGCAGCGTCTCATCGACCTGGGCGATCCCGGCGTCACCCTGGGCGTGGACACGCCACACGATCAGTTGCCGCCCTATCGAGGTCCCCAGGAGCCACTCGCGCCCGTCCCCGAGTGGGGCGCTGCGGCGGCCGATCATGACGACAGCGTGCCCCTCGAGGGCCCGGCGCTCGCCCCCTACGCACAGGCGGCCGACCCAGAAGACTGATCCTCCAGAGGGGCGCCCGTTTCCGGACCCCGGCCGCGCTGGCGCGTCGGGCGGCCGAAGCGCTGGCGAACGGGGTGATCGAGGATCTGCCCGGCCAGGACTCGCCGGACGTCCCGCTCCAGCCGGTTCGGCGCTGAAGGTCAGCTCTTGGCAGCCACCGGTGCCGCGGGCGGCGCGGCTGCCGGCCTCGGCTCTGCCTTGGCCTTCGGCGCCAGCGCCAGTCCGAGTTCGGCCAATTGCATCGGCTCTACCGGTGAGGGCGCGCCGAGCATCAGGTCCGAGCCGGAGGACGTCTTGGGGAAGGCCATCACCTCGCGGATGTTGGTCTGGTCGCTGAACAGGGCGGCCCATCGGTCGATGCCCAGGGCAATGCCGCCATGCGGCGGGGCGCCGTACTCGAAGGCTTCCAGGATCCCGCCGAACTTCTCGACCATGCCCTCGTCGGTGAGGCCCATGAGCCGGAACGATCGGGCCAGCTGCTCGCGGCGATGGAAACGGATGGACCCACCGCCCAGTTCCCAGCCGTTGAGTACCACGTCGTACTGGAGTGCCCGGGCCTTGCCGGCCGGATCCTCCGGGGAGGGATGCGACAGGTCGCCGCTAGCGGTGGTGAGCAGAGGCTCATCCTCCGGCATGACACCGCTGAAGGGGTTGTGGGTGGCGTCCCAGCGGGTGTTCTCCGCATCCCACTGGTACATCGGGAACTGGTGGACCCACGCGTATGCCAGCACCTTCGGATCCGCGAGACCGTGGCGGCCGGCGATCTCCACGCGCAGCTTGCCGAGGGCTTCCTGGGCCACGATGTCAGCGTCCGCCACGATGACGGCCAGGTCGTGCGGTCCGGCGCCCGTGGCCTCGAACAGGGCGCGGGCGCGCTCCTCGCCCACCGCCTTGACGATCGAGCCACGCATCGCGCCGCTGGCTTCGTCGACGGCCAGCCAGACCAGGCCCTTGGCTCCGGCCTTCCTGGCCGCCTCCGTCAGCTCATCGATCTGGCTGCGTGAGATGCCGCCCATGCCGGGCCCGGCCAGGCCGAAGACGCGGCCGTCCGCTGCCAGCGCCTCTTCGAACGCGCGGAAGCCGCTGCCGGCGGCCACCGCGGCGAGATCCTTGAGCTCAACCCCATAGCGAATGTCCGGCTTGTCACTGCCGAAGCGATCCATCGCCTCGCGATACGTGAAGACCGGGAACGGCAGCTTGAGGATCGGCCGGTCCGGCGTGACGGCCTTGCTGACCTCGATGGCCATGCCTTCCACCCAGGCCATCACGTCCGCCTCGGCGACGAAGCTCATCTCCAGGTCCAGCTGGGTGAACTCCGGCTGGCGGTCGCCGCGCAGGTCCTCGTCGCGCAGGCAGCGCGCGATCTGGAAGTAGCGGTCCATGCCGCTGACCATGAGCAGTTGCTTGAGCTGCTGTGGGCTCTGCGGCAGCGCATAGACCGTCCCCGGCTGGAGGCGGCTCGGCACGATGAAGTCGCGTGCCCCTTCCGGGGTGGACTTGATCAGCAGCGGCGTCTCGATCTCGGCGAAGTTCGCGGCGTGGTGCAGGCTGCGGATGGCGTGGACCATGCTGTCCCGCAGCAGGATGCGACGCTGCAGCGACTCCCGGCGGAGGTCCAGGTAGCGGTACTTGAGTCGCAGCGCCTCGTCGATCTCGGCATCTGCCTCGTTGATCTGGAAGGGCGGCAACTTGGCGGCCGACAGGACGGCGATGTCCGAGGCTCGCAACTCCAGGGCACCCGTGGCCAGCTTGGCGTTCTCCGTGCCGGGCAGGCGCGCCGCGAGCGTGCCGTGGACGCGCAGGACGAACTCGGATCGCACGTCTGAGGCGGTCGCGTGGGCCGCCGCGGACTCCTTCTCGTCGATCACCACCTGGGTGATGCCGTACCGGTCGCGCAGGTCCAGGAAGATCAGCGAGCCCAGGTCGCGACGCCGGTTGACCCAACCGGACAGCGTCACTTCGCGCCCGATGTGCTCGGGGCGCGCGTCACCGCAGGTGAGGTCTCGGTAGAACGTCTTCATGGGCATGTCAATGGTAGGCGAGACGGCGCGAACGGCCCCGCCGGCGCCCCACGCCGCGAGACGTCCGTCCGGCCCGGTTTGCATTCGCCCCGGCTGGGCATCAGCCGAGCGCGACCTTGCCCCGTTCCACCAGCCTGCGCACAGGCACGGTGCCGATGGCCACCCCCAGCAGGACCAGCAACACGCCCAGCAACTGGAAGACGGACGGGGTCTCTGCCACCAGGATGAACGCCAGCACCACCGTGAGCACCGGCTGGGTCAGCAACAGCAGCGACGTCACCACGGCCGGCATGCGCGGCAGCGCCACGGCGATCAGCAGCCCGCCCGCGAACTGGGCACTCAACGCGAGCACCACCAGCCAGCCATGGGCGGGCCAGGATGGCACCAGGTTGAGGTCGCCCGAAATCACGCCGATGAGGACCGAGCCGAGGGCACACGCGACCGAGGCGTCGAAGATGGGCCCGGCCACGCGCGCCATGTCCCTGCCCTTGCGAATCAGCAGCAGGTAGCCGGCGTAGCCCGCGGCCGCCCCAAGCCCCACGAGTACTCCCAACTGCGGGTTCGCGCCGTACGCGCCGCCGCCAACGACTCCGGAGATCAGGAACACCCCGAACAGCGCCACCGGGATACCCGTGAGTTGCTCACGGCTGGGTTTCTCCGACAGCACGAACCAGGCCACGATCAGCACGAAGACCACCTGGACGTTGCCCATCACAGTGGCCAGGCCGGCGCCCATGAGCTCGATTCCATGGTGGAAGAAGACCAGGTCCACCGAGAAGGACAGGCCGGCAAGGTAGGCCCAGAAACGCTGGCGCCATGGCCGCGGACCCAGGCGCCGGCGCTCCACGATGGCCACCACGGCCAGGAACGGCAGCGCATAACCGGCGCGAAAGGCGGCGGCCGTGGATGGCGACACGGCGGCGAACCGGACCAGGATGCCGCTGAACGCGATCGCGAACGCGCCGGCCAGGGCCGATCGCTGTGGGTGCCGGGCAAACGCGCCGAACATGCGGCTGTCCGAGGCCAGGCCCGCAGCAGGCGCCGATGCGGCGGCAGCGTCTCGGCTCATTGGCGCCGCGACGCCTCCGCCGGGATCGGTGGTCACGTCAGGCGCGTGGGCCGTGACGGTGCTGAGCTTCTCCCCGTTGGAGTTCGCGCGCCAGGTCGACCAGGTTCACGGCGCGCTGGGTGCCGGCTTCCAGGTCCTTCAGCTGGACCTGGCCGCCGGCCAGCTCATCGCCGCAGACGATGGCGAAATGCGCGCCGTCGCGGCCGGCATTCTCGAGTTGCTTGCCGAGCTTTCGGTGCGCCAGGTCCGCGCGCGCGGCAATGCCGGCCGCGCGCAGTTGGGTGGCGATTCGCAGCCTCGTGATCGTGTCATCCGGGTCTGCACCGACCACCACCACCGGTGCCGCACCCAGGGTCGGCGTCCCGTTGCCGGCACGGGCCAGTGCGTTCACCACCCGGTCCAGGCCCAGCCCGAAGCCGATCCCCGGCGTCGGCCTGCCGCCCAGCAGCTCCACCAGGCCGTCGTACCGGCCTCCCCCGCCGAGCGCATCCTGCGACCCTTCGATGCCGGTGACGTAGAACTCGAACGTGGTGCGCGTGTAGTAGTCCAGGCCGCGCACCAGCCGTGGCGCCAGCCGTGCCGTGATCCCGAGCGCCTCGAGATGGGCACGCACCCCGGCGAAATGCGCCGCGCAGGCGTCGCACAGCCGCTCGGCGATGCTCGGCGCGCCCGCGATGAGCAGCTGCATCTGTGGATCCTTGGAATCGAGCAGCCGCAGCGGGCTGGTCTGCAGGCGCTGGCGTTCGAGCGCCGGCAGGTCCGCCTCATGCGGCGCGAAGTAGGCGCGCAACTCCTGGATGTAGGCCGGCCGGCAGGCCGGATCGCCGATGGAGTTGAGGTGGACCTCGACGCCGGCAAGTCCTGCGTCGCGGTAGAAGCGCACCGCCAACTCGATGATTTCCGCGTCCACGGCCGGCCCGGCATCGCCGATCGCCTCCACGTCGAACTGCCAGAACTCGCGGTAGCGGCCGGCCTGCGGCCGGTCGTAGCGGAACATGGGCCCGGTCAGGGTGAGCTTCACCGGCTGCGGCAGGGTCTGCATGCCGTGCTGCACGTACGCCCGGGCGATGCCGGCCGTCGGCTCCGGACGCAGCGCCCATTGCGCGCGTTCCTCCTGGCCGCGTCCCGCGGTGACCCGGAAGAGTTCCTTCTCCACCACGTCCGTGACGGCACCCACGCCGCGCTCGAAGACGGCCGCATCCTCGAACAACGGTGTCTCGATGGGCTGGTAGCCGTAGCGCGTGGCAAGGTCAAGCGCCAGCCGCTCCAGGCGCACGAACGCCGACCGCTCGGCGGGCAGCAGGTCACGAGTGCCCCGTGGGGCCTGGAACATCGGCATCGATTGCGAGTCTAGCGACAGGCCGGTCCGATGCCGTACGCTCCCGGCATGGCGAGCCCAGCCGCGCAGACCAAGTTCCGGGGCTTTGATCCCGACGCGCTCCAGTTCCTGGTGGACCTGGCCCTGAACAACGAGCGCAGCTGGTTCCAGGCGCGCAAGGCCGACTACGAGCGACTGCTCAAGCTTCCCCTGGAGGCCTTCTGCGACGCGGTCGGCGAGGAATTCCAGGCGCAGGGCGTGCCACTCCAGTCGGACGCCAAGAGGTCGCCCTTCCGCATCTATCGCGACGTGCGCTTCTCCAAGGACAAGTCGCCGTACAAGACCAACATCGCCGCATCGTTTCCATGGGTCGGCAGTTCCGGTCGCGCGAGCGGTAGCGGGTCAGCCGACGCCGGCGGGTACTTCCATATGGCGCCGGAAGGCACCTACATCGGCGGCGGCATGTGGCATCCGGAGCCCGCTCAACTGGCGGCCTTCCGGGTCGCCGTGGACAAGGATCCAAAGCGCACGCTTGCGGCACTGGAGGACCCGGGCTTCCGGGCCCGCTTCGAGCCGGTCCACGGCGACGCGCTCAAGCGACCGCCGGCGGGCTACGCCCCGGACCACCCGCAGATCGAGCTGCTCAAGCTCAAGGACGTCACCTTCGGGCGACAGCTCAACGACGAGGAGATCTTCTCCGCCAACCTGCCGAGAATCCTGGCGACGGACTTCGCGGCCGCGGTCCCGGTGATGGCCTTCCTGGCCTCGTTGGACGCCGGGTAGGGCTTATCGTGAGCGTCGGCATGGCCGGTGGCGTGGCAGGCGACGGCGTTCCGAACGACGTCCGGCTGCGCGCCGGCGGCGCGCCCGATGGCGTCATGCCGGCTCACCGGACGCATGTCTGGCCGTGGCTCAAGCGCCCTGGCCAGCGCTTCATGCTCCCGACCTGGCTGGCGATCACCCTGTACCACGACATCTTCTCCTGGCGTCCGCTGGACGAATTCGAGCTGGCCCACGAGCTCTGCCACGTCCGGCAATGGAACGCCAACGGCCTGATGTACGTGCCGCGGTACTTCGCGGCGTCGCGTGCCGCCAAGGCGGCCGGCAAGGACAGCTATCGGGGCAACGCCTTCGAGGCGGAGGCGTACGCCTGCGAAGACGCCCTGCGAGCCGCACTCGCCGGCCCGCAGCCGGCGTAGGGAGGCCGCGTGACGGACGGATCCGGAGGAAGTGCCAAGCCTCGTGTGACGCTGCTCGACTACGCCGTCTACGCCATCGGCGTGGCCGGGTTGTCCTGGGCGATCACCAGCGTCTGGCTGGGCATGCGGGCGGTGATGGCCCTGGGCGGCACCTGCGCGTCTGGAGGCCCCTACGAGATCGGCGTGGAGTGCCCGGATTCGGTGTCCGTGATCATGTTCCTTGCCTTCCCGATCGGCTTCGTGAGTGCCGGTTTGATTGTCTGGAGGGGCATCGACATGGGCGGCCCGTGGGCCGGCCTGGTCGGGCTGGCCTGGCCGGCGATCTTCCTGAGCCTTGGCTTCAACTTCCTCCAGTTCGCGTTCGCGCCGCCGGACGGCGGCCACCAGGTCGTCTGGGGCTGGTTGATCCCGGGCGTGCTGTTCGTGCTGATGGGCGGCTTCCCGGTCATCGGCTGGTTGAAGTTCCGTGACCACACCACCATCCTGCCCGGCATCGGGCCGCGGCCCACCCCGAAGAATTACGCCGAGCTGGCCGGCGCGCTCCGCGAAGCGGCCCAGATTCGCGCCTCGGGGCAGCGCGTCCCGGCGGCGACTGGCACCACCGCGCCCGTGGAGTCCGCCGGCGCGCCGCGGAACCTGGTGGAGGGGCTGGAACGGCTGGCCAAGCTCCACACGGACGGGGCGCTGAACAGCGTGGAGTACGAACAGTCGAAGCGCGCGCTCATCGACTCGGCGGCGCGTGGCCAACTCGGCGGGCAGGCGTAAGTGGACGGTCGTTCCGTCGCGCCGCGCTGGCTGATCCTGGTGGTCGCGATCGCGATCGTCGCGGGCATCGCGTTCGCGTTCTGGTTCTACGCGTTCCTCTCGGGGCCGCCGAT
>CAZENL010000117.1:0-8966 GCA_964513505.1 uncultured Anaerolineaceae bacterium
CCGTGAAGATCAGCACGCCGACCACGCCGATGACCAGGCTGAGCGTGCCGCTGCCCGGGAACAGGAAGACCTGTACGAGAGACGTGACGATCAGCCCGAGGAGGCCCATGAACAGGATGCCGCCGAGGCTGGTCAGGTCACGCTTTGTGACGCCGCCGTAGAGGGCCGCGCCCGCGAAGATGGCCGAGGCCCCGGCGAACGCCGACACCACGCCCGGAACGCCGACGCGTCCGGCGTAGATCAGCACGATCACGCCGAGCACCAGACCGTTGATCAGTGCGTAGGCAAACAGGAGTGCCAGCGCCGGCATGGTGCCGATGCGGTTGATCAGGCCGCTGATTGCGAACACCAGTCCGATCTCGACGATGAAGAGGATCAGGAAGGCCCCGGTGACCTTCTCGAGAGCAGCCTGGTTGGTCATCACGAACCAGGCAGAGCCGGCGCTGATGAGCAGTGCCAGGAACATCCAGACGAAGCTCATCGTCAGGAAGCCCTCGCGCGGCACGGCCACGACCTGTGCGCCCTGGGTGAGCGTGTTGGGTGCCGTCCAGCCGTAGGGCGAACCCTGCCCCTGGACGGGTACGTTGTTTCGATTGGGGTTGCGGTCGAACACGATGCTCCTCTGAGCTGTTGCGCCGTAGCGGTCCTCGCGCCGGGTCGGCCGAGGGGGTGCGGCAGATGCGCGCTGCGCATCCATCACACAGTTTAGGGCCCTTTGGATAGTGCCCCGGGCGTGCGGCCCTGAGGATGTCAGGGAGGAGCGGTGCCCAGGAGCTGGTCCAGGCGCTCGTCCAGCGCTGCCTGGATGGCCGCGTACTGGGGGTTGCCGGCCAGGTTGTCGAGCTCGCAGGGGTCTCCCGCACGGCCGGGCGACCAGCTCCAGCAGGGTCCGCCGGAGTCGTCGTAGAGCTCCTTTTCGCCGGTCTCATAGCGGACGTAGTGCCATACACAGCTCCCGGACGCAGCACTCGCGCAGCCGTCGGACGCCAGGGGAGAGTCCGGCGTGGTGGTGACGGCGTCCCACTGGGGAATCGGCGCGCCGTGCTCCTCGAAGCCGGAGAGCACCGCGTCGCGGACAGGCGCGCGGCTGGTTCCGAGCAGGAGCCCGGCGAAGCTCACGCCATCAGGCTTGGCCGGTCCGTGCGGGAATGGACCAAGCGTGCAGGCGGCCAGCTCGCAGATCGTCGGCGCGAAGTCGATGTTCTGGAGGCGCGTGTCGATCGTGCGCGGCTGCGTGCCGAGGCCCGCCGGCCAGCTGACCATGAACGGGATCTGCGTGGTGTAGGGCGCTCGCTTCTCCAGTCCCAGGCGATGCGCGCCGTAGGCCATGCCGTTGTCCGAGGCAATCACGAAGATGGTGTTGTCCCAGCGCCCGTCGGCCACCAACTCGTTACGTATGGCAACGAACGAATCATCGACGCTCATCAGCATCCGGCACAGCCGCGTGAGATCGATGGTGGATGGTCCCCGTGGGAGTTTCCGGATGTACGCGGGCTTGTCCGAGACATCCTTCTCGGCCACGTTGGGCGCCGTCCAGAGCGGCATCTCGCGACAAGGCGCGTTGGCGTACCGCGGCGCCGGAATCATGGGCCCGTGCGCGGCGTTGAGCCCGATCCACGCGAAGACCGGCTTGTCGGCCGGCGCGTTCTGGATCTCGCGCACGGTCTTGCTGGTCAGCACGTCGGTGGAGTACTCGTCCGCGCGCGTGCCGAACTTCTGGGACGCGCTGCCGTTGTTCCAGATGTTGTAGTCGAAGTACTTCGGAGAGCCGGCCGTGGCGTGGAAGCCGTCCCAGCCCGGGGGGACGGCAGGCGCGATCCGGTTGTACAGGTTGAAGTACTTGCCGACCAGGAAGGTGTAGTAGCCCTGGTCGTGAAGCGCCGTGGCCAAGCTCATCTGCGGGTTGAAGAGTGCCGCGCTGTTCCACGTGACGTGGTGGTGATACGTGTGAAGGCCGGTCAGGAATCCGGCGCGCCCCGGGCAGCACAGCGGCGTCTCGCCGTGGAAGTCGCTGAACGTCACGCCGTGCTGGAGGAACGTGGCCGCAATCTGTGGCGTTGCCTGCCACGGCGACTGGTCGTCCAGGTAGGGCACGTCGTCCAGCAGCATCATCACGACGTTGGGGCGCTGCGGCGGCGGCTGGTGTCCGATCGGTCCGCCGCCCGTCGGGGTCGAGGTCGGAGTCGGGGTCGGGGTCGGGGTCGCGGTCGGCGGGACGCCGTTCGTTGGTGTCGGCGTGCCGGGTGGAACGGTGGCCTGCGTGGTGGCGCCAGGCGTGACTGCCCCGGCAGCGGTTGGCTGCACCGCATCGGGCGGTGACGATGCGCTCCCGACGGCGGCAGGGCTGGCCACGCCACCCGGAGCCGGCACGCTCGCCACCCGGAAGGCCACGACCCCCGCGACCACCAGGACCAGCCCGACCAGCGCAACCCGAAGCAGCATCGACCGCGCGCCCGGGATCATTGGCAGCTTGTCTCCAGATCAGTGCGGAACGAAGGAAATGAGCGTCAGACCAAGGACGCGCGGCGCCTGCCGGCTATGACGCCGAGCCGCGCAGTCGTGCGACCAGGTGCTCAGGCTGGGCAGCCTGATCGCTCTCGATGACGCGGGCAAGGATCCACAGGTAATCCGCGAGGCGATTCAGGTATGGAATCAGCCACGGTCCAGGAGCGTGCCCGGCCGCGGAGAGACCGATGGCCCGCCGCTCGGCGCGGCGCACCACGGTGCGTGCCACTTCGACGAGCGCAGACAGGCGCGTGGCGCCCGGGACCACGAACTCGTTGCCGAGCGTGATGCCCGACTCGGCCTCCCTGAGGTGCTCCTCGACGCGGATGACCATCGCCTCGTCCACGCGGGTCACGCCGTCCCGCAGCTTTTCGCGCGCATCGGGATTGGTGGCCAGTTCAGCTGCCACCACGAACAGCTCTCGCTGAATGCGCAGCAGCGTCTCGTTGAGCGAGCCGAGCGACCCGGGCAACCGTCCGTCGCGCGCAAGCTCCAACGCCTCCGCGCGGGCCACTCCCAGGGCCGCGACGGCCTCATCCACCGTGCCGTAGGCGTCCGTTCGGGGATCGCTCTTGGAGACGCGGCCGCCGAAGAGCAGGCCGGTCGTGCCGTCGTCGCCACGGCCGGTGGCAACGAGACTGTTCTGGATGCGCTCGCGCCGCCGGCTGTCCGTGGGCTCGTCCGTCACGCTCGGAGCGTCAGCTGGTGGTGACTACCAGACCAGGCCGGCATCGCGCGGATCCCAGCGCTCTGCCAGCAGGGTGACCTTGACCTCGTGGCCCTCTGCCTCCTCGGCCGCCTCCTTGACCTGCTGGATCATCGAGCCGGCGTACGGGCAGAACGGCGTGGTCAGGATCATCTTGATCTCGGTGAGCGGGTCGCCCAGGATGACCTGCTTGATCAGCGCCAGCTCCACCACGTTCATGCCGATCTCGGGGTCAACCACGGACCGCAGCGCGTCCAGGACGGCCAGCTCGCGGGCCCGGATCTGGGGGTCGAAGGTCGGTGCGCTGCCGTTCGCCGGCGCGGCGGACGGCGCAACTCCACCGGCAGGCGGACTTGCCTCGGCGTACGGATCGCTGGTCACGGGGGAATCGGTCAAGAAACGCGGAGCCTCATGTGGGGAAGTCCGGAAAGCCTAGCACTGGCTGGCAATCCGGCCCCTGCGGCGGGAGGTCCGTGCGGTGTCAGCGGTGCGCGGCGACGGGGCTCGGTTCTCCCCCGCTGACCACGATCCCGGCCGCCGATCGGAGGTGGGCCGGCAGCCGCCCGGCCTCGTCCGCGGTGAAGCCGGGCCCGCGCAGCGTCCCGTCTGCGGCGAAGAAGTCCGCGTAGCGCTCCCGGTGCTCCGCCGCGTACTGGAAGGCCTCGGCAATCCCGACGACCCGCAGTTCAGGGCTGTCGGCGAGCATCTGCTTGGGCGTCAGCCCGTTCTCGCGCATCTCCAGGATGTTGCGCACCGTCAGGCGGGTGCCATAGCAGAACGGCTCGCCGTTCATCACCAGCGGATCCGACTTCACCCACTTGATCGTCATGATCAGACCACCGAGTCGTCGCCGATACCCGCGCCCTTGAAGAAGAAGCGCACGATCGGATTGCCCTTGTGGTCGCCGGCAAGGCGCTGGTGGTGGCGAAGGCGGGCCGTCCAGCGGTCGATCAGCTCCCGGACGTGGCGATCATCCTCGGTCGGGAGCACGCTCATGGATGCGCTGGCCAGGCCTTCCAGCAGCGTCACGAAGTCGCGCATCGGGATGCTGCGGTGCCGATACACGGGCACCAGCCACTCTCCGTATTGCGTCACGAAACGCTCCTGGCCCGTCTCCAGCGAACGCGCGAGCTGCTCGATGTGCCGTTCGTAGTCCCGCAGCAGGATGCGAAGCATCCGTTCGTCGTAGCGCTCGCGCAAGGTCGGGTCCGCGAGCAGGGAGGCGTCAAAGGCCACCCTGCCGAGGCGGGCGCGTTCGCTTCGGAGTCTGGCGGCGGCGGCGGGATGCCCGACCGTGGCGTCGGGCGGCGGGAGGCCGAGGCTGGGATGCGTCATCGCGGCACAGTTTAGCCACGCCCGCGCACCGGCTTCGTCGCGGCGCCGGCTCCCGGCAAGGCTAGAGTTGTCCGCATGACCGATGGCCGACCGGCTCCGGGAGAGACGCAGCCGCGAACGCTGGCGCGCCCGCCCGGCGAGCGCTACGGCGGTCCGACCATGCGCGCCGACGCTGCGGCCCCTCTCGGAGCCGCGCAGCCCGTGGCCGCGCAGCCGCTGCTCGCGCAGAGAAGCCTGGTTCGGGCCGCGCTGTTCGGCCTTCCCACAGCGGTGGGAATTGGGGCCCTGTTCGCGTTCCTGATCGGGGTCCTGGACCTGGACGTGGGCCTGCTGGTGCCTGCCGCGTTCGGCGGCTGGGTGGTCGGGGTCTCGACGCGCGCCGGCGCGTGGCCGGCCGGCCGGGCACTGCCGTCTCGCGCAGTGCGTGGCCTCGCGATCGCGCTGGCGGCCTTTGCCTGGCTGGGGGGCCAATTCGGCGCGTACGTGCTTTCGCTGGTACTGCGGCCCGATTCATCGCTCACCTTGGACCAGCGCGTGGCGCAGTCTTCCTTCCTCGACTGGCTCTCTCCGCAGCTCAGCCTGCTCCAGGTTCTCGAGCTCCTGCTGCTCTGCGGAATCGCCTGGTACAGCTCGCGCCCGACCTCGGACGCCGCCGGGGCCTCGCCAGAACGATGATCGGTGGCCCGTTCCGCTGGGTGCGCAGGAGGCACGCATGGCAAAGCTGATGATCTGCTTCGTCCATCGGGACGACGCCAATCGCGTCGTGTCGGCGCTCCAGGAATCGGAGCTCCGGGTGACTGAGCTGCGTTCGGAAGGCGGCTTCCTGCGGGCCGGCAATTCCACGCTGCTGCTTGGCCTGGAAGACGCCCAGGTCGAGCTGGCGTTGGGCGTCATCGACCGCAACTGCCAGCGACGGACCGAGCAGGTGCCCATCGACCTGCTGGGTGGCATGGATGCGGCCTGGATCCCGACGGAGGTGACCCACGGGGGCGCCACGGTGCTGGTGCTCCCCATCGAGTCGGTGCATCACTTCTAGGAAGCGGACTCTCCCACGAACGGCATGCCCTGCTCCTCCACCGCCTTCAGGGACATGCGCAGGGCGGCGGTCTTCTGGTCGGCCACGTCCCGGACGTAGGCGATCGTCTCGTCGGCGGTCATCGGGCGGCCACGGGGCCCGAGCACGGACTTCCCGACCATCAGCCAGGCCAGGTGGTATCGGTCCATGGATCCCCAGGCACCGGCGAGGAGCGCGTCCGAGACGGCCAGCCAGGTTCGGAGCGCTTCCAAGGTGGGCTGGAGCTGGAGGCGCTCACCCTCGGCGATCAGCCGGCGGGTGTCACGGATGAGCTGGTCGCGTGTCACGGGGCGGCAGCCATCCCGGCCGCAACGAGAGCCACGCGGCCGCTCACAGGAGTTGCGAACTCATACGCGCCTATGATCGTCCGATGGTGAGCATCGCGACGGTTTCGCCGGCCGGGAACGACTGGCCGTTCGGCAGGCACCGCCCGATCCCTGACTTCCGCGCCGCCTTTGAGCGGGCACGCCGAGTCGTTGCGGACGGCGCCCTTCCGACGGCCGTGGTGGCGGTCGGAGACGCAACCGGGGTGCTCGCCATCAAGGCCTTCCCGGGAGCCGTGGACCGCGTGGTTGCCACGGACAGCCTCTTCTTCCTGGCCTCGGTGACCAAGCCGATCGTGGCCACGGCCGTCATGCAGCTCGTCGAAGAGGGACGGCTGGATCTGCACGAGCCGATTCAGCGCCTGGTGCCCGAGTTCCGCGGCGAGTGGAAGGACCGCATCACGCCCTGGCACGTGTTGACCCACACCGCGGGTGTGCCGGACATGGACCCTGCGCTCGTTCTCAAGAAGCGGCTCAACGCCGCCCAGATGCTGGATCTCATCTGCCGCACGCCGCTCAGCTTCGAACCCGGCTCACGCTACGCGTACGCGTCCGATTCGTTCTACCTCCTGGCCGCGTCCATCGCCCGCCTGACCGGGATGACGTTTCCCGAAGCCCTGCGCCGGCGCGTCATGCGGCCCATCGGCGCGGATGACCTCACCTTCGATCCGCGGCGGGCCCGCGACCGGATCATCCGGGTCCACGGCGTTGGCGTGGAGAACCGGCTCATGCAGGAGATCGTGATGCGCTTCCTGGCGCGTGCGACCGTGGCCGGCGGCGGACTCTGGGGCACGGCCGCGGACCTGCTGCGCTTCGGACGTTCGATGCTCCCCGCGGCAACGGGCGCGGGGCCGCGCATCCTGTCCCAGGCGTCTATCGACGAGATGAGCCGCGAGCAGACCAAGGGCCTGTTCGCCGTCGCGGCCGACGGGACGCTCCGGGACCCGCGCTACGCGCTGGGCTGGGGCAAGCCACATCCGGCGGGGATGGCGCCGTCCGTGGTCGACGACACGTCCGCGCCAGACGGAGCCGAAGTGGTTCGCGTGCCGGCCTCGCCGTCCACGTTCACGCACGGCGGAGCGACGGGGACCCGCCTCTGGATCGACCCGGAGCGTGAGTTGGTCTTCGTCTTCCTGACCAACCAGTGGGGCACGTCTGACGCGCCGATGTTCTCGGTCCTGCGTGAGGTCTACACCGCCTGGGACGCGGTCCGCGGCTGATCATCCACAACACGAGGAGACACCATGGCCGACGTTCCGGACATCTACGCCGATAGCGCCCAACTCACCTCGGGGCCGTACGGTTTCACGCTGACGCTGCGCCTGAGCGATCCGACCGAGGCGCCCGGGCCCGAGCAGACGCCCACCCATGTCGTCGCCCGGGTGAGGATGTCGCCGCAGCTGGCGGCCACGATCGCCAACATCATCCAGCAGGCCGTGGCGGGAATCGCGACTGCCCAGGCCCACCCGGTGAACGAGCGCCCGGCGTAGCTGCACACGACCGTCTGCGATCGAAAGGACCCGGCCGGGGCGTGCCCGACCGGGTCCGAGGATGCCGCTGAACCTGGGACGCGCCACCGCGCCCAGGGAACCTACCGCTCGATGGGCACGTTGACCATGCTGCCCCACTCGGTCCATGAACCGTCGTAGTTCCTGACGTTGGGATAGCCGAGCAGCTCGTGGAGCACGAACCAGGAGTGGCTGGAGCGCTCCCCGATGCGGCAGTAGGCGATGACGTCCTTGTCCGGCGTCACGCCCTTGGCCGCGTAGAGCGCCTGGAGGTCGGGCGCGTCCTTGAACGTGCCGTTCTCCTTGACCGTCTGCCCCCACGGGATGGACTGCGCGCCGGGGATGTGGCCGCCGCGCTGAGCCGTCTCGGTCATGCCGGGAGGCGCGATGACCTCGCCGCTGAACTCGGCGGGCGAGCGGACGTCGACGAGCGTGAAGCCCGCCTGGCCGAGGCGCGGCAGGATGTCGTCGCGGAAGGCCCGCAGCGTGAAGTCCGGCTCGGAAAGCTGGATGCCGCTCGGCGCGTACGCGGGCACGTCCGTGGTCACCGGCAGGCCGTTGTCCAGCCAGTAGCGGCGGCCTCCGTTGAGGATGCTCACGTTCTTGACGCCGTGCAGCTTCAACTGCCAGTACGCCCAGGCGGCGAACCAGTTGTTGTTGTCGCCGTACAGCACCACGTGCGTGTCCGGGCCGATGCCCGAGTTGCTCAACAGCGTGGAGAGGTCCTCCCGGGTCGCGATGTCGCGGCGGACGCCATCCGAGAGCTGGCTGGTCCAGTTCCATCCGACGGCGCCCGGCAGGTGGCTCTGCTCGTAGGCGGCGGTGTCCACGTCCACTTCGACGAAGCGGACGCCCTGATCGTTGAGGTGCTCCTGCGCCCACTCGGGGCTGACCAGGGCGGTCTCGTTTGCGTAGCTCATGGGGTGAACGATCTCCTGAATGGGGCCGGCTCTTCGCCTGGCGAGAGCGGCGCGGCGGAACGAAGCGATCTGGGACTCGCGTCGCCGGGCCCGGCTCGATCGGGGGCGTGGCCCCTAGGGGGTGACCCCTTCTTCGACCGCAAAGGCGCGGAGACGCTCGGTACACGCGCAGGACAGACGATCCGCCTGCCGCAGGATCCACGGGTCCACGCGGCTGCTGTCCTCGATAGCGACGACGGGGCCCTGCAGACCCTCCGTCAGCGTGATGCCCTCGCTGTTGCGGTAGTCCGCCATCCAGTTGGCCTGCAGCTGGACGATGGCCGCGATGACCACCCTGCGGGAGAACGACCAGTCCACATAGTCCGCGTTCAGCCGATCTACCAGGTCGCGCAGGCGCACGGGTTCGCCGCGCGGAATGCGCGCCAGCAGATGCACCACGCGAAGCTCGGCGAACGGGTCACCGGGCTCGGCGCTGGTCGGTGGCTGGAGGTTGGGATCCGGCAGGCCGGACAGGTCGCGCAGGTTGAGCACTGGCTCGCGTCAATCCCCAGAAGGACGGTCGACAACCGAAGAAGCGGCAGCCTAGCACAGGGT
>CAZENL010000118.1:0-8943 GCA_964513505.1 uncultured Anaerolineaceae bacterium
TTGACGATGGTCCAGCCGTTCTTCTTCCACCACGGGATGAGGGCTTTGAGCGCCTCGTAGATGTTGGGGTGGTATCGGGTGTTGTCCAGGTGCGTGATGACGATCGAGCCGTTGCTGCACCCCGTCTCGACGCTCTGAATCTGTTTCGCGGCGCTCCACAGCAGCGGATCGCCGAAGTAGCAGCTCCAGCCGACCGGCCACTCGCCGTACGACTTGACCAGGTTGAGGTCGCTGGCGCCGCCGTAGCAGCCACCCGGGTAGCGGAACCACACGGGCTGGTAGCCGACGGTCTGCTTGACGATGTCCTCGACCTTGCTGATCTCGGTCGCCTTGGTCAGCGGCGCCTGGATGGGCGTGGTGTTGTTGCACGTGGTCCAGCCGGCATGGTCCCAGGTGTGGTTGCCGATCTCGATGCCCGGCTGCTTCGCCAGCTCGGCGATCAGGTCCGGATAGGCCTTCACGTACAGCCCGTTCACGAAGATCGTGGCGTGCAGGTGGTTGTCCTCGATCAGCTTGATCACCCGCGGGTCGTACTCGGTGTAGCTGTTCCGGTCGGCGTACATGAACGGGTACATGTCCGCGTCGAAGGTCAGCGCAAGGACCTTGGCGTTGCGCTTGCCGTGGGTGATGTAGCCCGGCAGCGGCTTGGGCGGTTTCGGGGTCGGAGACGGGCCGGTCCCGGTGGGGCTCGGAACGGGGGTCGCGGTGGCGCTGGGGCCGGGACTGCCGGTCGTCGGTGTCCCCTCGGGACCCGTGGTTGGGGCGACGCCGCTCGGGGTGGGCCGCTGGGACTGCCCGGCGCTAGCGGAGCCCGGCGGCCCCGACGGCGTTGGCGACGTCGTGATGGTGTCGCTCGAGCACGCCCCCGCCGCCAGGACCACGGCAACGAGGAGCGAAATCAGGCGTCGCGGTTGCACGGAAGCTGAACCTCCTGGCGCCCGTCGCGTATGGCAGGCGGAATGACAGTATCCCCGATCGGGAACGTCAGGCCGGCCGGGTGGGCATGCGGAGCATCACCGTGATCGGCACGGACGGGAGCGTGGCCAGCATGGGCGGCGCCAGGAGCGCTGCGCGGCTCTTCATTTCCACCCCCCGTTGCTGAGGCTATTTGACCTCGATCGTCTCCCGCTCCGGGGGCGCCGAAAGCGGTTCGGCGGCGTCCAGGCGGCCGATCCAGTGGTCGACCAGCGTGCGCACGCCCAGCAACTGCTCGCGGCTGGCGGACCGGAAGTGATGCATGGCTTCCGGCGGCACGATGCGATCGAAGCGCGACCGGGCGCGGACGCGCATCCGCGGACCACGCTCCATCTCCTTGAGGCGCGCCTCGAGTTCTCGGAGGCGCTCCGTCACGTCCCCTTCGTCGCCGTCCCTGTGTGTGTTGCCACTCATCGTTGCTTTCCTCCGCTCCTGGCTGGCTCCCGATCCTCGAAGTCGATGCGCAGTGTGTGGCCATCCATCGTGGCGCCCTTGGTGCGGGCGTCAACGAGCGCTCGTGGCAGCAACAGCGTGCGCCGCCAGGAGTCGACCTGCAAGACCAGCTCGTCTCCCTGGCGCGAAAGGTGGATCGCGTCCCTGGTCGCGAACGGCAGCTCCACCAGGACCGTGTAGCCGTGGTCGTGCCGTTTGATCTGGTACGGCTTGCCGCGATAAAGCACGCGCGACGGGTCCTCGCCGTCCGGGAAGAGCGACTCGCCGAGCTCGCGGAGCCTCTCCACGCCGACCATCTCGTGGTCGAACTGCCGCACGGACCGCACCGGGACCGGGCCGAATTCCTGTTCCACCATGGGCAGGTAGCGCTGCTGTGCCCTGCGCAGTTCCTCGAAGTAGCCGCCCGCGTTCTCGGGCAGGACGCGGTTGGCCACGACCAGGTCGCTGGGGTAGCCGAAGAGGTGGAAATAGGTGAACGTGCGGCGTGCCTCCGCCACGGACAGCTTGTCCAGCCCAAGCACCATGCGCACGGACGTGATGTCCGGGTCGATCAACATGCGCCGCAGCTCGTCCAGGCGCCGGAGCAGGCGCTCGGCCGCGTCGAAGACCTCCTGCTTGGGGACCGGCAGCCCGATCATGCGCTGGATCATCGGGCCGCCCAGGCGGGTCATGCGGCGCCCGATCGGGGCGACCTTCTCCACCCACCATCGGCTGGCCTCGGGAAGCGAAAGGAGCCGCAGCGTCTCGCCGGTGGGCGCCGCGTCCACCACGATCGTGTCGTACTTGCCGGAATCCACGTGGTCGGCGATCCAGAGCAGGTTGCCCAGCTCGTCCATGCCCGGTAGCACGGTCATCTCCTCGGCCAGCACCTCGTCCAGGCCGTGCCACGAGAAGAGCTGTCCGACGTAGTCCTGGATCGTGCCCCAGTAGCGCGCGATGTTGAAGAAGACGTCCGGCTCCTGACCCCAGAGGTTCTCGCCGATCTGGATCGGCTCAGGCGAGAGGGGCCGATCGAAGGCGTCCGCCAGGCTGTGGGCGATGTCGGTCGACAGCACCAGCGTGCGGTCTCCGCGCGCCGCACACAGGACCGCGGTGGCGGCGGCGATGCTGGTCTTGCCGACGCCGCCCTTGCCGGTGTACAGAAGAATCCGCGTCACGCCGGCATCGTACCCTCACCGCATACCGCATCAACCCCGAAGTCGCCCAACGGCAGGCGAGCAGATGCGATGATCGCGCCTTCATGCTGCAGACCGCCGCCGACGCGCTCTTCGTGCTGGCGGGCATCCTGGTGATCGCCTGGATCCTCTGGGATGTCTACCAGACGGTCGTCGTGCCGCGGCCCACGCCGACGCGGATCCGGCTGGCACGCTTCGTGACGCGAATCATGTGGGGAACCTGGCGCTGGCGCGCGGCTCGGGCACGTGACGCGGACAGCCGGCAGCGCATGCTTGGCGGGTTCGCGCCACTGGTCGTCGTGACGCTGCTCTTCTTCTGGATCGTGTTCCTGATCCTGGGCTACGGCCTGATCCTGTTCGGCCTGCGATCCGAGATGGCCAACGAGCCGGACTTCGGAACGGCCCTGTACCAGGCCGGCATCAGCGTGCTGACCATCGGCTACGGCGACGTGGTGGCGCACGGCATTTTCAGCCGGATTGCAGAGATTGCGGCCGGCGGCACGGGCGTCGGCGTGCTGGCTCTCGGCGTCACGTACCTCTTCTCGCTGTACGGGGCCTTCCAGCGCCGTGAAGAGCTGGTCACCACGCTGGACGCGCGGGCCGGCGCACCGCCGTCCGGCATCGCCATGCTGGAAACGTACGCGCGGCTGGGCCTGTGGGACGACCTGCGGCGCACGTTCGCCGACTGGGAGGAGTGGTCCGCGCGCGTGCTGGACACCCACGTCGCGTACCCGATCCTGGTCTATTTCCGTTCGAGCCACGACGGCGAGTCCTGGATCGGTGCCATCGGGGCCGTCCTGGACGCCGCCGTGCTGATGGCCACGGCCGTCGATGCCGGCCCGGACGGCCAACCTGTGCCGCGCGGACAGGCGGTGATGACCATCAAGGGCGGGGCGCACCTGGTGGAGGATGTCGGCAGCTTCTTCGGCTTTGCGGACGACAAGACCCCCCTGGTGGAGCGACCCGAGTTCGACGCCGCGTGTGAGCGCATCCGCCGCGCCGGCCTGACGCTCCGCAACGACCCGGACACGTCATGGCGCAGCTTTGCGGACCTGCGCGCCTCCTATGCCTCTCGATTGAACCGGATGGCGGCCTACCTGCTGATCCCGCCGTCCCAGTGGATCGGAGACCGCTCCGCGCTGCCGCACACGGCGCGCCTCGAGCAGGTCTTCCGCTTCGAGATGGACGTGGAATCGAATGCCGGAGGGCTTGGGCCGCTCCACCTGGACAGCCTGCCGATCGCCTATCTGGACGGGGTCGCGGATGCGCCGGTGGTGGAGTTCAGCGCCAGGGAGCCGGGCGACCCGGCCGCCGTGGGCTAGTTTCCCTCGAGCTCCGGGTACGTTGGCACCTGGATGAGGCCCAGCGTGTTGATGGGCCAGAAGCGCAGCCAGGCGCGGCCGATGACCTCGCCGGATTCCACCATGCCGAAGTCGCGAGAGTCCTCCGACGCTGAGCGATGGTCCCCGAGCACGAAGAGACAACCGTCCGGCACGGTCCAGGAGCTCACGTCGGTGAGCGGCTGCGTGTCGCCGTCCGGATTGATGTAGGGCTCGTTCAGCTTCACGTTGTTGATGTACACGGCCCCGTTCTTGACCTCGACCGTGTCTCCGGGCACGCCGATGACCCGCTTGATGAAGGGCGTCTCGTCGTCGGCGTACTTGCCGCCGGCGCACGAGCTGGAGATGTCGCCCTTCTGCGTGACCGGCGGGTGGAAGACCACGATGTCGCCACGCGAGTAGGTGTCGAAGCGCGGCGTCAGCTTGTCGATCAGCAGGTGCTGGTTCGGCAGCAGCGTGTTCTCCATGGAGTTCTGCTCGACGCGGTAGGTCTGCACCACGAATGTCTGGATGACCACGTAGAGGACCACCGCCAGCACCACCGTGGTGACGATCTCCACGACCACGTTGACCGCGCGGGAACGTCCGCGCGGTGCTTCCGGGCTCACGTGGGCGCCAGGTTCATCTGGTGGCGGGTAATCCATGTCTGACGGCAGGGTGGAGAGCAGCGGCGTGGATCAGCCCTCGCCGCTTTCCTCACCGCCCGCGGCACCGGCCTCACCCTCGGCGGCCTCACCCTCCGGTGCGGCCTCGGCCTCCTCGGCCACGGCCTCTGCCCGCGGCTGCTGGACGCGCGCGATCGGCTCGGTGGGATCCGTGAGCAGCGTGACGCGCTCGGGAACTCGGAGGTCGGAGACGTGGAGCATGGCCTCGAACGAATCGAGGGACGAGATGTCCAGCTCCAGGGCGGACGGCAGGTCCGCGGGGAGTGCCCGCACCTGGATCGTGTCGCGCAGGTGGAGCAGTGTCCCGCCCAGCTTCTCGATCGCGAGCGACTCGCCGACGTGCACCACCGGCACGTCGACGGTCATCTCCTCGGTCATCTTGACGATGTAGAAATCGGCGTGGAGCACGAGGCGCGTGACCGGATGCTCGTGGACCGCGTGGAGCAGCACCGGCTGCGAGCGTCCACCGTCCACCTGCAGGTCCACCAGCGCGTTGCGGCCGACGCGGCGGCGCAGCGTGCCGAACTCGCGGGCGTCGATCTGGATCGGCATGGACTCGTGTCCATGCCCATAGACCACCGCGGGGAGGATTCCGGCGCGCCGAAGCTCGGCGACCTTCTTGCCGGTGATCTCACGGTGGTCGGCGGCGAGTTGCGGGCGGGTGCTCACGTGGCTGACCTTTCTGCGACGTTCGTGGAGCCTTCCGCGGGACCGGTTTCGCGCGGGATCGTGCGCGATGGCCGCGTGCTCCAGCACGCGAGCCGGACGCTCCGGAAGGCGACGCATCGTAGCACGGCGTACGCCCCAACTCGGTGGCACGCTCACCGGCGTGCTCCGTTGTGCGGCTCCAGCAGGCAATCCGCCCGCAGAGATGTACCATCCCGACCCCAATGACCGCGACGATCCTGATCGTGGAGGACGAGTACGCCGTTGCGCGCGGCGTTCAGTACGCCCTCCAGCAGGAGGGCTACCAGGTTGCGCTCGCCCGGAGTGGCGAGGAGGGCCTGAGCATCGCCGGCGAGCTCGCCCCGGACCTGATCCTGCTGGACGTCCGGCTGCCCGGCATCGACGGCTTCGAGGTCCTGCGGCGCCTGCGCGCGTCGGGCTCCAAGGCGCCCGTGCTCATGCTCACGGCCCGGGACGAGGAGATGGACAAGGTCATCGGCCTGGAGCTCGGCGCCGACGACTACCTGTCCAAGCCGTTCGGATTACGGGAACTGATGAGCCGCATCAAGGCGCTGCTGCGGCGTGCCTACGGTGACTTGGCCGATGCCGCGGGAGGGCGCCTCATCCGCCACCACGACCTGGTGATCGACCTGGAGCGCAGGCGCGTGCAACGCGGCACGAATCGGATCAGCCTCACCGCCACCGAGTTCGAGATCCTGCGCCACCTGGCGTCCAAGCCGGGACGCGTCTTCACGCGCCGCGAATTGCTGGAATTGGTGCGTGACTACGAGGCGCTCGACCAGGACGAGAAGACCATCAACGTGCATGTCAGCCACCTGCGCGAGAAGCTGGAGGACGACCCCTCCAACCCTGGCTTCATCCTCACCGTACGCGGTGCGGGCTACGCCTTCGCCGAGCACTGAGCGCGCCATCGGCGCCCACGCGTCTTCCGTCCGACCATCCACTCCATGAGACGACGCCTGCGCGGCTTGCTCGGCACCGATCGCGTCCGGTTGGTGCTCGCCTTCGCCCTGGTGGTGGCCGTGGCGCTCGGACTCGTGCTGGCCACCCTGCCGCGCCTGCTGGACGGCTACCTCCTCGACCAGGAGAAGCAGAGCCTGCGCGCGCGCACGGATTCGGTGGTTCTCCTGGTGCAGGACCAGCTGACGCTGTACCAGACGCTCGACAACGGCGCGCCACGGGCGCTGCTGGTGCCGGGGCCACCGCTGACCGCCGGGGAGGCGGTGATCAGCGCGCTGGGGAATGCGAGCAGCGGCTTCCTGTGGGGGTTGACTCCCAAGATCGCCCTGGCCAACGTCACGGTCTCGATCAGCCCGTCCGACCAGGACCGCGAGCCGGTCTACTCCGTCAGCGTGCCGCTCAGTCCCACTGCGGGGCAACCCGGCCAGCAGCAGGAGCCGCTGACCTTCACGCAGACCGCGCACATCGCGGACGTGTGGTGGGCCACGCAGCCAGCCGGCGCACCGATGCGGCTCATCACGGTGACCCTGTCGCAGCCCTTCACGAACCGGGCGCTCACCACGCAGACCATCACGAGCGTGCTGCTCGCGGCGGCCAGCCTCGCGTTGCTTGCCGCGATCGTGGCGTCCGTCGTGCTGGCGCAGCGCCTGACCGGTCCCATCCGCCGCTTGACCGTCGCGACCAGCTCGCTCGCAGAGGGTCGCCTGGACTCGCGCGTGCCCACGGGGCGCGGCCAGTCTCCGGAGGTGGCCGAACTCGCCGGAGCGTTCAACCACATGGCTGACCGGCTCCAGGATTCGATCGAGATCATCAGCCAGGACCGCGACCGCAGCCGCGCGTTCCTGGCGGACGTGAGCCACGAGCTGCGCACGCCCATCGCCGCGCTGCGCACCTTCAACGAGTTGCTCCAGCAGGGAGCGGCCGAGGATCCGCAGGCGCGCGCCGAGTTCCTCGACCAGAGCGCGCGGCAGATCGAGCGCCTGGACTGGCTGTCGACCAACCTGCTCGACCTCTCCAAGCTGGATTCGGGCCTGGTGGCGCTGGACCTGCGCCCGGATGACCTCCGCGCGGTGGTGGAGAACGCCGTCGAGCAGGCCCAGCCGGTCGCGGATCGCAAGGGCGTGGCACTGGTGATGAAGCTGCCGGAGACCGCCGTGCGCCAGCTCCACGACCCTCCCCGCATCGGTCAAGTGCTCTCCAACCTGATCGGCAACGCCATCAAGTTCACGCCACAGGGCGGCCGCGTGGACGTGGAACTGGAGGCGACCGCCGACGGAGCCGAGTTCTCCGTGACGGACACGGGCTCCGGCATCCGCCCCGAGGAGCTTCCGCATGTCTTCGAGCGCTTCTACCGCGGGACCATGTCGGAGGCGGAACGTGGCTCCGGATCCGGGCTGGGCCTCTCGATCGCCAAGTCCATCGTGGACATGCACGCGGGCCGAATCTCGATCCAGACGGCATCTGGCGCGGGCACGCAGGTCGTGGTTACGCTTCCGCGCGACATGACGATTTCTTCACCGCCCGCAGCCCTGCCATGAATCCCCAGCTGCCACCCTGTCGATGGACGGCCAACGCTTCATACACGCGTCCGTTGCCCCAGCACCGGAAGGATTCGATCGCATGACCACGCAACCGCCATTCGGCGGCGACGACACCACCAGCTCATACAGCCCGCAGCCGACGGAACGGCCGCGCTGGCCGGTCGAGCAGTCGTGGAGCACGCCGCAGCCGCAGACACCGCAGCACTGGTTCGAGCCCAGCTGGCAGTACCAGGCGCCAACCCCCGAGCCGGTCGACAAGGGCGGTGGCAAGCGTCGCGCGGGCATGGTCGCGGCCCTGGTGATGGTGTCGCTCCTCTCCGCCGTGGCAGCCTCCGGCGGCACCGCCTACCTGCTGCGCAGCAACAACACGGCCACCACGCCGCTGGCTGGCGCACCGACGCAGGCTCCGGTGGACGCTGCGGCCACCACGCCGGCGCCGGTCCAGCCGCTGAACATCGATGAGAACTCGGCCATCACCGCCGACGCACAGACCGTCAGCCCCGCGGTGGTGACGATCGTCTCCACGCAGGCGAGTTCCGGCGCCAACGACCCGTTCTCGATCCCCGCCACGGGCGTCGGCTCTGGCGTTCTCTTCGACAAGAACGGCTGGATCCTCACCAACCGCCACGTGGTGTGCGGCGCGGATTCCCTGAGCGTCAAGCTTGCGGACGGCCAGGAGTTCACCGGCAAGACCTACGGCATCGACACGCTGACGGACCTGGCCATCGTCAAGGTGGACGCAACGGACCTGCCCGTGGCCAAGCTGGGCGACTCGTCGACGCTCAAGCCCGGGCAGCTGGCCGTGGCCATCGGCAGCCCGCTCGGCACCTTCACCAACAGCGTCACCGCGGGCGTCGTGAGCGCCCTCGGGCGGGACATCGACGTCGCGGACGACTGCAGCCAGAGCGGCCAGGAATCGCTGCGCAACCTCATCCAGACGGACGCGGCCATCAACCCCGGCAACTCGGGCGGCGCGCTCGTGGACTCGGCCGGATCGGTGATCGGCGTGAACACCGCTGTCGCCGGCAACGCCCAGGGAATCGGCTTCGCCATCCCGATCAACATCGCCAAGCCCATCATCCAGCAGGCGCTCAGCGGCAAGCAGCTTTCGCGGCCCTGGATCGGCGTGTACTACCAGCCGATCACC
>CAZENL010000119.1:0-8554 GCA_964513505.1 uncultured Anaerolineaceae bacterium
GGCCACCTGTCGTCGGACGGGAAGGCCGCCCTCGATCGGTTCGTCGGAGCGGCATAGGGCGCGCCCGTTCGGGCGCCACGACTAGCGGCCCCCGGCACCCCTGCCCAGGCTGACGGCGCCCCGCGGTGCCCCCACGAACGGCCGAACCGTCGACCGCGGCGCCGGCACGGTCTCCGCAACCCCGCCCGCCGGCTCGCCCGGCTCAGCAGCCGCGCTCTGGAAGGCGATCGCACGATCGCCGCCCAGGGCCTTGGCCTGGTACATGGCCCGGTCGGCCTCGTCGATGATGGCCCACAGCGCGATTGACCGGCCCTGTGAGGCGGACGAGCCCGCGCTGACGGTGATGTGCCCGATCGACGCCGCAGGGTGCGGCAGGCTCAGCCGGGCGACCGCGCGCACGACGCGTTCCGCTGCCGCCAGCGCCGCCACCCGAGAACCCTCCTCCAGGAGCAGCAGGATCTCTTCGCCGCCGTAGCGGTAGACCCGGTCGCCCGCCCGCGCGGCGGCCCGAATCGCGCTTGCGCTGGCGCTCAGCACCTTGTCGCCGGCCGGATGACCCAGCGAGTCGTTGTAGGCCTTGAACGCATCGAGGTCCACCATCACGGCCGCCATCCCGAATCGGCGCCGCGCCATGCGGGCACTGATCGCCGCGATGTCCTCGTCGAGGCGGCGTCGGTTGGACAGCCCGGTCAGCGGATCCTCATGGGCCGCAGCCCGCAGACGCGTCTGGGCCTCGCGCAGCGTGGAACGCTGATCGCGGAGCAACAGTTCGGCGGACCACCTTCGCCCCCGGCGGTTCTGGACCAGCACGTTGCCCGCGTAGCTGATCAGGATCGCGGTCACCGCATAGGCAATGCCGTAGGCGCGGTTGTCGGCCATCGCCGGCAGGGTGAATGCTGCCAAGCCGTAGATCACACCCGCCACGGTCAGCCAGGCAATGTGCCAGCGACTGCTCCATGGGAGGAACAACGCCGACGCAACGACGACGAGGCCGAAATACGCCTCTGCCAGGTTCGCCGACGAGCCGTCCAGGTACAGGGTCAGGATCCTGCACAGGAGAATGGAAACGATGAGTGCGAACCCGGCGACATGTGGCCGCCGGCGGAGGCGGCCCAGCGAGAGGCGCCAGATCCCCAGCAGCAGCACGATGACCAGGATGGCGATCGGGAATCGCACCGGCGACGCGATGGCGAATAGAAGCGCGGAGGAAATGGCGACCGCCACGGCGATCGGGGCCGTGATCTGGATCGCCTCGCGCAGGTCGCGGCGCTCGAGCGCCAGGAAGCGCGGGTCCGCCACGATGGCCGTGTCGCCTCGGAGTCGCAGGCCGTGCCTTGATCGCATCCGCCCACGGTGCCGGTGCGGGTGGCTTGCTCGATACCACCCAATCGGCCCACGCCGCCGCTCGCTGTTCGGCCGGCGCCCGGAGCGTTATCTTCGCCATGGCCGCAGCGCGGTGCGTGGGAAGCGCCGTGTCCGACGGTCCGGGCAACTCAAAGGAGGCAGCATGAACTTCAACAGCATCCTGATCGGGTCCGAGGATCCGCAGCGCCTGACGGACTACTACACCCGGATCCTGGGCGAACCCGGCTTCTCGGGCGGCGGCTACACGGGCTGGATGATCGGCAGCGGCTTCGTCACCGTCGGCCCGCACAGCGAGGTCAAAGGCCGCAACCCGGAACCCGGCCGCTTCATCTGGAACATCGAGACGACGGATGTCAAGGGCGACTTCGCGCGTTTCGTGGCTGCTGGCGCAACCGTCGTCCGCGAGCCGTACGCCTTCGAGGAGCAGCCCGGCTCCCTGATCGCCACCTTCTCCGATCCCGACGGCAACTACTTCCAGCTGCTCAGCCCCATGGACATGTCAATGGGATCGGAGCCGGACAAGAGCGCCTGAGCGCATCCCGTGGACGATCGGGCGTGGCGCCCGTTCAGCCGTTGGCCCACCTGCCGTCGCGCATGATCAGGCGCCCCGGGAGCTCGTTGGATTCGCGCCAGGCCTGGATGCGCTCGGGGCGCATCACCACGTAGACGTTGTCGTCGGCGTCCTCCCGCGGGTCCCAGTCGGCCTGGGCCGCGTAGGCATCCCCGATGCCGCGTGGTGCGTCGGCGACCTGCAGCACCTGCTCGACGACGCAGTCCAGCAGCACGATGTCGCGGGTGGGACCCATCCCGATGCGCGCGATGCCGTGTTCGACCAGGTTCCTGGCGGTTCGTGAGGCCGACGCGACGGCAAGGACGGCTCGCTCATCGATCCAGGCGAACGACAGCGGCACCAGGTACGGCTGGGGCCCGCGGTCGCCGTTCGGCGCGGACGCGGTCGCGACCCAGGCGTCCACGGCCGGTTGGGTCAGCCGCGCACGCGTGTCCGCGATGCGCTGCTCCAGGCTGCGCGGCGGCGCTGGTGACATGTGCCCGAGGATACGTCGATCGGAATCAGGCCGTGGCCAGCATCCTCTCCAGGCCGTTGAGGATCAGGTCCAGCCCGAACTCGTAATCGGTCGGCTCCCCCGGCTGGCGCTTGCGCTCGTGCTGCCTGGCGTGCTCGGTGAGATATGGGTGGCCCGCCAGCAGCTCCTCGAACGAGGCGGCCGTCAGCTGAGGATCTGCCCGCAAGGCCCTCGAGTAGCCCGTGTGCCAGAGCGTGAAGCCGATGATGTGGCTGTCCAGCGCGTGATAGGCGTGATCTGTGGTCTCGGGGGAGAAGCCGGCCTGGCGCAGTCGGCCGAGCAGCGCCTCCATGTAGGCCAGTCGTGAGGCACTGACCGCGCCCGGGGACATCATGAGGGCGCATGCCCACGGGTGACGGAGCAGCACCGCGTGGGCGGAGATCGCACTCTGCCGGATCGCCTCCTTCCACTCCCCTTCCGAATCGGCAAGCCGGAACTCGTGGACCACCAGGTCCAGGATCCCGTTCACGATGTCTTCCTTGCCGGCCACGTAGTGGTAGAGCGACATGGGTCGCAGGCCTACCGCCTGGGCGAGCTTCCGGATGCTCAGCGATTCGATGCCGCCTTCGTCGGCCAGATCGATGGCGGCCTGGAGCACCCGCTCCCGGCTCAGCGGGGTTCGGGGCTCCTGGACCGGCGCGATCGTGATCGTCACATCGGACCCCCTTGACAACCGTACGGTGTACGGCTAGTTTGCCACTCGTCGCCGTACAGTGTACGACACCCCAGTAGTGCAAGCAGACCCACCCGCGGGCCGTGGCCCGGACCAGGAGGAAACGATGTCCGCCATCGTCATGACTCGCGAGGGCTCCATGAAAGCGATTCGCCAGACCCGATACGGCTCACCCGACCTCCTGGAGCTCGGCGACGTCGACGTGCCGGAGCTGGAGGAGGGACGCCTGCTGGTCCGCGTCCACGCCGCATCCGTGAACGCGGGCGACTGGCATCGACTGCGCGGCGAGCCATTTCTGGTCCGTATCAGCGAAGGTCTGCGCAAACCCAAGGGCAGCCTGCTGGGCTCCGACCTGGCCGGTGTCGTCCAGGCGGTCGGCCCCGGCGTGACCGAGTTCCGCGTCGGCGACCAGGTCTTCGGCACCTGTGCCGGCGCGTTTGCCGAGGTCGCCCGTGCCCGCGAGGTCAGGCTGGTGCCGCTGCCGGCCGGGTTCTCGTTTCAGCAGGCAGCGGCGGTCCCGGTGGCGGCCACGACCGCGCTCCAGGCGCTCCGCGATCACGGCAAGGTCCAGCCGGGCCAGAAGGTCCTCATCAACGGTGCCGGCGGCGGGGTTGGCACCTTTGCCGTTCAACTGGCCAAGTCATTCGGGGCGTCGGTCACGGCAGTCTCGAGCACCAGGAACCTGGACCTGCTGCGATCCATCGGCGCCGACGACGTGATCGACTACACCCAGGAGGACTTCACCCAGCGCCGCGGGAGCTTCGACCTGATCATCGACATCGCAGGGACCCATTCCCTGTCGGCATGCAGACGGGCGCTCACCAGGCACGGCACCTACGTCCTCATCGGTGGCCCGAGCGGCCGGTGGCTGAAGCCGGTGGATCGGATGGTGCAGGTCATGGCCGTCAGGCGGTTCGTCAGCCAGCGGCTCGTCTGGTTCATCGCGCAGATCACCAAGGAGGACCTGGTGGTCCTCAAAGAGCTCATGGAAGCGGGCAAACTGAAGTCCGTGATCGACCGTACGTTCCCGCTCAGCGAGGTTCCCGCTGCGATCCGGTACGTGGAAGAGCGTCACGCGCAGGGCAAGGTCGTCATTACCATGTAGGCGTGAACGAGCACTCCTGGCCGGGACCGATCAGTGCCATCACCCTGTTCGTCGAGGATCTGGCTGCTGCCAAGCAGTTCTACCAGGACGTCTTCGGCCTGCCGGTGCACTACCAGGACGACGCATCGGCCGTGTTCAATTTCGGGAACACGCTGATCAACCTGCTCGTGGCCACGGAGGCAGTGGCGTTGATCGAGCCTGCGACCGTGGCGGCGCGGGACGCCGGCTCGCGGGTCCAGTTCACCATCACCGTGGACGACGTTGACGGAATGTGCGCGGACTTGGTCGCCCGCGGAGTGACGCTGCTCAACGGCCCGATGGACCGACCCTGGGGCATCCGCACGGCCAGCTTCAGCGATCCCGGGGGCCACATCTGGGAAATCGCGAAGTAGGCGCCCCATTGACCCGGCGCGTCATCGTCCTGGGCGGGGGCTTTGCGGGCGTTTCCGCGGCCCAGGAGTTGGCAAAGCAGCTCAAGAAGCGGCATCGGCTGGCCGGCGCGAAAGGCGTCGACGGGGCTCTGGCCTACGAGGTGCTGCTCCTCAACCGCGACAACTACTTCGTCTTCCAGCCACTCCTGGCGGACATCATCTCCGGCACGATCGAGCCGACCCACGTGGTGGTCCCGTTGCGCAGGATGCTCTCCGGCGTCGGGGTCGAGGTGGGCTCCATCGATGGCATCGACGTCATGGCCAGGGAGGTCCGCCTGCGCCGGCGTTCCAGCCCAGAGGTGGTGACGCTGGCTTACGACGCGCTGATCATCGCGCTGGGCAGCGTGACGGACCTGGCAGCGGTTCCTGGCATGGCCGAACACGGCATCACGGTCCGAACTCTCAGTGATGCGATCTACCTGCGCAACCGCGCCCTGGAGATGCTGGAAGAGGCGCGCATCGAGCCGGATCCCGCCCGGCGCGGGCAACTGCTCACGTTCGTCGTCGTGGGAGGCGGATCCACCGGCGTGGAGATCGCCGCGGAACTGAAGGACCTGCTGCACGTGGCTGCCGCCAGCTTCAAGGACGTGAAGCTGCAACCCAAGGTGGTGCTGGTCCACAGCCGGCCGATGGTCCTCTCGGAGCTGGGTGAGCGGCTCGGCCGGTACACCACGCGCAAACTGCGCGACGCCGGCATCGACCTGCGCCTTGGCCGGCGTGTCTCGCGCGTCCACGCGAATCGTGTTGACCTGGACGATGGCAGCTCGATCGATGCGGTGACGATCGTCAGCACGGTCGGCAATGCACCGAATCCCGCGCTGGCGGGCATCCAGGCCTCCCGTGACCAGCGGGGTTGGCTGACGCCTGACGCCACGTTTGCGTTGCCGGGCGTCGAAAACGTCTGGGCGCTCGGCGACTGCTCGTCCATCATGGATCCCAAGACCGGCTTGCCGATGCCGGCGACGGCGCAGCACGCGATCCGCGAAGGTCCGCATGCCGCCCGCAACGTCATGGCTGCGCTCGATGGGCAGCCGCAGACGCCTTTCGACTACGGGCAGCTGGGGATGCTCGTCTCGGTGGGGCGCTACAAGGCCGTCGGCGACATCCTGGGCGTCAAGGTCAGCGGACTCATCGGCTGGTTCCTCTGGCGCAGCTACTACCTGTCGCGGCTGCCCACGTTCGAACGGCGCTTCCGGGTGGTCATCGACTGGACGCTGGACCTGATCCTCAAGCCGGACATCGTGGAGATCAGCCTGCGGCGCACGCGTGCGCTCCCCGGCGAGACGCCCGGAGAGGTCGCGGGCGAGCCAGTCTCCATCGGTGCGCGTCCGGACGCGTCAGACGAGCTCAGCCTCTAGGAGATCGTGGATCGCTGAGGGCCCGTCACGAGACGAGCCCTCCCGTTCCGCCTCGAGCGTCCGCTACATCACGTCGGTCACGGCGCCGCGCTCGACACCGTGACCGTGAGGGTATCGGTGACGACCGCGCCGTCGCTGCTCGAGATGTTGTACGTCCATGTGTCCTGACCTCCCGCGACGGACGTTGGCCCGCCCAGACCGCCTGGAAGGGTGCCGCTGGCCGGGGGCTGATCGCCCGAGCAGTCTCCCTTGAGCGTGTCCGTGCAACTCGTCACCTTGTTGGTCAGGAAGGTCACCTGGAGGTCGCAGGCAGTGCCGCTGAACGAGCCGGTCAGCTGCGACGTGGAGACCCGGTGGTCCTTCAAGCCCAGCACGCCATCGACCACGGCGGTCTCATCGAAGACATCGTTCGAGGTCATGTCCCAGGCGCCGTCCACCGTTCCGTCCGCGGCGATCGTGAGCGCGGCCGTCCCCGATCCGTTGTCCGTGGCGACGACGCCGCCGAAGCTGCCCTGATCGATGACCTCCTTGGAGACGTTGGTCGTGGTGCCCTTGTACGTCCCGGGTGCCACGGGGCTCGGGCTGCACGGACCGGAGGTTGGCGTTGGTGGTGGGGTTGGAGTGGGATCCGCCTTGGCGTGGAAGATGAGGATGGCCGTGCCGGTGCCACGCGCGTCCAGCAGCGCGTTGATGCGGGCCTGGAGGCCGTTGAGATACGGCGCAAAGAGGCTCGCCACGAAGCCCTGGAGGATGGGCGGGATCGAACCGAGCAGGGCCTTGTTGAGGCGATCGCGCGCCGCCTGCACCTTGGGGTCATGCACGGTGACGGGCAGGTAGTCCGCCTGATTGCGCTGCTCGCCGTTGGCGTCGCCGGGATCCACGCTGGTCATAAAACCCCAGTCGCCCTTGCCGTCGGCGTCCGTCACGACGCTCGATCCGGTCGGAGCCATGAGCGGATCCGCGGGGGCGCGGAGCGGCTCCCAGATCAGCGGCTCACCCGCGGGGTGGGTACCGGGCAGCGGGATATCGGCCGTCTTGGCACAGTCGGCGAGAACCGCGGGCACGCTGGGCAGATCACCGATGGTCACCGTTGCCGTGAAGGTGCCGGTCAGAGGAGCCGGTCCAAGGTTGAACGTGGCGCCACCGCCGGCACCGGCAGCGGTCACTCTCACGCCGTACGGCACCAGGGACATGATCGACTCGGCCACCGAGGAGATCACGCCGGCGATGCTGCGGACGGTGCTCAGGACGGCGCCGGTCACGGTGCTGATCAGGCCTTGCACGAAACTCTCGCCCTGGTCGACCAGCCAGTTCCAGAAAGACACGATGATCGCCGCGGGAATGCTGGCCGGCGTGGCCACTTTGAGCGCATTGAACAGGCTGTCGATGGTGCCCGTGATCCAGGCGGCGCTGTCCGAGCAGACGGTGTCGCTGACGGCCAGGCCGATCGATCCCGACGGCTCACCGTGGCCGGCGCTGATGCGGCCCCCGTCGGTCGAGAGATCCGAGACGAACAAGACCATGACCGCCGCCGGGAATCGCAGAGTGCTCGGGGAGAGCAGGTTCTGGCCGGCCATCATGGCGCGCGCCATGGAGGCGCCCGGCGAATCGGCAGCGGCGACGTACGCAGCCAGCACTTCCGAGGTGGTGGGCATGACGGTGCTGTCGGTCGGCGTCGGCAGCGTGACGTCGAGCTCGTCACCCCCGAACGAGCTGCCGGACCACGCGCCGACCGCCAACGCGTGGGCCTGGAAGTCCAACAGGCGAAACGTGCTGACCGCGCCGGTCACGGGACGTTCTGGCTCGGTGCTGGTCGTATCCGCGTAGGTGCCGATTCCGGCGCTCGCAAGGCCCTCCACGAGCGCGGCCGTCGTGTCGGCGGTATAGGTTGGTGCGGAGAGTCGGTCCGCGATCAGCCACGCCGCAGGGTCGACCGCGGCGGTCGAGCCTATCGGAGGAATGTGGGAGCCGGTAGGAGGGGCAGCCTGGGTGGGCGCGGCCTGCGTTGGCCGCGCAGACGGCTCGAGGGTGGCATCAGCAGGACTCGTGGGCGCACCGGGCGCTACCGAACTGCCCGCCGAGGATGAAGCGGCCGCCGGACTGTTGGGGACCACCGCCACCGTGGGTGTCGCGCTGCAGCCAGCGACGATCGAGGCGACCAGCACGACCGTGGCAATCGCCGCACCCCATTCGGTGAAATGACGGCCCGTGCCATGACGGCGACCAGCATGTGCAGGGACCACGACAGACCAACTTCCCTGCCGGCCGAGCGCAGTCTCGAACGTCGAGGCATCGGCACGAGGAGCTGGCAGGCGCGCAGTCTGGCCCACGGCGGGGATTGGCGCTCGGCGCGTTCTCCGGTGGCAGATCGCGCCTACGCGCGGCCGCGGACCATGTCGATGAGGCGGCCCAGCACGCGTTCCCCATCCGCCCGCAGCCCGTTGTGCTCGAACTCGTTGGTGACCCAGGCGCGCAGTCCCTTGATGGCGGCCGCGGTCTCCATGGCGAACGTGCGTTCCACGTACAGGTCGTTCACG
>CAZENL010000120.1:0-8395 GCA_964513505.1 uncultured Anaerolineaceae bacterium
ATCCCCGCCCGTTTGTCCTCGCTGATGTCGCGCCACTCGTTGCCGTGGAGGATCGACGCAACCAGGAGGCCGATCGGCAGCGACAGCCACAGCGCGGTCACGGACCACACGCCGCTGACCGCGAAATAGGCACCCACCGTCATCAACGGTCCCATCAGCAGGAAGACCAGCGGCACGCCCAGGGCGTGGAACTTGTACTGGAACGGCGGGGCTGTGTAGAAGTAGCCGGCCGCCAGGCCGAGCAGGCCAAGGGCCACGATCGGCCAGCCGCGCAGCGCCGTCAGGCCGACGCCCGCGATCACGGCGATGCCGAAGAACGTGAACGCGATCGCGAACGCGTCGCGCTCCCTCACGCGCCCCTTGACGATGGCGTGGCTGGCCCGCGGCGACGTGATGGTGTCCACGCCCTTGCGGACGTCGTAGATCTCGTTGATCACGTTGGTGCCGGAGTGGAGACTCACGCCGCCTACGAGGGCGAGGATGAAGGCGACGAGGTCGAAACGGTTGTCGACCAGCGCGAGGGCACCGCCCGCCGCGACCGGGATGACCGACGCGGTGTATGCGAAAGGTCGAACGATCTCCCAGACGCCACCGACCCGGCGCCGAATGCGCGAGCCCAGCGTCAACCTTCGATCGTCGGCCAGGCTGGCGGCGACCTGGGCAGGCACCGGAGAGGTGCCGGGGGCGGCGGCCGGCGCCGCAACAGTCGTCGCGGGCACCGCGGCTGTCGAGGTCTGTGCCGCGGCCTGAGGATCCGGCATGGCCGCGTAGAGTCGCGCGGCTTTGAAGATGCGCTCGAGCTGCGCCTCTTCCTGGAGCACCGGTTGGAGCAGCGGCAGCTCCAGGTTGGCCTCGACGTGGAAGCGCAGCGCGCCGGCGGCAACGTCTTCGGCCGTGCCGCAGAGCATGAACGCGTCCAGCAGCTCGTCCGGGATCAGGTTGCCGGCCAGCGTGAAGTCCTCCGCCCGCCAGGCCGCCGCGATCCGGTCTCGCAGCTCCCTGTCGAAACCCGCGCGGGCCAGGGACACGTCTCCCAGCACGGACATCATGTAGATCACGAAGGGCTCGCGCTTGGCCCGGTTGAGCGCCTCGCGGCGCGTCTCGTCGACGAGCGTCAGCAGGTAGCCGGCCGTCTCCACGGACTTGGGATCGCGCCCGGCCGCAGTCGCGGCGGCACCCAGGCGCGTGATGATCCCCTCCAGTGACGGCACGGACTCGGCCGGCCGCGCCAGGTAGCCGTCCGCCTTGGCACCGGCCAGCGCGACGAACTCCTTGCGGTACGCCGCGATGTACAGCGGGATGCGGTGTGGCGGCGCGAACATGGGCTGGATCGGCGGCAATCCGGGCGTGGCGGAAGGCAGCCGTTCGCCGGCCCAAAGCGCCCGGATCTCGTCCATGGCCTTGCTCACGCCCTCGACCGCGCCGTCGGGGGAGTAGGGGATGCCCATCTGCTTGAGGCGCAGCGGGAGCCCTGTGCCCAGACCCATGACCAGCCTGCCCGGGGCCATCTCGTCGATCGCCGAACCGGTCATCGCCAGCACCACGGGGTGGCGCGTGAACGGGTTGACCGCGCCGAGCGCGATCCGGAAGCCGTCCTCGCGCTCGTCGGCGCCGATCTCAGACGCGATGGCGCTCACGAAGCTGACCGCGTCCCGCTCGAAGTAGCTGTCGTGGATCCAGATCGAATCGAGGCCCTCGCGGCGGGCCTGGCGGGCCCAGCCGACGACCTCGTCCACCTCGCCGCGGGCTGCCAACCCGAGTCCGATTCGCCTGCCGAGGGTGGCCATGAGTGACCTCTTTCAGAGGAAATACTTGCTACCGGATAGTAGCACCTTGTCGTCACCATTCCGTACGCAGCCATCGCCCGCATGGATCGTTTGCGATGATCCCGGCATGTCCCCGGCGAACCCCGAAGAAGACGCGAAGACCGGCCTCCAGCGACTTGCGCTTGGCCTGGCGGCAGGAGATGTCATGGCGATCGCGGGCTCCACCGCGGGCCGGACAGCCGGCGTGGTCGCCATAGGCTGGGCGACCGTCGATCTCGAGCGATCGGCGGCCGACCTGCCCGATATCAGCTTCGACTTTGCGCCGGACGACGAGGCGGTCGCTGGGCGTGCGCTGATCGGGCATCCCGGCGCTGTGGCCCTCGTGCTGCTGGAACCGTCGACCGAGGGACGCCTGGCGGCGACGCTGGCCAGGAACGGGGAGGGGGTCGCCGTCATCTACGAGATCTCGCGCGGGCTGCCGCCGGACGGACCCGTGAAGATGACCCCGCTCGGGCGTCCCGGCCGGCTGGTCGATCCCGCACAGCGCTGGGGGCCGTACCGCATCGTCGTCGAATGAGACTCGGCCTTACCGGTCACGAATCCACAAAGTGTCCGCCGCCCGAGGTCCGAAGTCGGCCTGGCGGCTGGATCCGACCGACCAACCTGGCCTCTTTGTGCAATGTCGCGGCATAACCCGCGGGAGCGCTCCTCCCAGAGCAGGCGGGTGGCGATCGACGCTGACACTTTGTGCAATCTGCCGGCACAAGTGCCGCGGGGACGCTTGGCGGAGGAGGCGCCAGGACCGCTACCAGCGCTCCTGGTGGATGAGCCCGTCCAGTTCCACCCGGCCACCGGCCTTGGGCGGCCGCGTCAGGTCCGCCGGGTCCGCGGGATAGCCCAGGCTCCAGACGTAGCCGCAGTACTGGTCTTCCGGATACTCCAGGATCGAGCGGCAGAGCGGCTCGTCGTAGACGGTGGCCGGGGCCATGCCGATGCCCAAGTCCCAGGCCGCCAGCACCATGTTCTGTGCCGCTCGTCCCAGATCCCACATCACCGACTCGGCTGGCGCCCAGGTGCCGCCGTCCGAGCGTGGCACCAGCGTTGCGATGGCCAGGTTGGCGCCGGCCAGGTGTCCGGCGTAGGCCCCCACCTTGGACAGTCGCTCCAGCGTGCCGCGATCCCGCACCACGATGAACGCCCAGCGCTGGAGGTTCTTGGACGAGCCCGCTCGGCGCGCCGCGTTGATGACCGTTCGCACCGCTTCGTCGGGAACGGGCTCGGAGCTGAACTTCCGCACGACCCGGACGGTGCGGATCGCCTCGCTGTTCTCCATGCCGCTCAGTTTAGACTCGGGCCATGAGCACAACCCCGTCGGGCACGTTCCCCGAAGTGATCGAGGTCGTCGTCGAGATTCCGCGCGGCAGCCGCAACAAGTACGAGTTCGACCCGGTGGCCGGCGTCTTCCGCCTGGACCGCGTGCTCAGTTCGGCCGTCTTCTACAACTTCGACTACGGCTTCATCCAGGGCACGCTCGCCGGGGACGGCGATGCCACGGATGCGCTGTTGATCATCGACGAACCGACTTTCACCGGCTGCCACGTCTGGGCGCGGCCCGTGGGCGGCCTGGAGATGCGCGACGAGCAGGGCCAGGATTTCAAGGTGCTGTGCGTCGCGGTCGCCGATCCGAACCAGGCCCACGTGGAGCGGCTCGACCAGATCCGTCCGCATCGCCTGGTGGAGATCGAGCACTTCTTCCAGACCTACAAGCTGCTCGAGGACAAGACCGTCGAGGTGATCGGCTGGCACGCGGCCGACCGGGCGTTCCGAGAGCTCGAGGCGGACCGGGAGCGGGCACTGGCTGCGAAGAAGACCCGAGGCTGACCACGGCGCGGCGCTGACGTCGCGCTCGCGTTCAGACGGCTACCAGCCCTCGGAACCCGGCACTCCCTTGATCGGGCCACGGACCATCTTCGTGACCCAGCCGCCGTAATACAGGCCTGGTTGCGGAGTGGCACGTTCGTCGCCAACCCACGCTTCATCGACCTTGCCGGCGTAGAACGCCATGTGGTCGCGGATGGCCTCGAACCCCGGCAGCGGATCGCCGTACCTCCAGCCGATCCAGCGGACCGGCCGCGCCAGGCCGTCAGGGTCCACGTAGTCGACGTAGTCGGCTGTGCCCTTCCATTCGCACCAGGTCTGCCGCGCCGCGGGCTGGAGGCGTGCCATGTCCACGTCGCCCGCGGGCAGGTAGTAGACGGGTGCCCCGGCCGTCTCCAGGACGCGCACGGCGCGCACTGAATCCGCCAGTGGCCGGCCGTCGACGATCACCCGGATCCGCTCCGGCACCGGCTCCACGCGCGGCGGGCGCGGGTAGTCCCAGACGGATTCCTGGCCAGGCCCGACGGGCTCGGGGACCACTCCAGGCGGAAGCGTCAGCGCCACGGCTCAGGTCGCGCTCGTTGGTCGCGCCAGCCAAGCGGTGCCGCGCGCGTCCAGGAGCGAGCCGCTCGGCGTCTGCACCAGCCGCAGCACGATCCCCTGGCAGGCGGAGCAGCGCAGCACGATCCCCGGCCCGCGCGTGTAGGCGTGCAGCGTGCCGATCGCAGCCACGTTGCCGCAGTGATTGCACTCGCCGGATGCCGCCGTCATCTCCATCCCGAACCATTCCATCAGCGCGCCGGCCACCGCATTGCCGTCAAGGCGCATCCAGTCGGTGGGGTCTTCTTCCTGGTTGAGATCGTCCATGCTCACCACCTCGTGCTCGGCCGTCAGTTGCCCGTCGGCCCGAATCGCTCGGTCCGGATGCGCGACGCCGGGACGCCCAGGTCCACCAGCGAGCCTGCCGCGCTCTCCACCAGCGGCGTTGGTCCGCAGATGAAGACGGTGGCATTCGGGTCCGTGCGCGCCAGCACCTCACGCAGCATTGCCGCGTCGATGCGCCGCGAATACCCGGTCCAGCCGGGAGGTTGCGAACGCGTCAGCGTGTGGATCACCGTGAGCCCGGAGCTGCCGGCCGAGCCTGCCAGCTGCGCCAGCTCGTCGAAGTAGATGGCCTCGTCGCGGCTCCGCGAGCTGTACAGAAGCGTCGCAGGCTGGCGCGCGCCGGCAGCCGCCCGTTCGCGGAGCATGGCCATCAGCGGGACGATGCCCGAGCCGCCGGCAATGAGCAGCAGTGGGCCGCCGCTCACCGCCGACCAGACGAAGTAGCCGCCGATCGGGCCGCGCAGCTCGATCCGGTCGCCGACCATCACCGTGTCATGCATGAACGCGGACACTTCGCCGTCCGGGAGCCGTTCGATCGAGAGCTCCACGCCCCCGGCCTGTTCGGGCGGCGACGCGATCGAGTAGCTGCGCTGCGCCTGGTAGCCGTCCGCGGCGGTGAGTCGCAGGTCGTAGTGCTGACCGGGCATGTGCGGCTGCCAGTCAGGGAGCGAGAACGCGAAGGTCTTCACGTTCGCCGTCTCCGGCCGGATGGCGGAGACCGTCGCGAGCTGCCAGGTGATGGGTTGTGGCACGCCGCTCAATCGCCCTGGTAGCGCTCTTCTTTCCACGGGTCACCGTGGTTGTTGTAGCCGAACCCTTCCCAGAACCCGGGCTGGTCCCGCTCGACGAAGCGGAGGCCGCGGATCCACTTGGCGCTCTTCCAGAAGTAGAGGTGCGGCACCACCATGCGCGCCGGACCGCCGTGGGGCGGCGCGAGCGGGGCGCCGTCGTAGTCCCAGGCAATGAACGCCAGGCCGTTGAGGATCTCGGCGATGGGCAGGTTGGTGGTGTAGCCGCCGTCCGAATAGGCGATCGCGAAGGCCGCCTCCGGCTTGAGCTGGACGCGCTCCATGAGGGTGTCGATGGTCACGCCGTGCCAGCGCATGTCCAGGTGCGTCCACTTGGTGACGCAGCTGATGTCCACCACGAAGTCCTGGCCAGGCAGCGCGATGAAGTCCTGCCACGACCATGAGACAGGCGCTTCAACCAGCCCATCGAGCGTGAAGCTCCACTGGTCCAATGGTGTGTGCGGCGTGGGCCCTGCGGAGAGCACCGGATAGTCGTTGGTCTGGTACTGGCCCGGCGGAATGCGCTGCCGTTCCGACGGCGTGCCACCCCGCCGCCCAACAAAGCCACGCGTCACGAACCTGTCCGTCATCGAGCGCAGAGTACCCAAGTCGCACGCCGGCGTCGCGCCTGAAATCGGGTGACGGCGCCGCGTGGCGCCGCTGTGTGCGGTGTGAAGTCAGCCCCTACGGAGTGGTCACGCGCACGTCGTCGATGCCGGCCTCGACCGTGGAGTCGGCACTCGCGTCCGACGCCTGGACCTGGATGGCCACGTCCTGGCCGAGGCTGGCGGCCGGCATGGTGCTGTTGAGCACCCGCCAGCCCGGATCGTGCTGGGCGCCGTCCCCACTCACCGTCAACAGCGTCGCCAGGATGGTGCCGGTCGTGGTCACCAACTGCACGCTGAGACCGTCTCCGGCCGTCGCGTCCGCTCCGAGTCCGACCCAGTAGCGCAGATGGAGTGACGAGGTGCTCGCGGGCAGATGGATGACGGGAGAGCGTGCGGTCGTGGTCCCGCCATCCACGTCGTGGCCCGCAATCCGGCCGGTGGCGAGCGCCCCCTGGCCGCTGACCGCGCCGGCGAGCTGGTACGGATCTGCCTGGACCTTGCCGCGCTGCCACGCCCCGTCGGTGGCCGTGTCCGTGCCGTCCGGGTTGACCCGCCAGCCACGGTTGATCTCGAAGTCGTCGAAGTACGGCCCGCAGTACTGGGCTGCCTTGCCGATGACGCGATACGGGCAGTCGGCCTGCTCCATGAAGTACAGCAGCGCGTCGTGGTTGCGGGTCACTTCCGGCGCGATCTGCTCGTCCGGCACGGGACCCGGATTGCCCATCTCGATCAGGAAGGTAAAGATCCGCTGGGTCCCGTACTGCCAGTCGATGGCGCTCCCGGATGTCCGCCGTCCGGCGCCCCATTGGAGCGGCAGGTAGCCATTCCTGGCCGCAATCTGCTTTCCGAGCGTGGACAGCACCTGCTGATCCAGGACGGTCATGTCGTTTGGCACGGGCTTGGAGGTGTAGCCGTACGGCCAGAGAACCAGGTGCCCGGGCGTGTGGAACGTGACCGACTCGCGGATCTGCTGGCGGCCGTCGATGACGCGGCTCTGGATGAAGTCGCGCATGGCGATCGTCTCCGGCGCCGAGAAGGGATGCGGGCCGGGATAGTCGTCGGCGCCCGGGTTGGAGGTGCTGCCGCTGCCGCAGCACTTCCAGCGGTATGAGTAGTTGCGGTTCAGGTCCGTGCCGATGGCCGTCGAGCCCGCGTTGGGCTGGCGGTTCTTGCGCCACCAGCGATACGGGTGCCCGCCAAGGGTGTACTCGAAGCCGTCCGGGTTGACCATGAAGACGATCCAGATGCGGCGCGTGTTGACGATGGCCGTGACGCGCTGACCCATGGCGTCCGTCTGGCCGTAGTGGCTGGTCAGCAGGTCAAGGAGATCCAGCGTCATCTCCGAGCCCAGGTATTCGACGGCGTGGTGCAGCCCGTCGAAGAGAACTTCGGGCTTGGGCTCATTGGTGCCCGGGTTCCTGGTCACCTCGGCGGCCCAGAGCGGGCGGCCCTCGTAGCTGGTGCCGATCGAGAAGAGCCGCACGATGTCCGGATGAGCGGCCGCCACGGTATGGATGTGGGTGACCAGCTCCGTGTAGTTGTGGTACAGGCTGTCTCGCGCCGGGAAATTCGGGTTGGGGCTCGCTGAGACCGGTGCCGCGGTCACGCAGGCAAGCAGCACGCCGATCAGGGCAATCGTGACGCGACGGAACAGGGCCGGGTCCTCCTGGTGGTGGCTGCGCAGTCTGATACCGTCCCGGGATGGTGCGCAAGGTCGAAACGATCGAACTCGCCGGCCGCGAGGTCACCATCTCCAATCCGGACAAGATCTTCTTCCCGGAGAAGGGCTACACCAAACGCGACCTGGTCAGCTATTACCTGGCCGTGGCAGATGGTGCGCTGCGCGGCGCCGGCGGCCGCCCGATGGCGCTCAAGCGCTTCGTCAACGGCGCCGGCAACCCTGGAGACTTCTTCTTCCAGAAGCGCGCCCCGGAATCGCGGCCGCCCTGGATCGAGGTGGTGGAGCTGAGCTTCCCGTCCGGTCGCACCGCCGAAGAGATCGTGCTGCGCGACGCCGCTCAGCTGGCCTGGATCATCAATCTCGGCTGCGTGGACCTCAACCCGCATCCCGTTCGGGCCGACGACCTGGATCACCCGGACGAGCTGCGAGTGGACCTGGATCCCATGCCGGGCGTGCCCTGGGACCAGGTCCGCAGGGTCGCCATGGTGTCGAAGGAGGCGCTGGAAGCGGTCGGCCTGGTCGGCTGGCCCAAGACGTCCGGCTCGCGCGGGATCCACATCAACGTCCGCATCGAGCGCAAGTGGACCTACTCGGAGGTGCGCCGCGCGGCGCTGGCCCTGGCCCGGGACGTGGAACAGCGGGCGCCGGACCTGGCCACCAGCAAGTGGTGGAAGGAAGAGCGGCACGGCGTGTTCCTGGACTACAACCAGAACGCCAAGGACCGGACCGTGGCGTCCGCTTACTCCATCCGGCCGACGCCGGACGCACGCGCTTCCATGCCGTTGCGCT
>CAZENL010000121.1:0-8271 GCA_964513505.1 uncultured Anaerolineaceae bacterium
GTCACATCACGCGCAGCCTGGACACCATCATCACGACCACGATCATGCCGATCGCGTTCCTGCTGCTGTTCGTCTACGTCTTCGGTGGCGCGATCAACTCCGGGTCGGACTCGTACGTGAACTACCTGCTGCCCGGCATCCTGCTCATCACGATCGCCACAGGCGTCTCCTACACGGCCTTCCGCCTCTTTCTGGACCTGAAGGGCGGCATCTTCGGGCGGTTCCAGTCCATGCCAATTGCGCGGTCGTCCGTGCTCTGGGCGCACGTGCTGACCTCGGTGGTCGCGAACCTGGTCTCGGTCGTGGTGGTCGTACTGGTGGCCCTGCTCATGGGCTTCCGCTCATCGGCGGGGGTGCTGGATTGGCTGGCCATCGCCGGGATCCTGCTGCTGTTCACGCTGGCGTTGACGTGGCTGGCCGTCATCCCCGGCCTGACCGCGAAGTCCTCGGACGGTGCCAGTGCCTTCTCCTATCCGCTGATCCTGCTGCCGTTCATCAGCTCGGCCTTCGTGCCGACGGCGACCATGCCCGGTCCCGTGCGCGTCTTCGCCGAGAACCAGCCGGTGACGTCGATCGTCAACGCCATCCGCGACTTGTTCACGCAGCAGCCGGTCGGCAGCGATATCTGGATCGCGCTGGCTTGGTGTGTCGGCCTGCTGGTCGTCGCGTACGCCTTCGCCATGCGGACCTACCGCCGCAAGATCTCGTAGGGCGCGTCAGTTGTTGGGCGGCGTCGCGGCGGCTGCCGCGTTCAGGTAGATCGACGGCAGGATCGCGCTGAACACGAAGGCGATCCACGCCCAGGCCCGCGGGTTTAGCCGCCGCAACGTCGTGAGATCCCCGCGGGCGGCCGCGTTCAGCATCTGCTGCGTGCGGACTGCGACGGCAATCGTGACCAGGAAGCCGACCACGAGATAGGCCTGGGCGATGGGCGGCGTGCTCGTGGGCAGCCCGCCGTTGAACGCGCCGAGCGTCGCCGCCATGGCCATCACGAAGCTGAACTCGATGAAGAGCTCGAGCCACAGCGCGATCCGGAGCTGGCGGCGGACGAGCTCGAGCCTCGGATCGGGGGCGGTCACGACGGATAGGATGACGTGCAGAGGCAAGGCTCTTGCTGCGCAGGGGAGGAAGGGATGAGCGCCGCCACGATCCGGCCGTTCTACGACATGTGGCCGCAGTACAACCGCCGCCTGCGCGAGGTGATTGGCGCCATGACGGACGAACAGCTCGCCATTCGCTCAGCCCCGGATCGGTATCCGATCTGGGCGGTGGTCGGACACACGGCCGCGGCGCGCGTCTACTGGCTCTGTGCCGTGATCGGCGAGCCCGGGACGGAGACCACGCCGTTCGTGGACGCCGCCAGCGGCATCGGGTGGGAGGACGATCTCGACCACCCGCGTGGGGCAGGGGAGTTGGTCGGCGCGCTTGACTCGACCTTTCGCCTGGTCGAATCCTGCCTGGATCGCTGGACGCCGGACATGCTCTCCGACGAGATCCAGCGCGACTTCGGCGGCACGCATCAGGTGCACACCCGCGGCTCGATCCTCCAGCGGCTCTTCAGCCACGAGGCCTACCACTGCGGCGAGCTGTCGCAGACGCTGGGTATCCACGGCCTGCCACAGATCGACCTGTGGCGGCAGGACTGATCGAGGATGGGGGCGGTTGAAGCTCTTGACCCATTTGTACGTTTCGTACAGACTGAGGTGGAGCATGCGAGGCCAGGGATGAGTGTCAGTGTCAGTGAGGCCCGGGACGAGTTCGCCGAACTCGTCAATCGTGTTGCGTATGCCCACGAGCGAGTGCGCGTGGCCAGGCGCGGCCGTGACGTGGCCGCCGTCGTGCCCGTCGAGGATCTCGAACTCCTGGAAGCGCTGGAGGATGAGATCGACCTCGAAGCCGCTCGAGAGGCGCTCGCGGATCCGTCGAACGCGGTCCACCTTTCCTGGGAACACATTCGCGATCAGTTGAACGCCTGACCGGCCGGAGGCCGCATGAGCCCGCCGTATCGGGTTGAGTTCCTGCCAAGCGCCGCGCGCGAATTCGGCGCCCTTCCTCGCGCCGTGCAACTCCAGCTTGTGGCAGCTGTTGACGGCCTCGCTCGGGAACCACGACCTGATGGCGCCGCCCTTCTCTCCGGAACCGGATCAGAACGAATCTGGCGGCTCAGAGTGGGCGCGTGCCGACTGCTTTATCAGGTCACGGACGAGGTGCTGCTCGTCCTGGTCGTGCGCATCGCCGACCGACGCGAGGTCTATCGCTCGGCGGAGATGAAGGCTCTGCTGAAGCGAATCAGGCAGGCACGGAAGTAGCCTGCCCTCCAGGACCCGTCAGGAATCGACGCCGTATGACCCGACAGTGGTGATCTCCGTCGCTACGGGCGGCTCGTCGCAGCGGCTCTCGATGTCCGTCACGAAGGCCTTGAACGCCGCCACCTCGTTGAGGATGCGGCCCGGCTGGTCCGTGTCGATCACGATGTGCATGAAACTCACGCCGTCGGGGAGCCTGAACGTGGCGTAGTGGAGACCCTCCGGCCGCTCACGGTTGAGCTGCTCGTAGACGGCCTTCACGAGTGTCTCGTTCTCGTCGGCACGGTCCGGCCGGACCTTGTAGCGGATCATCGAACTGCCCATTTCCGACTCCCGTATCGACCGCCGAATGGTGTGCAGGATCTCCATCCCGACGGTCACACGGTAACACAAAGGTTACGGAGCGAGCGAACCGCCGAGTACGAGCGAGGCCCTTCACACCACCAACCGGACGCGTCGGACGCTCAGTTGCCGGACGTCTGAGTGTCGAAGTCCTCCGCGGTGATCGGTTGAGCGGTCCCCAGCGATGGCAGGTCGGAGAGGCTGGCCGTCTGCAAGAGCACCTTCCAACCGCCGGCGTATTGGAAGAGCGTGAAGCCCGCCTCGTAGTCCGTGCCCGACAGCGAGATGAGTGCCAGGCGCTGCGTCGAATCGTCTGCGCCGTAGATCGCGGCCATCGTCTTGGAGTTGGCCAGGAAATGTGAGTCGTTCTGGAACGTGGCATTCGGGAAACGGATCTTCAGCACGCTGAGCCCGGCGAGTCGCGCGGGGTCCACCTGGGCCGCGAAGGCATCTGCCTGGGCCTTGTCAGCGGGCACGACGTTGGCATCGACCGGCGTGCTCGAGAGCAGGCTGTAGGTGAGCATGCGCGCCTGGCTCAGGATGCGGTCGGTGAACAGCGAACGGTTCATCTCCGCGTAGAAGGGGTACTGCGCCGGTGCCGGGTTCTGCGCCAGCTGCATCACCTTGAGCCAATCCACCTGCGCCGAGAAAGAGAAGCCGGCTGCGGCTTCGTCGATGGCACAGGCGGCCAGGATCTCGCTCACGTCTGCATGCGCTACGCCGTCAAGGTATTGGGTCACGGCCGCTTCCGGGGTCGTGAAGCCGGCCGGCGATGACGCGACCGTAGGCGGGGCGAGCGAGGCGGTCGCCGGTCCCGAAGATGCGGAGACAACCAATGGCGTTCCGAACTCCGGTGGCTCCGTGGGAACAGGAGACGGCGTGCTGCTCGCACAGCCTCCGAGCAGGACGGCCGCAATGAACAGAACAGCGAGTGCCTTCCGTGACTTGAACATGGCCATAGCATCGACAAATCGTTGGGCCATGTCCTGTGTGTCCTGGGGCCAATCGTATGATCGCGGCGTGTACCAGCCGGCCCACGGGAAGTTCACGGTCGCAGATCCGACCGTGCTCCTCGCGGAGCTGTGCGCAATCGTGCCGGCGACTCTCGTGTCGATCGACGAAGGCGGTGGCTACCAGGTCTCCATCCTGCCGATGCTTTTCGAGCCGTCAGCGGGAGGGGAGGGCCCGGGCATCCTGCGTGGTCACCTGGCGCGTGGGAACCCGCACTGGCGTGCGCTGGAAACGAGGCCTGCCGTGGTCGCGATCTTCAACGGTGCGGACGCCTACATCACGCCGAGCTGGTACGAGGAGAAGCGGCTCACCGGCAAGGTCGTGCCCACCTGGAACTACAGCACGGTCAGCGCGCACGGCACCGTGACGGTCCACCACCAGGCTGAGTGGCTGCTGCCGCACGTCCGGGCCCTGGTCGAGCGACAGGAGGGGCGCTTCGCGGAGCCGTGGTCGGTCGACGATGCGCCGGACAGCTACATCGAGACGCAAGCCCGCGCGATCGTCGGGCTGGAGTTGCGTGTCACGAGACTCGAGGCCAAACGCAAGCTGAGCCAGAACCGATCCGAGGCCGATATCGACGGCGTCATCGACGCGCTCGCGGATGGGGACGGTCAAGAGCGGCAGGTGGCTGCCGACATGCGGCGAACCACGCTGGATGCCCTGGTCGGCGGTGCGCGAGGTGCACTGGCTTCCGTGGGACCCTTCGAGTCGGCGGATGTGATCGCGGCAGACGAAGGGACACGCGACGCCGCTGATCGACGTCGCTAGAGACGCGCTCCTGCTGGGTCGCCTAGCCCTGGAGGCAGATCGCGAATGCCGTCACGGCGAGATTTGTGCCGGAGACCGCGTAGACCTTGACACGCCAGCCGTCATCAGGGACGTGGTCCGCGTCGGGCCCGTCGAAGGGTGCCGACACCACGACTCGGGACTGGTCGGCCGTGCCACTCACGGTCACCCCGCCGCCCACCACGTGCCCGGCGGAGCCGCATGAGACCTTGACGCTGGAGACGTGTCCCGCGGAAACCCTCGGCGCCGTGGCCTTGGCGTAGTGAAGGTTGACTCCCTCGGCACAGATCGCGGAAACAGAGAAACCGCCCAGGCCGTTGACCGTGTCGAAAGCCGTGCCCCTCCAGCCGTCGTCCCTGGTCGAATCCGAGTCGGGCCCGTCGGTCGGGACGGATGTCGAGATCCAGCTGTTGCTGGTGGCGATCGCCGCGCTGCCCGTGGTCACGTGCCAGCTCGGATCACTGCAGGCTGCCGTACCCGAGCGCCGGCCCGACGGTTGGTTGGCGACCGACGTGGAGACGTACTCCAGCGCCACGTTCCTCATGCAGATCGAGTACGTGGTGAAGGTCTTGCCCGCCGGGCCGAAACCGGCCGCCAGGAAGCCATCGTCTGGCTGTGTGTCCACGTCCGTGTAGTCGTCGGGACGATCGAACGCCTGCCACGCGTTGGTTGCGTCTCCACCGGCGGCCGCGCCACCGCCGATCAGGTGCCAGTTGGGTCCGCCGCACCCTGCCGTCGCCTCCGCATAGCGGTCCGCGACCTGGTAGGTGCTGCTTTCCGTGGCGTACCGGAGACCGGCCACGGTCCCGAGGACCGTGTCATTCAGGTTCGGATCAGGGGCTGTTCCGGCCTGCGTGATTGCCGGAACCCCGAGGGCCAGAACGGCGCCGAGCACGCCAGCGTGGAGAAGCATCTTGCGCATGGGTCAACCGTACGACGGCCGGCTGTGTTGCCGCAAGGACTTTGTCGCGGTCCCAGGCAGCGCCCGACGATTCGTTCCTATTCCGGCTCGACCAACGCCTCCGCCGCGGGCTGCCACAGCTCGATGCGGTTGCCCTCCGGGTCCTCCACCCAGCCGAAGCGACCGATACCGTCCATTTCCTCGGTCTGTTCCAGGACGGTCGCGCCGCTGGCACGCAGCTGCGCGCGCATCGCGTCCAGGTCTCGGACGCGCAGGTTGATCATCCAGCCCTGCTCGCGACGGCCGAAGTAGTCCGTGTCGGTGGGGAAGGGGGCCCAGACGGTCGGGCCGGCCTCCTGAAACCAGGTGCCGGCACCTTCGTCCGAGTAGGTGTCGATGCCCAGCTGGTCGCGGTACCACTTGGCCAGCGCTCCCGGGTCCTTGGCCCGCATGAACACCCCGCCGATGCCAACCGCCTTTTCCATGGCCCTCTCCCGCACGACCTTTGTCAGTCGGCAGGATAGAGGGACCGATCGAGCGCTGAGGCCGCTCGCGCGTCGCACCAGCGCGTGGTCAAGCCGCAAACGGGGTGCTGAACGGCCCTTGCCGGGGTCGTGGGCACGCACGAGCATCGTCGGAGTACACCGAGGGTGGACCGATGCTCGATCGACCGGACGCTTCGAAGAAACCAGGTCGGCGCCTTCTCGTGATCCCTTTCGCTCTGCTTGGCGTCGTGGTCGCCCTTTTGATCGCGATCGCGGCCGTTCCGCTCGCTGCCTGGCCATCTTGCGGCTGCACGTCGCCCACGGACCTCGTGGTCGCCAACTACGCTCATGAGGATGCCAGCGTGAACTGGCAGGGAGCGGGCCTGTTCGGCACCCCAGTCCTCGACGTCTCGGGCAGCCAAACCGCGCCTGCCTGCACGATTTCCTTGTTCACGCTTCGCCAAGGCTCAGTCGACGTGTCGATCCGCGATGCGAGCGACGCGCTGTCTGTCCAGCTGAACGTCCCCCGCGGCGCGGGACGAAGCGTTCACAAAGCGATCATCGTCATCGGCGCTGACGGCCAGATTGCGGAACCGGTGCATCAGTCGCCGACAGTTGGGTTCCCCGAGGACCCGCTCTGCGACTGAGGCCAGGGAGTCAGGTCGCGTCTGCGGATGGCGTGGCAATGGGTTGCGCGTTTGCCTCGGCGTCGCTGCGATGGAGCTCTCGGTGCAACTCTGCAATGTGGTCGTGCCAGTTGCCGCGCTGTTTCGTGCCCATCCCGCGCCGATGGCCGTGGCTGCCCATGACCAACTTGGCGAGCCCCACGACCGCAATCAGCTTGAGGATCCCTTTTCCGTTCATCGAATTCTCTCCGTCTGCTCTTGTCCAGTTGGACTACCGGGATCATCGACGTCGGATGTGGAGATGGTGTGAACCCGCCACGGAGATGGTGTGGACGGCGCAGCAGCCATGACCCACGAAGCGCGCCTACCATCCAAGCCGTGAGTGACGACACCTCGGCCGAAGAGACGCGGATTGATCGGTGGCTGTGCGCCGTCCGACTGGTCAAGACGCGGCCGCTCGCAACGCAGCTGTGTGAAGGCGGCCACGTTCGCGTCAACGGGAACGCAGCAAAGCCTTCGACGAAGGTCCGGGCCGGCGATCGAGTGGAGGCGCTGATCGCCGAACGCGAGCGCATCCTTGAGATCGTCCGGCCGATCGACGCTCGCGTCGGCGCGCCAGTAGCTGCGACCTGTTACGTCGACCACAGCCCGCCACCCGTCGTTACCGGGCTGGCACCTGGGATCAAGATGGTGCGGGGCGCGGGTCGGCCAAGCAAGCGTTTCCGACGCGAGTTGGAGCGGATGCGCCGCAACGGCGGCTGCTGACCATTCGACGGGGTGGGTTGGCCAGCGGTCGATATCAGGCCGCAGGCTATCGCGGCGCTACGTGCTGCCGCTAAGGCCCTACTGCGCGGCTCGTTCTGACAGGACGCGGATCATCCCTCGGAAGATCAACATGTGGACCGGGTACAGGGCATACCAGTAAACCAAGCCGGGCAGGCCCTTCGGCTCGAAGAAGGCCGTCTGAGTGATCCGGGAGCCAGTCCCGTCCGGGACGACTTCGTACTGGAGCCAGGCACGGCCGGGGACCTTCATCTCCGCGCGCAGGCGCAGAAGCGTCGGACGACGAACCTCCTCCACCCGCCAGAAGTCAAGCGCGTCGCCCACTCGCAGCCGTTCTGGGTCGCGGCGTCCGAGGCGCATGCCGACTCCGCCGAAGGCCCGATCGAGCACGCCGCGCAATCGCCATAGGAAGTTCGCATACGGCCAGCGCGCGTCGCCGCCCATGCGCTCAACCTCGGCGAACACTCGATCCGGAGCCGCTGCGACGGGCAGCTGTCGGCGCTCGAGGATCATGCCTTCCCCGCTTGTCAGTGAGCGCTTCTTCGTCCCGTCCAGGGTGGCGAACGAATCGAACCAGGTGGTCTCGACCTCGTGGCGCTCCGAGCGATCGATTGCCTCCGCAAGGGCCTTGGCGTATGACAGGGGAACAAGGCCGAACGCCGTCGCCGGGCCGGGATCCCGGACGATCACTTCGTTGCGGAGACCCTCGATGAGCGGTCTCGCGATCGACGCGGGGACCGGCGAGATCAGGTTGACCCAGTACGAACTGAGTCGGGGCGTCAGGACCGGGACCGGGATCATGAGGCGGCGGAGGCCCCTGGCCTCAGCGTATTTGCGCATCATGTCGCCGTACGAGAGGATGTCCGGGCCACCGATCTCGACGATGCCAGTGACCTCCGGATGGTCAAGGGCACCCACCAGGTAGTCGATGACGTCGCCGATGCCGATGGGTTGGCACCGTGTGCTCACCCAGCGAGGCGTGATCATGATCGGCAGACGCTCGGTGAGGTGGCGCAGGATCTCGAACGACG
>CAZENL010000122.1:0-8174 GCA_964513505.1 uncultured Anaerolineaceae bacterium
CGATCCTCCACGGCAACGAGTGGCGCGACATCAGCGAGGACAAACGGGCGGGGATCACCACCCTGTCGTCCGGCCTCGGGCGCGACTTCGCGCATTACGCGTACCTGGGCATGACCATCGGCGCGTATGTGCTGCTGGGCATGGCCGTGGCGCTCAAGGTGCTGCCGCCGGCCGTGATGGTGGCGCTGCTCTCGCTGCCGCTGCTGGCCGTGGTGATCCGCTCGGCCGAGCTGGGAGCGGGCGGCCAGGCGCGCGCCATCGCCATGCTGGACCTGCAGAGCGCTCGACTGCACATGACCTTCGGCGCCCTCCTGGTGGTCGGCGTGCTGCTCAGCACCCGGATCTGATGCGTCTCCCGATCTCCGGGTCCGTGCGGGCAGCCTTTGGGCTGGGCATGGCACAGGCCGCGTTTGCGGCCACGTTCCGGGGACCGCGCGATCGGTTCTGGTCGCGCATGACGGTGACGGGCGCGACGCTCGGTGGGTACGCGGTGGCCATGTCCCCGGAGGCGCGGCGCGCGCGAATCCGGCCGAGGGATGTGGCGCTGGGCCTCGGCTCCGCGGCCGCCTTGTACGGCACGTTCTGGGTCGGCGACCGGTTCGCGCGGCGCTTCGTCCCGGGCGGCGAGTCGGACATCGCGGACATCTATGCGCTGCGCGAGCTGCGGCCCAAAGCCCAGATCGCGGCACGGCTGCTGACCGTGATCGCACCCGCGGAGGAGCTGTTCTGGCGCGGACTGGTGCAACAGGCGCTGACCGCGCGCTTCGGCCGTGTGCGCGGCATGGCCCTGGCCACAGGCGCGTACGGCGGCGTGCACATCGTGACCGGCAACTTCACGCTCTTCGGCGCGGCCAGCGTGGCGGGGGCGCACTGGGGCGCTCTATACGCGCTGGGGATGCCGCTCGGCGCGCTGGTCGTCAGTCATGCGGCCTGGGACATCTGGATCTTCCTGCTCCAGCCGACGAACGAGGTCCCAGCCGAGCTGCAGCTCATCTGAGGCGGCGCGAAGCCGTGTGACGGCACGCGAAACGTGCGAATGCGACCAGGTCCGGGTTCCTCGCCCGTCCCAGGCCGGTGAATCGGTCGATCTGGTACGGGAAACGTGCACCGCCGACGAACTCAGGTGCCATCCAGGGGCCTGAGACCTTCCGCACGTTGCACTCGTACGGAAAACGTGCGCCGCCGACGAAGTGGGTACCTCTCCGCTACCCGGCACCCCTTGATCGGCCGATGAGGACGAGCATGCCCGCCGCGACCACGAGGACCGCGACGACCAGCGTGGCCGTGTCGAAGTCGGCCCGCGGTTGGCCCGCAGCCGGCGTCAGCCCGCGCCATGAAATCGTGGCGATGACCATGGCGCCCACGGCGTAGACGGCCGCCACCAGAACTCCGAGCGTCCGTGCCAAGCGGGTGGATCGGATCACGGCCACCCCCGCGATCAGTGGCGGAACCGCCACCGCCAGCAGCGCCAACTCCTGACGCGAGGCCAACACCGACGCGATCGCGGCCAGCGCCAGCCCGGCCAGGATCCAGCCACCGACCAGCCACAGCCGATGACGCAGTTGGTCGGACATGGCACGGACCTGGCTCATTTCCTTGGCCCCGACATCGGCTCCGTCCTGGCGATCACCTTGACGTTCTCGCGGCGATCAACGAAGGGCGGACGCCGCCAGCATCCCGGTCAGGATGGCCAGGCTGACGCTGGCGAGCGTGCCCAGCAGGTAGTACTCGGCGAACTGGCGGTCCTCCAGCTGCTTGAAGCGCGCGATGGTCTTGGCCGCGATGACCAGGCCGATCGCGGCATATTCCCCGACCAGAACCAGCGCGCAGACGATGAGGCGCTCCAGCACTCCGATCGTGGCACCAACCTTGGCCGGCGAAACCGTTCCGGCCGCCGCGGCGCTGGCCACGTCGTTGCGCGCGGGCGCCTGGACCAGCGTCCCCACCAGCAGCGCGCCTCCGCGAACATTGGCAATCGCGAGGTCCGCCAGCACGACTGCCGCCAGCACGAATCGGTGCACGTCGGCGGGGTCGATGCTGCGACCGAGTGGCGAAGTCAGGTCGTTCCAGAGGCCCGTCGGCGCGGCACCGGCCAGGATCAATGCCCACAGGACCAGCAGCACGGCCAGGTGCGCACCCTGGTCCAGCACGAACAGCGCGGCCGGACGCGGCGACCAGGCCCGGTCGAGCGGCGGCCCCTCGGCCGGATCCCCTCCCTCGGCCACGGCTTCGCGTACGGGCGTGGCCGAGCGCCGAGTCAGCACGATCTTGGTCCGGTCGATTACCAGGTGCGTCAGCGCGGTCAGCAATACGAAGACGACGCCGGGCACTCCGAAGATCAGCACGAGCGGCAGGTTGACCACGGCGACGACCAACACATGGACGCCCAGCCAACGCCACGCGCTGGGGCCATCCCCGAACTTGCCGATGGCGATCGCATCGGTCTGGAGCACGAAGTCGGCAAGAAGATGGGCCAGAACCAGCCCGGCCAGGACCAGCGAGACGTTGGTCACGAGAGGCCGCCCTCCGCGCGGACGCCATCGGCCCAGATGGCCCGCATGGCACCCAGCAGGCGGCCGAGGTTGCGCACGTCTCCCCTGGCGGAGGACACGGACACGGTGGCACGAGCAATCCCCAGTCGGTCGGCGATCTCCGACTGGCGCAGGCCATCCACCAGGCTCAGCCGCGCGACCTCCCGTTGCCGATCCGTCATGCCGTCGATCATGGCAGCCAGGACCGGCGCCGTTCCGTCAAGTAAGAGATCGGCACGCGCGTCCTCCACGCGACAGATCAGCCCGTCCCGCTGGCGCTTGGCCGTTTCCAGGCTGGTGCGCGCGAGGATGAATGCCGCACCCGTCCGTCGCGTGGCCGGCCCGCGGCCGGGGTCGATCTGCCCGGCGACCACCGCCCAGCGCATGCGCGGCACGGCCCCTGGCCCGTCGTGCGCCTGGAGCGTGGCCTGGAGCACCGCCAGGAATGGATCGGCGCCCATGCTCAACAGGCCCTGCAATTCGTCGCCCTGGGTGAAGTCGAACGGGGCAAGACGCTGGCTCGCGTAGCCTGCGTCGAGCGTGGCACACAGGCTCTCGAGCCAGACGGTCGACGCGGCAGCGTCCTCCCGGGACTTGATCACGTCCCCGAACAGCACGATCCCGAGACCTTGGTCGTTCACGCAGTCAGGCTAACTGCGGTTTGAGTAGCCGTCAACGGCTAACTCAGCGTGAAGTAGCCGAATTCGGGTGGTGTCTCGGTTGGAATCCGCACGGGCGTTCGGTCAGCCCTCGCTGGCTCGACACTGCGCTAGTGGGTCATCTGGGCGACGATCGCCAGAGCCAGCAGCATCAGCATCACCAGTCCGATGCCGACAACGGTCGAGATCAGGATCACGCGAGGGTTGGTTTTCCAGCGCATCAATTCGCGCCAACCCATGAGCCTGGGGTAGGCGCGTTTCGATGGCCGTTCGGGCGGCTGTATCACCCGGCCATCCTAGCGAGCCGTCACTCAGGGCCCGTAGCCTCCAGCCATCATGAACAACACCCCGACAAGAAACATGAGCACGACCCCCAGCACAGCGACCGCTCCCACGTAGAGGACGAGCGCCCGCAACGCGGGATCCAGACCTCGGTGCGGAACGAAGGGCTCCAGCTGTGGTAGCGGACCGGGTCGACTGCGCCATCCGACCGGCGGTGGCTTCCGTCGGTGTTTCATACGGAACTCAGCCTGAAATGGACGGGCGTCCAGGGCCATCATCGGAGGCCCGCTCAAGCTGACGACGATCCCGGATGGGACGCCGCTCGGCCGCATTGCCCGCCCGTTTGTCCGTGTCACAGAGGCCACATCCCTTGTGCTTCTGGCCCCGGTGGCTCTTCTCCTGCATTCGGCCATCCTATCCGGCCATGTTCTCGCGCCACCCGCACAACGAGAAGCGCCGTCGGCGGGCGACCGACGGCGCGTCAAGAGAGGGAGTCCGGGCGGCGTGAACCGCCCAACGATTTGGTGCGAGAACGACCTAGCGGTTGCGAGACAGGAAGGCGACCACGTCTTCCATGCGGAAGCGGCGATCGCCGCGCTTGCAGACACGGAAGAACGGAAGTTCTCCGCGGTCGCCCAGTCGCTTGACGGTGTTGACATGGAGGTGGAGCAGCTCGGCCACTTCACTGGCCGTCAGCATCGGTCCGATTTCGTTGACTGCCATTGACGCCATAACGGATGCGTTCCTCATCGGGGCTGGTTGTTCTGACAGCCTGCTCGGAGCTCGCGACGCGATAGACGGCGCCGGCTTTGGTGCCGACCGGCTCATTGAAGGCACGATTGCTGTGGTGAGTCCGGGTGACGGGATGAATGCTGCCGTCCGGAGGGGCGCGCGGCCAGCCGTACTTCGGTAAACCGGAGACCGTACGGAGGGTGTTGCAGGGGCGCACCTGCAGTTCAGGCGATTGCGTTCAGCGCGGGCGCGCCCTACTCTGGCCCGCAACTCGTGGGGCGATCCCGCTCTCAAGTCTGGAGGTTCGCAGTGGCAAGAACATCGGTGCGGCGTTTCGTGAGCGGTGCCTCTCTGGCGACGCTCACGGCAGCGATGCTGACCTTTGGTGGTGGCGGCGCGCTTGCGGCCCACCAGGTTGGGAGCAGCGGCACGATCGGCACCTACTCGTGGACCGACACGGGGGCCCAGCCGGCCGGCACCTGCAACTACAACGGCGGCGGCACCCTCGGCCACGTCTACATCGTGAGTGTCAAGGTGACGGCGCCAGACACCGTGTTCTGGCCGGCCGGCACGGGTGCCAGCTCCGGCACCGTTGGCTTCAGGGTCAAGCTCCAGCATCTCACCGGCGGCGCGTGGAGCACCGTCAACACGGGGTCGGAGGCCACCGCCACCGCGACTCGCACCACGTCCGCGATGTTCGGTCAGCGGCACGTCAACTGGAACGGCCCGCTCACCGGCAGGGATCGGGCGCTGGTCATCCTGACCTGGTACACGCCGAGCATGACGGTGATGGGCCGCGCGAAGGTCGTCATCGACCACTACCGCAACAACTACGACCACCTCGGCCGCAGCTACTGCCCGGTGGTGTACACGCTGGTCTAGCTCCCCGGCAGGAAGCTTTGGAAAACGGCCTCGGGGCTCGCCCCGGGGCCGTTTTCGTTGACTCAGCCCAGGAGGCAGCGCTCCGCCAGCGCTGTTCGCAGTTCCGGCGCGTCGGTGAACAGGATCGCGTCCATCCCCAGTCGCCTCGCCTGATCGACGTTGGCCTTGCTGTCGTCGATGAAAAGGGTCGAGGCAGGCGCCAGGGAGAAGCGCTCCAGCAACAGCCGGAAGATGCGCTCGTCCGGCTTGATCAATCGCTCGTGCCCGGACACCACGATCCCGGCGAACCACTCGAGGAACGGGAACCGGTCGCGCGCCATGTCGAACGTCTCCCCGGACCAGTTGGTGAGCGCGTACAGCGGCACCCGTGTGGCCCTCAGTTCGGCGAGGATCGCCACGGTGTCCTGATGCGGTCCGCCGAGCATCTCCTCCCACCGCTCGTGGTAGGCACGGATCAGGTCGGCTCGATCCGGATGCAGGGCGACCAGCTCGGCCACAGCCTCCGCCCAGTTGCGCCCGAGATCCAGCTGTTCGTTCCAGGCCCGGCTCGTCACGTTGCTCAGGAACCACTCCATGCCCGGCTCATCGTCCAGGAACAACGAGCGATACAGGTAGCGCGGGTTCCAGTCGATCAGGACGCCGCCCAGATCGAAGATGACGGCAGTCGGCGCGGGCATACCCCCTGAGTATCGGGCGAATCCGGCGGATGGGCCGAGCGCGTCCGGCGGCGGCCTTCTGGCACGCGCGGCCCTACGATCGGACCCAGGGGATTCCCGGTCATCACCAAGGGGAGCGCCACATGTCGTTCGAGAACCACCAACTGTCCACGGATCCGCGCGTGGTCCACCAGCTGGCACTCAACATCAAGGCACACCTGGATCGCGTCGAGGCCCAGGTCATCCTGATCTCACAGCACCTTGGCCTGCCGTACGAGGTGGCGGATGCCGGCGTCCCGCAGGAGGTCATCGACCTGGCGCGGGCCGGCAAACGGCTCCAGGCCATGGCCAAGTACCGCGAGCTGACCAACGCGGACCTGGACGAGGCGCGCCAGGTGGTCGATCAGCTCTGACGGACCGCCCCGGGGGCGAACGTCCCCGGGGCTTTGCGGTGGCTCCGTCTAGGGCTGGCGCAGGAACCGCAGCCGCGTGCCCTCGTCAACGGCACCGGCCATCTTGGTCGCTCCCGACGGGTGGACGAATCCCAGCAGGAGCAGGTCGCTGGACCCATAGGCCAGGTGGTCGGTGAAGCTCGCGAAGTTGTTGCTCGTGGTGATCATGTGCTGCGTCTGGGTGGCCGCGAAACGGTCGAACGCGACCAGGATCCGCGAGCCGGAGATGGCGACGCTGCTCGGGAGGCCGCCGAACTCACTGCCGCAGGCACCCGTGAAGAGCGTCCGGGTGGAGCCCCAGGTGGCGCCATGGTCGTTGCTGACCCGGGCGCGCATGTCCCCGCAGTCGTACCAGACCACGGCGACCTTGCCGCCGACGGTGTCGATGCGCGGCACGCCCGCTCCACCGCCCGACGGATTGCCGGTCGCCAGCTGACGCTCGCCGAGGTCCGTCACCGTGCCGGCGTCGCTCCACCGGTGAACCCGAATCGCTCCGCTGGGCGTCGACCAGGCCACATACACGTTGTTGCCGGCGGCCGCGATGACCGGCTTGCCGGCGTCGGAGCCGAGCAGGCCGAGATCCATGGGCGCGCTATCGAAGCTCGCAAACGAGCGCGCGGCAAAGTTCACGAAGACGTGCCACTGGCTGCCGACCTTCTGTTCCCAGGACACCCACAGCCTGGTATCCGTGCAGGCCACGTCCGGGAAACGTCCGATGGTGTCCTGCGTCTGGTACGCCGCGGAGTACTGGGTGTTCACGCCGGCGGTGCTGTCCCGGTCCACGTAGATCAGCCACAGGTTTGGCGTGGCAGGCTGGCTGTAGTTCTGTGCGAACGCGACGTACAGGTCGGAACCGCAGAGCGCGGCAGAAGCCTCGCGGGTCTGGCGCCCCGGTTCGACGACATGCGTCGCGCCGAAAGTAGAGCCGTTGTTGGTGCTGGTGCGCAGCTCCGTGATCGGGCCGGGCACCTGCCAGACCACGGCCGCGTTGTGACCCTGGAACGCGGCGTCCTGGAGCGCAGCGCCGCCCGCGTTGGCGAGCGTGGTCTTCACCCAGGTGACGGCCGCCACGGGCGCGGCGGCGACCACGATGGCCAGCCCCACAGCACAGGGCAGGAACAGCAGGGACCGCTTCGAAAACGTGTGCATGTCCGCTTCCCTCCAGGTCGATAGTCCTGCCGAGTCCGCCGCGGATGCCCCGGCCGAGGCCACGCATGCTACCGGATGGTTGGTCCGCTGCCGGTCGGAACCCGGCCGCATTCCGCGCCAGCGGGCGGACACCGTTCATGCTGAGGTCATGCCGACCATGCAGCGATTTGCCAGTTGGGCACGCGTGGAGGATTGGGCGCTGGTCGCATGGGTGGCGCTCGCCACTCCCCTGCTGGCAAGGGCCCAGAACACGACCGGGCCCTTCGATCCGGGGCGGCCGGTGGACGGCGTGCTGGGGATCGTGGCCGTGATCGGCGCGTTCGCCTGCCTGGTCACCACCAGTTCCGATCGGCGGGCGGAAGACGCACCCGGCATCCTGGAGCGTGCCTCGGCCGGTCCACTGGTGGGTGGCCTGCTCCTGGTCACGATCAGTGCCTTCGCCGGCCTCAGCCTCCCCGACCTGGCTGCCAAGTCGGTGGTCGTGGTCGCTTTCATCGGGATCGTGGTCGTCCGTATCCGCTGGCCGAAGCTGCCGACGGCGGTGCGCCGGGCGCTGGTCACGCCGTTCACCCTGGTGTCGGGCAACCTCTTTGGGACGCTGATCCACCAGCTGACAGGTGGCGGCGCCTTCTCCGGTCCTGTCGACGCCACCGAGCTCGGTGGGTTGGCAACCGTGCTCGGCTTCTTGGTGCTCTTCGCGGCGGTCTTCTACGCCATGCTCGTCTACGCGCCGCGCCAGGTCGCCGAGCCCGAGGGCAGCCCGTTGACCTGGATCTGGCGATTCGCGCTGTTCGTCGGTGGCACGCTGGTCGGGCTGGGCTGGCTGGGCAT
>CAZENL010000123.1:0-8077 GCA_964513505.1 uncultured Anaerolineaceae bacterium
CGTGTTGGAGGCAGTCCCCGGCGTCCAGTTGCGCGAGATGGACAAGAACGGCAAGAACGGGTTCTGCTGCGGGGCGGGTGGTGGCCGCATGTGGATGGAGGAGAACCGCGGCACGCGCATCAACGCCGAACGGACACGTCAGGCCCTGGACACGGGCGCGGAAACCGTGGCCACGGCCTGCCCCTTCTGCCTGGTGATGATGCGCGACGGCATCGCGGACGCTCCCGGCGGCCGCGGCAACGGCGTGGTGGCGCAGGACGTGTCGGAGATCCTGGCCGCCTCACTGCCACGGATCAGGGACAACGGCAAGAGCCTGCCCGTCCTCGGTCAGTAGGCGACGGCTCGAGGCACCAGGGAGGCTTCGGTTCGTCGCGGGCCAGAGACCGATCTGGTCGCACTTTCCACAGAGTGTCCATCGATCTTCCTGGACTCAGGTGCTATCGCAGCCGCCGCCCCTGCCAACACCACGAAGTGTCCAAGTTGCCCGGCGATTTCGACGATCGCCACGTCCCAAACGTGGTTCAGGCGTCAGTCGTCATGACTCTTTGTGGAAATCGCCGGCTGCCGCCAGTTTGGGTCGACCGCCGTCACCATCCATGACTCGGCGCCAGCCGCGGAACCACTCGACTTCGAACGCCGCTGATGGACGAGCGCCGGCTGGCAGCTCCGGGCTGGACGTGTCCGCGAAGTCGAACAGGCTGAGCATCACCTGCATCGGGTAGGCCGGCGATTGCCTCACGACCTTGGCCAGCCGCTCATCGACGTAGAAGGCGACCCAGTCGCTGGTCCATTGAGCGGCGTATTCGTGTCGCCGCGTGGCATCGATGGCCAGGCTCTCGCGCGAGAACTCGTCCGTGATTGCCGGGTCACCGAAGGGATGCACGCCCATCCCAACGTGGCATTCGCCTCCAGAGACATCGCGTCCGAAGATCTCCATCACGCAGATCTCGGCGGATCTCGTGGGCTGGTCCTCGAAACCGATCATCCACAGCGCGACCATCGCGCTTCGCTCGGCCGTAGCACGTGCACGCAGCTCGAACAGCCCATGCATCGGCGTGTAGAGAGCTCGAGCGGGCTGCTCCTCGCTGACCGTCAGGCCGGCGCGGAAGTGGTGCTGCCCCAACGAGCTTCCACGCGGCCCGGACCAGACGCCGGTCTGGAGCGACGAGACCCGCACGCCGGGTTCCAGCTCAGGGTTCCACGAGTCCTGGTCTGCGTCGATCCGGAGCCGAAGGCGTCCCCCGCCAACATCGAATCGGGCCGCCGAGGCTGCCTTTGAGCTCCACTGGGGCAGGAAGTGCGGGATCCACAGTCGCTCGTCCAGGACTGGTTGATCGAAGCGGTCCTCGACCTCCAACTCGTAGCCGCTCCGGTCGAGCAGCGTGGAAGGCTCAGACCCGAGAGTCAAGCCTTCGGCTGGTCCGTGCGCTCGACCACGATGCTGCAGTCGGTGACGACCGCGGCGATCGCGCCGACTGCCACCAGCCACGGCGCGAGCAGCGCCCCGATGACTCCGACCGTGAGCGGGAACTCCATCACCGTGTTCTCGCCCTGCTTGATGGTGATGCGCCGCACGTTGCCCTCGGCAACCAGACGTTTCACTTCCGACAGCAGACGATCCCCATCGATCTTGATCTGCTCGTTCCAGGCGCGGTACTGCGGTTCTTCTGCCATGTCCTTCTGCCCTGATCTGACCTGCGCCGGACATCGGCGCTCGTTGGTGGCTACGCGACGATTCTGCGCGTCGTTATCGAATTGCGGGCGTCGGCGATGATGGCTGCATGCAGATCGTCGGACCCACCGTGCCGCACACCGACACAGTGCTCACAGCCGACGGGCTGGACTTCCTGACCTCGCTCCAGCGCGAGTTTGGTGACCGCCGCAGGCAACTCCTGGCCGCGCGTGCCGAGCGGCAGCAGCGCCTCGACGCGGGCGAATCGTTCGATTTCCTGGCGGACACGGCCGGGATCCGAGAGCGCGACTGGCGGGTGGCCGCAGCGCCCACGGACCTGGACGACCGGCGCGTGGAGATCACTGGCCCCGCCGAGCCGAAGATGATGATCAACGCCCTCAACAGCGGCGCAAAGGTCTTCATGGCGGACCTGGAGGACGCGCTCTCGCCGACCTGGGAGAACGTGGTCGGCGGGCAGGCCGCGATCGCCGCCGCGGTTCGGCGGACGCTCACGTTCGACTCGCCGGAGGGCAAGGCCTACCGGCTGAACGATGTCACCGCGACGCTAGTGGTTCGGCCTCGCGGCTGGCACCTGACCGAGGACCACGCGCTGCTGAACGGAGAGCCGATCTCCGCCAGCCTGTTCGACTTCGGGCTGTTCTTCTTCCACAACGCCGCCGAGCTTCTCGCTCGGGGCTCCGGGCCCTACCTCTACCTGCCCAAGCTGGAGAGCCACCTGGAGGCTCGGCTGTGGAACGACGTCTTCGTCTTCGCGCAGGAGTGGGTCGGGATCCCGCGTGGCTCCGTGCGTGCCACGGTCCTGGTGGAGACGCTGCCGGCCGCCTTCGAGATGGACGAGATCCTCTGGGAACTGCGCGAGCACGCGGCGGGACTCAACGCGGGCCGCTGGGACTACCTCTTCAGCAGCATCAAGAAGCTGCGTTCGCGGCACCTGGAGCTGCCGGATCGCGCGCAATTGACCATGACCGTGCCGTTCATGCGCGCGTACACGGAGCTGTTGGTGCGGACGTGCCATAGGCGCGGCGCGCACGCGATCGGCGGCATGGCCGCGTTCATCCCGTCGCGCCGGGACGCGGCCCTGAACGCTACGGCGCTCTCGCGTGTCCGCGACGACAAGGAGCGCGAGTCGCGCGACGGCTTCGATGGCACGTGGGTTGCGCACCCGGACCTGGTGCCGGTGGCGCAAGAGATCTTCGACGGCGTCCTGGGGTCAAGGCCCAACCAGAAGGAGCGGCTGCGCGAGGACGTGGTCCCGGACGCAGCGGCACTCAATGACGTCCGCGTTCCCGGCGGCACGGTCACCGAGGACGGTGTCCGCAACGCGGTCTCCGTGGCGCTGCAGTACCTGGACTCGTGGCTCCAGGGCAATGGCGCGGCCGCCATCTACAACCTGATGGAGGACGCGGCCACGGCCGAGATCGCACGCTCGCTGCTGTGGGTGTGGCGGAAGGGCGGCACGCTCGTCGGCGGGGCGAGCGGCCAAGGGAGCGCGTTTTCCGCGGATGCCTATGCGAACCTGCGGGACGCGGAAATCGCGGCACTCGGCGGACGCGGCCGCGGTCGCCTTGCGGACGCGGCGGCGATCCTGGATGCCCTGGTGCTCTCCGACGACTTCGTGGAGTTCCTGACCCTGCCCGCCTACCGGTACCTGGCGTGACCAGCCGCCTGACGGACGAACAGCGCGCAATGCGCGATCTGGTCAAGGAGCTGGCCGACGAGAAAGTCGCGCCGCGCGCCGCGGAAATCGACCAGTCCATGGAGTTCCCCTGGGACATGGTGGAGCTGCTGGCGCGGCACGACGTGCTGGCACTGCCGTTCCCGGCCAAGTACGGCGGCCTGGGCGGCGATCTCCTGACGATCTGCGCATGCGTGGAACAGCTCAGCCGCGTCTGCGCCACCACCGGATTGATCCTCGCCGTCCAGGAGCTTGGCTCGACGCCGCTCCTGCTGGCCGGCACGGATGAGCAGAAGCAGCGCTGGATCCCCGACCTTGCCGCCGGCAAGGCCCTGGCGGCATTCGCACTGACCGAATCGGAAGCGGGCTCCGACGCCGCCGCCGCGCGCACCAAAGCCGTGCGGGACGGCCAAACCTGGCGCATCGACGGCTCCAAGCGCTTCATCAGCCAGGGCAGCGTCGCGAAGATCGTGGCGGTCTTCGCCGTCACGGACACGGACCCGGCGGCGGTCAAGGCTCACCGGCACCTGACCTGCTTCCTGGTCGAGCAGGGGATGGCCGGCTTCGCGGCATCCAAGCTCGAGCACAAGATGGGCATTCGCGGCTCGCCGACGGCCGAGTTGACCTTCGACGCCGTCGCGGTTCCCGACGCCAATCGCATCGGCGAGGTGGGGGAGGGCTGGTCGCTGGCCATGCGTACCTTCGAGCGTTCGCGCCCCGGCATCGCCGCCCAGGCGGTGGGAATCGCGCAGGGAGCGTTGGAAGTGGCAGCCAGGTACGCCGCCGAGCGCAGGCAATTCGGCCGGCCCATCGCCGACTTCCAGATGGTCGCCCAGATGCTCGCGGACATGGCCACGCAGACGGAGGCCGCACGGCAACTGCTGTACACGGCGTGCGCGGAGATCGAGCTGGGGAGCGCCGGCACGACCGGCATCAGTCCGGCGCGCTGGGCGTCCATGGCCAAGCTGTTCTGCGGCGATACGGCCATGGCCGTGACCACGGATGCCGTGCAGGTGCTCGGCGGCTACGGCTATGTCACGGAGTACCCGGTGGAGCGGATGATGCGCGACGCCAAGATCACGCAGCTCTACGAGGGCACCCAACAGATCCAGCGCCTGATCATCGCCCGGGACCTGATCACGTCGCTGCGGTCGTAGCCGCCCAGAGCGGCGACTAGACCAAAGGCCGGAGATCGGCCGCGATGCGGTCCCGGTGACGGTAGTTGAGGATCCGCAGGATCACGAAGATCAGGATCCACGAGTATTGACCCGCTGTGAGCCAGACCGCGGCCAGGGGAATCGAGAGCAGGAAGACGGTCGGCATGACGACCGCTCGCTCGGCGTAATAGCGGCGCAGCTCCGGCGTGACGTGGTCGACCAGGCTGGGCCGGCCGGATGCGTACACCCACACCGCGGCCGCCGTGAACCCCATGGCCGTCATGGACGCCGCGTAGAGCACCCAGACCGTGAAGTACTCACCGTAGTGTCCGAGGACCGCGGTGGGCCAGGGGATGAAGCAGACCGTCATGAGGAAGAGCAGGTTCAGTGTCAGAAGCCGGCCGTCGTAGCGCCGGATGAACTGGAACTGCCGGTGATGAGTGAGCCACGACAACCCGACGACCCAGAACGTCAGCACGAAGGCCAGGATGTTCGGCATCTGCTGGCCCAGCTGATTCATGACGTCGGCCTCAGACGATCCCTTGGCCAGCGTTGGTATGGCGATGTCGATGACCAGCAGGGTCAGCGCCACGGTGAAGACGCCGTCGCTGAATGCCACCATCCGATGGGTGCTGTGTTCGATTGGCTGAGCCGGCGGCAGGGCGGTTGCCGGCGCGCTGGCCTCCGGGCTCGCCGGCACGCCTACGGCTTCCCGATTCACTCGGTGGCTTCCGCTCGGCCGGTCCCGCGGACGGCACTCCGGCTGGCCTCCAGGATCGCCTGCTGGTTGGCCTTGTACTCGGGGTAGCGCGTAACCGCTTCGGTGACGTAGGCGCCAATCGCGGCGGCGTCCAGGTCCTGGTCGAACGCGATGTCCCAGGTCATGAGCACCGAGCTGCCTGCACGCAGGACGTGCCGGGGGTCGTCCAGCAGCACGCCGTAGAGGAAGCGCAGCGACGCGCGTTTGCGACGCGCGTCAATTGCGCAGACCCAGGTCCGGAAGTCGCCCTTCAGCGCGTACATCAGGATCTGGTACTTGATGGCCGTGTCGAAGTCCGGGTTGGCGGCGAGGATGGCGCTGTCGATCGCGCGCACCTGCGGGGCCGCCTCAGGACTGACGCCGGCGAGGTAGGTTTCGAGCGCTGAGTCGTCCACGTGGCAAGGGTAAAACGCGGGCCCCTGGTTCGGCTACGCGACTCACCGCATACCTACGCGACTCACCGCATATGCCGCGAGCCGAGTAGACCGGGAAAGAGCACGTCCGGGGCAGCGCGCAGCGGGCGCGCGTCCCAGCGGCCGCGCATCCCGGATTCCGGTACCCTGCCGAGGCCCAACCAGAAACGCCACGGAGGATCGCCAGCCCGTGCACATCGTGGTCCTGTTGAAGGCCGTTCCCGTGGTCGGGACGGAGCGCCTTGACGCCAACCGCCGGACCGAGCGCAACCAGCTCGAGGCCAACGGCAACGATGAGTACACCCTGGAGAAGGCGCTCAAGCTGGCGGACGCCAACCCCGGCACGGAGGTGTCGCTGCTCTCAATGGGCCCTGCCGCGGCCATGGATGCGCTGCGCAAGGGCCTGGCCATGGGCGCGACACGCGCCTACCACGTTCAGGACGCCGGGCTCGCGGGCAGCGGCATCCGCGCCACCGTGGACGTGCTCGCGGCCGCGCTGGGCAAGCTCACCTTCGACCTGGTCTTCGCCGGTGCGGACTCCTCGGACGGGTTGGGCGGGGTGGTCGGGGCGGCACTGGCCGCGCGCCTCGGCCTCCCGTACCTGTCCTACGCGTCGGAGATCGAACCCGCGACTGACGGCAGTTCCGTCACGATCCACCGGCTGAGCTCGGCCGGCTACGACGTGCTGGAAGCGCCGACGCCGGCACTGGTGATGGGCACGCAGGTCCTCGGAGAGCCGCGTTACCCGAGCCTGCGCGGGATCATGCAGGCACGCGCCAAGGAGACCACCGTCTGGTCGCTCGCGGACCTCGGCCTGGATCCGGCGGGCGTCGGGGCGGCCGCAGCCGGCAACCAGGTGCTCAGCGCGGAGCCGCCGGCGCAGCGCGGCGGCGCGATCATGGTTCGCGAGGCGCCCGATGCGGCCGTGTCCACGGTGATCGATTTCCTGGCCACCCGGAGGCTGATCTGATGGCGGCCCAGATCTGGGCGATCGGCGATGTGGTCGACGGCAAGCCGAGCCGCCTCACGCTGGAGCTTGCGACGCTCGCTCGTCAGCTTGCGGCCGCGGTTGGCGCAGACGCGCGCACCGTGCTGATCGGAGCGGGTGCGACCGAGGCAGCCGAGGCGGTTGCCCGGTACGGGCCGGCCGTGCTGGTCGTGGATCGTGACGCGGCAGGTGTGCCTTCCGCTTCGGCCGTCGCGGCCGCCCTTCTGCCGCTCCTCGGTGAGCGCGCGCCGGACGTGCTGCTGATCGGTGCCACTCCCGACGGCAAGGATCTGGCCGGTGCACTGATCGGTTTGACGGATTTCCCGATCCTGGTCAACGCCTCGGGCGTTTCGTGGTCGGACGCCGGTCCGAACGTCGAGATGAGCACCTACGGCGGCCGGATGGTGACGCACTCGCAGTTCGACACGCCTCGCGGCATCGTGCTGGTGCGGCCGTCCTCCGTCACCGCGGAGCCGGCACCCAGTGCGGGCGGCGTCGAGCAGGCCACGGTTCAGCCGGCGCCATTGCCCGCCGTCGCGGTCACCGACCGCGTGGTCCGAGCAGGAGCCGGGGCCTCGATCGAGGAGGCACGCATCATCGTTGGCGGAGGTCGCGGGCTGGCGAGCGCCGATGGCTTTGGCATCATCCAGGAGCTTGCGGACGCGCTCGGGGGCGCGGTCGGCGCGACGCGTGCCGCAGTGGACGCCGGCTGGATCGCCTATGGCCAGCAGATCGGCCAGACCGGCAAGATCGTCAAGCCGGACCTTTACGTCGCGTGCGGGATCAGCGGCGCGATCCAGCACAAGGTGGGCGTCCAGACTGCCGGCACGATCGTGGCCATCAACAAGGATCCGGACGCCCCGATCGCCGAGTTCGCGGACTTGGTCGTGGTGGGTGACCTCTTTCAGGTCGTTCCGAAACTGACCGAGGCGATCAAGGCGCGAAAAGGCGGCTAGCCTTGGCTCGCGGCTTTTCGCCGGCCGGCCGGCGCGGTCCCGCATCACACGGAGCGCGGCCCCGGCGTCCCACTCACGAACATGGACTCACGGTTCTCGGCGCTCACATGACACCGCGACGCTCTGCGTCCGGCCGGCGGGCACGCGCTGGGGCCGGCTCGACCATGGCGGCCGTGGCCATCTGTCTGCTGCTCGCCGGATGTGGGGCAACGGTTCCCCCGACGCCGTCGCAGGCTCTCAACCAGACTGCGGCCGCGACCGAAGCGGCGATCCCCGCGACGGCTTCCCCTTCTGCCACTCCGACGTTGCCACCAAGCCCGATTCCTTCGCCGATCCCGACGCAATCGCCGACGCCCGTTCCCTCAAGCCCGCCGCCCGCCACGCCGACCGCGTCTCCCCAGCCACCAGCAAGTCCTTCGCCGACACCCTCGCCGA
>CAZENL010000124.1:0-8071 GCA_964513505.1 uncultured Anaerolineaceae bacterium
CCCGGCGGCGGCACGCCGACCGGCAAGGTCCAGTTCAGGATCGACGGCCACATCATCGGCGGCCCGGTGACGCTCTCCCACGGCCGGGCCACGCTGACCGTGGGTTACGTCCTGACCCTGGGTGGTCACCCCATCACGGCAACGTACGTCGGCACCGCCAGCTACCTGTCCAGCGTCAGTCCGACGTATACCCACAACGTCCATTCCTAGGACGCACATTTGGCCCCAGCGCAGAGAGGCCCCCACCGGCAACGGCGGGGGCCCTCTTTCCCTCGTTCAGGCTCCGCATAGTGGCCGAACGGAATGTTGACAACGAACGACAATGGCGCAGATGAACGCCCGGCGACCCTCCGACCGCTGATGAAACGCTCGAACCAACCGCTCGACATGGTCGCGTGGTCGTCGTCCTGCCGCACGTGACCACGACTGCAGGACGGAACGCCCTCTCCGACGACGCCGCGCTCGATCGCCTCCTTGACCATCCCCATCGCCGGTACAACCCGCTTGCCGACGAGTGGATGCTGGTCTCGCCGGACCGAACTCAGCGACCGTGGCAGGGGAGTCGCGAAACGGATCTCCGGCCGCCGAGCCGCCTCCGCTACGACCCCGACTGCTACCTCTGCCCGGGCAACCGGCGCGCCAGCGGCGAGGTCAACGGCCAGTACGGGGGCACGTACGTCTTCACCAACGATTTCGCGGCACTCCAGCCGGATGCGCCGCTCGACCAGGTCGACCAGGGCCTGTTGCGCGCCGAGGGAGAGCAGGGCACTTGCCGCGTGGTCTGTTTCTCCCCACGGCATGACGTGGCCCTGGGTCAGCTGGCGGCGGACGAGTTGCGGACCGTGGTGGACCTCTGGGCGGCCCAGACCGACGAGCTTGGCCGGCAGTACCGCTGGGTGCAGGTGTTCGAGAACCGCGGTGAGCTCATGGGCGCTTCCAACCCGCATCCGCACGGTCAGATCTGGGCGGGCACGGCCCTGCCGCGCGAGGGCGCTCGCGAGCAGCAGACGCAGCTGGCGTACTGGACGGCTCACAGCCGGACGCTTCTCGGTGATTACGCCGACCAGGAAGCGGGCGGTCCTCGCGTCGTGGCAGCCAACGATGACTGGCTTGCCGTGGTGCCGTTCTGGGCCGTATGGCCGTTCGAGACGCTGCTGATCGCGCGCGGTCCGGCCTGTCGCCTGCCGGACCTGGACGACGCGCGGCGCAACGGCCTGGTGGATGCGCTGAGGGATCTGCTGGGACGCTACGACGGGCTGTTCGACCATCCGTTTCCGTACTCCATGGGCTGGCACCAGGCCCCGTTCGACGGTGCCGAGCACCCGGAATGGCGGCTGCACGCGCATGCGTACCCGCCGCTCCTGCGCTCCGCCTCCGTGCGCAAGTTCATGGTCGGGTACGAACTGCTGGCCGAGCCGCAGCGGGACCTGACCCCGGAAGACGCCGCGGCACGCTTGCGCGCGCTGCCCGTGCGTGATGGCGTAGCACCCCGGACGCCGCACGCCACGGGAGTGAGGGCGCCCGCGCGGTAGGTGTTCCGCAGCCCAGGCAGCGGCCCGGGAACCGCGTTGCTGGCTGACAACACAGACGGGCTCGAAAGTCCTACCCCCCCTTGACTCCCGTACCCCCCGAACGCGAGGATCAAGGCGTCAAGACGGTCGTTCCGAAGCGCGGCCATTTCCGACCCCGACGTCTATGACGTCCTTCGATTGCTCCCAGGAAGGACCGCCAATGTCTCGACCCTCACTCATTTCTCTGTGCCTGGCTGTCGCAGGCCTCCTGATCGCCGCTGCCGCGCCCGCCTCTGCGGCTGGCGCCACGGCATCGACATCTGTGAAGGTCAGCGTCCCTGCCTCCACGAAACCCGGCAAGCTGACCGCCGTCACCCTTACGCTGCCCGGAAACGTGGCCGCCGTGGACGGACGCCTGCTGATCGCCAAGGGAGCCGCCGAGCTCATCGGCGTTGCGCCCGTTTCGGGCGGCAAGGGCCTGATGCCCGAGAAGGTCACCGGCGGATATGCCTTTGGCGCCTACGCGCTGGGCACGCATGCCGGCCAGGTCGTCATCCAGCTGGTGGTCAACCCGCTGAAGGCGGGCAAGCTCCAGGTCCGCGTCCGCATCGACTCAACGGCCGACAAGGCCGGTACTCGAATTGGTTCGACCAGCGACGTCGCTGCCAGCGTCGGCGTTCGGGGTGGCTCGCGTGTCCTCGCGGCGCCGTCCGCCAGCGCGGTTCCCTCGTTCAGTCCCAGCCAGCCGGCCGTCGGCGTCCGCAAGCTGGTGGGCTACGGCAAGATCAACACGCAGGATCTCGACACCACGCGAGCCGCCTGGTACGAGGCTCGCGCCCAGGGCACGGTCTGCGGCAGCTCCGTCACGGGCGACGCCAACGGTGACGGCTGCGTGGACATCGTGGACCTCCAGGCCGTCAAGGCTGCCATCGGCACACGCGCCGTTAACGCGGTGCAGCCGAAGCAGCCCGCCGCCACCACGCTGGCGGCCATCCCGGGGCTGACCTTCACCGTCAACTCGACGGGTGACACGGTCGACGCCAACATCGGCAACGGCATCTGCGCGGACAGCCAGGGCAAGTGCACGCTCAGGGCCGCGATGCAGGAAGCCGACTGGCACAAGGGCGACGATCGCATCGAGTTCAACATCCCCGGCGGCGTGCCGGCGGTCATCCAGGTCAACAGTTCCCTGCCCATCATCACGTCGAAGAACGGCACCCTGACCATCGACGGAACCACGCAGCCCGGTTCGGCCGTGAACACGGCGGCCGTGAGTTCCAACGCCGTGATCGGCGTCGAGGTGCGCGGCAGCGGCAGCGGCAGCTCGCAGGTCGCGTTCTACTTCACGAGCTACAACAACACCATTCGCGGACTGGCCATCACCAACTTCTGGCGCGGCATCATGCTGGACGGCGTCAACGCCCACGACAACCTGATCGCTGGCAACTGGATCGGCATGCATGCGAACGGCACGAATGGCACCGGCGGCGACAAGGGCGTCCTGATCAACACCGGAGCGAGTAACAACCACGTCGGCACGCCCGCGCTGGCAGACCGCAACCTCATCGGTAGCGTCGCCAAGGGCGTGGACGAGTACGGCCCAGGAACCAACAGCAACGTGATCCAGAACAACGTCCTGTGCATCCTGCCCAACGGAAGCGCCGCCACCTGCTCGACCGGCATGGACCACGACTTTGGCCCCAAGAACGACCTCATCGGCGGCAACGGCCCCAACGAGCTCAACGTCGTCGGCCCCACCAGCCTGCAGGCGGTCGAGTTCTCTCACGGCTGGAACCCCAACCTGCCGTGGGGCACGGACACCGCCACCACCTACCAGATCGACAACAACCGCGTGATCGGCAACTGGCTCGGCTTCCGGGCCGATGGCAGCTACGACGCCAACTTCCGCTCGGGGCTTGTCGGCGGCGGCGACAACGGCAACGGAATCAACGTCTACGACGGCTCCAACGACAACCTGATCGCCAACAACTTCATCGCTTCCTACTTCGACGGCGTCCAGAGCATGGCGCCCAATGCCAAGCGCAACGAGTTCCGCAACAACACCATCGGTGTCTCCCCTCTGGGTCAGGCCGCACCGCTGACCGGGTGGGGCGTCCGGCTCCGCTGGAATGCCCAGTACGACATCGTTGACGGGAACACCATCCGCAACGCCGCCAGCGGCGGTGTCGGCCTCACCCAGAACACGGTCTACAACATCGTCATCAGCCAGAACATCATCAGCGACACCAGCGGTCCGGCCATCTACCTAGCTCCCGACCCGGCCCACGCTGGCCAGGGTGCCAACATGCTGCTCGCCGGACCTCCCATCACCGGCGCCACCACGGCCGCGGTGACGGGCACGGGCATCGTCGGGGCGACCGTTGAGGTCTACCAGGCCTCTCGTGCGGCGGGCGGCAGCAACAAGGGCCTGCCGGTTGCCTACCTCGGCTCTGCCGTGGTCGGCGCCAACGGGAAGTGGACCGTGCCGGTCAGCGGCCTGAACGTCGGCGACCGTGTCACAGCTCTGCAAACCCGCACCAGCGACAGCACCACGTCCGATCTTTCCGTGAACGTCGCGGTGGTCAGCGCCGGGGTGACCGATCCGCGGGTCGCAGCCGATGACTTCCAGCGCACCTCCGCCAGTGGCTGGGGCAACGCCGTCGTCGGTGGTGCCTGGACCGTCAGCGACACGGCCGCCGCCTACACGCTGAACGGCAGCGTGGGTCGCATGGACGTGCCCGCCGGTCTGGTTCGCTACGCCACCCTGAGCCCGGACGTTCCCGCGGCAAACGTGACCATCACCGGCACGGTCAACTTCGATCGCCTGCCGGTCGGCGGCAACGTGTTCGCCTACGTGGACGCCCGCCAGACCGGAAAGAACGCCTATCGCGCCCAGATCCGCATGACCACGGCCGGCCTGGTCTACGTCCAGCTCCGCAAGTCGATCGGTGGCACGGAGACGGCTGTCGCCGCCGAGGTCTCCACCGGCATCACGGCAACTGCGTCGACCGTGCTGGCCTATCGGTTCACGATCGTCGGCGGCCATCTCCAGGAACGTGTCTGGGATGCAACGACCGCCGAGCCGTCAACCTGGCAAACCGTCGCGGACGACAGCACCATCACCGCCGCCGGCGGCGTGGCACTGCGCGCCTACACCGGTTCGGCCGTGAGCAACGGCCCGGTCGGCGTCAACTTCGACAACTTCCTGGCCAACCCGGCCCCGTAACCTCGCCTCTTCCCCGAGCGTCCGAGCAGAGAAACCGGCCCGTCGCCGAGCAAGACGGGCCGGTTTCTTTATTCCCGGCTTCCCGCCGATTCGTCCTGGATGCCGCGGCTTCAGGCAACCGGCGTCAGGTACACCTCATCGACGAAGCACCAGATCCAGTCCTCGCCGGGCTCCATGGACTTCGCAATCGGGTGGCCAACGGCGGCGGCATGCTTGGACGCGTGCTTGTTTGGCGACGAGTCGCAGCAGCCAACGTAGCCGCACGTAAGGCACATCCGCAGATGCACCCACCACGACCCGATGCGCAGGCAGTCCTCGCAGCCGGGCGCGGAAGGCCTGACGTCGCGGATCATGCCCAGGTGTGTGCAGGCGGCCATGCCCTCAGGATAGTCGGACCGGCACCTGGAAGGAGATCGGGCGACGTCGGTGGGACGGAACCGCCGAACTCGGGAACCGTCACGCGGTCGTGGCGTCTGAGGGGCCGGGACCGCTGCTGGTCCCCGGTGGCTCTCTCGCCATGGGGAGCGATCGCCCGTGATGCTGCTTCAAGGAGTCATGCTTCCCGTGCACAGAGTTCGCGGTCTCGCTGTCGTCCCAGTGTTCCTCATGCTCACCGCCTGCACTGCCTCCTCGCCGTCCGCGGCTCCCTCCGCGACCATCGGAATCCCGCCTTCCGCCGCCCCATCCGCCCAGCCGTCCGTTACGCCGAGCCCCTCCGCAACACCGTCCCCGTCACCGTCACCGTCCCCGTCACCATCAGAGACGCCTGCCCCGTCCCCCAGCGCCTCGCCGGGGATCAGCCACAAGACCGGACCGAGCGACCTGGTGCTGCGAATCTCCATCGCGGGCGGATTCATCAACCCCTCGACGCAGCTGTTCGCGCTCCCGGAGCTGGCCATCTACGGCGACGGCACCGTCCTCGTGCGTGACGACTCGGGATCGACGCCGGCCATTCCGGCGCTCCAGCCGATGCTGATGAATCGCATCTCCGAGGCGGGCCTCCAGTTGATCCTCGCGGCTGCCGGCGATGCCGGCCTGCTCGGCCCGAACGGCCACTTCCAGGGCGGCATCATGCCGGAGGCGTCCACGACCACCTTCCTGCTCAATGCCGAGGGCCACACGCACACCATCAGCGTCACGGCACTCGGCAAACCCGGCGGCGATCCCGCCACGCAGGCGCTCCGGGACAAGTTGCAGGCCTTTGAGACTGCGATGCAGGACGTTCCCACATTTGTCGGCGCAGCCAACATCACCGTCCCGCAGGCGCCCTTCCAGCCGGCCGGGATCGAGGTCTTCGTGTCCAGCGACGGGCAGCCGACCGGCAAGACGCTGGCGTGGCCGCTGTCCACCTCGCTCGCGACGTTCGGCCAGCCGATCGCCAGCGCCGGCTCCGGCGGCGGCATCCGCCAGCCTGACCTGCGCTGCGGGATCGTGACCGGTTCGGATCTCACGACGCTGCAGCCGCTGCTGGCCAAGGCCGCTCCCGACAGCGTCTGGAACAGTGATGGAAGCTATTACACGCTGACGCTGCGGCCGGAGCTTCCGGACGAGCTGGCCTGCCCTGGGGTGTGACGGTTCCGAGTTCGCTGAGACAGGCGCTGCGGCGGCCCCACGCGGCGCTCCTGCCCCTCCGCATCGGCTTTGGGGCCACCTTCCTGTACGCCGGCCTGGACAAGCTGCTGGATCCGGCGTTCCTCCAGGCGACCGGCCGCGCCTCCATCGGCCAGCAGATGGCCGGGTGGGTGTCCGTCTCGCCGATCGGCGGTTTGGTGCAACTGGCTCTTCCGTATGCGGTCGCCATCGGACTTGGCATCGCGCTGGCGGAGGTTGCCATCGGGCTGGGTGCGTTGCTGGGACTGGCCTACCGCCTCGCGGCGCTCGGCGGCATGGTCCTGTCACTGCTGTTCTTCCTGACCGCGTCGTGGGCCGTACGGCCGTTCTACCTCGGCAACGACCTGCCGTATGCGCTCGGCTGGGCAACGTTGCTGATCGCAGGCAGCGGCGGTGTCCTGGCCCTGGACGGGGTCCTTGCCACGCGCACCGCTTCCAGGACTCGCGCGGCATCCCCATCACGCACCGTGCCGGTGGACCTGCCCGCTTCGGCCGAGCGGCGGGCCATCCTGACGGCGGGGCTGCTCGGCGTGCTGGCACTCAGCGTCGCGAGCGTGGCAGGCGTCGTGGAGGCCGCGCTCGGACTGCGACACGGCGTAACCGGCGGCCCAGCCCCCAGCCCAACGCCCGGACCGACCGAGATCGCAGTCGGCTCGCCGTCGCCGGCACCTTCGTTCGTCCCGTCGCCAACGCCAGTTTCGACGCCGAGTGCCGCGCCGGGGAAGTTCCTGGCCCGTATCGCCGACATGACCACGTCACGTCCGGTGGTTTTCCAGGACCCGTTCACGACCGATCCCGGAGTGCTGCTGAAGCTGGCCGACGGCCGCTTCGTGGCCTACGACGCGGTCTGCACGCACGCGGGCTGTACGGTCGAGTTCGATGACACGACCGGGTACCTGGTCTGCCCCTGCCACAGCGCGGTCTTCGATCCGGCACGCGCCGCCAAGGCCATCGATGGGCCCACGTTCCAGCCTCTGATGGCCTTCCCGATCGTGGTGGACACGGTCGCCGGCACGATCCGCCTCGCGGCCGAGTAGCCGCGATGTTCCGTTCTACTCCGGGCTGGCGGCTGCCTGCGAGGAGTCCTTGACCGGCTCCAGGTCGATGGTTCGGGCTCGGCGGGTATTGCCCGAGTCGGTGCGCACGAGAGCCGCCGGAATTGGCCCGCCGATGAGGCGTTCGATGACGGCCACCTCACCGCTGAACTGGCCGGAAGCCTGGATGCGGACGCGGTCCCCGACGCTCAGCCCGGCGCGGCCTGCGCCTGCCGTGAGGTCGATGTTGGCGAGGTTCGGGCGGACCATGGATGCGTCCGCGCCCGGCGGGATGACACGTTTGGTGGCGGTCTTGGCGACGGGGTAGTTGACCTTGCGCTTACGCACGGGCGATCAGCCCCGGGAGGCCCGCCGGCGCCACTATCGGCTGCTCCGTCGCGGGCGTGCCGGTTCCTTCGGCGGACGCGGTTCGTGGCCCGGCCGCGGCGGTCGAGGCTGCGTCCCGGGCGCCATGTCCGGCTGACGCGGCTCCGGTCCCCGGGCACGCGCTACTTCCACGGCCTGCTCGAAGGCCTTTGCGGCAGCGGGCGGCGTGCTGGCTCGCCAGGCGGCCTCGATACGAACGACCGTGTCGTTCTGCTGGGCGCGTCGCTCCCGCTCCGCCCTGGAGTGCTTCGTCATTCCGACCCCTTCAACTACAGGCACGGACAGCGCGCGCACCAGTGACC
>CAZENL010000125.1:0-8069 GCA_964513505.1 uncultured Anaerolineaceae bacterium
ACATGCTCGAGCGCGAGCGCCTGGAGTCCAAGAAGATCAGCAAGACCAACGCCGTGACCTCCATGCTCGACTACGAGATCGAGCCCGAGGACATCCACGTTGGCCCCTCGGACCACGTGCCGTGGCTCAAGGACCGCAAGTGGTGCTACATCCGCATGGAAGGCACCACCTTCGGCGACGTTCCCCTCAACGTCGAGTTGAAGCTCGAAGTCTGGGACAGCCCCAACAGCGCGGGCGTGGTCACCGATGCCATCCGCTGCCTGAAGCTGGGACTGGATCGAGGCCTCAAGGGGACCCTGGTGGCGCCCTCTTCCTACTTCATGAAGAGCCCGCCGATGCAGATCCACGACGACATCGCGTTCAACCGGGTCGAAGCGTTCATCCGCGGCGAGGACAACGAGACGCTGGTCGGCACCGAGTCGATCAAGCCCAAGAAGATCCGCAAGCTGGCGGCGTCCAAGCGCACGGCCCCGATCGAGGTCCACGCGGAGGCTGCCGGCAACGGTGCTGCGGCCAAGGCGGGCGCCAAGGCGGGCGCCGCGCACTGAACGCGCGGGAACACCGAGGTTCAATGACGGACGATTCGCGGGCGCCGGACAGCGGCGTCCGCTACTCGCCCCATCGGCGCATCCAGAGCGACGGGCTCCGTCACGTCGCGCGCCGGACGCGCGAACGCGGCGTGATCGGTGGCTATCGCGCGGCGGAAGCCGCCCTCGGGCGACTCTCGCCGCGCATTTCCGCGCCCGTCGCGCGGTCACTCTTCCTCGGCGGCTACTACGGCTGGCCGCAGAAGCGCCGCATCGTGCTGACCAACGCGTCTCACGTGCTGGGGCTGCCGGAAACGGACCCGGCGGTGGCGCGTCTCGCCAGGCGCATCTACGCCAGCTACTCGCAATACGCGCTGGACACCATGCGTCTTCCGAGCCGGCCCGTGGACGAGCCGCTCACGCTCATGAAGAGCGCCCCGGAGCGGGGCATGGACTCATACATGGGGCTGTGGCAGCGCACCAGCGCCGAGGGGCGCGGCATCATCGCCGTGTCCGGCCACATCGGCAGCATCGAGGTCTTTGCCGCGGCGTCCAGCCTGCGCGGCGTGCCAACGTATGGCCTCGCGGACGACACGGAGTATCCGGAGCTGGTCGCGCGCCTGACGGAGGTCCGCGAGAAGCGTGGCATCGGCGTCATCCCCTGGCGCAACCTGCGCGAGGTCTTCCGGGCGCTGCGCCAGCCGGCCGTCCTCGGCCTGCTCGTGGACTGGGGTTACCGGCCGAGTGACATTCCCGTGAAGTTCTTTGGAGCCTGGACCACGCTGCCCGCGGGTCCGGCCACGCTCGCATCACGCACCGGGGCCCTCATCCTTCCCGTCGTCAACCGGCGCGAGGATGACGGGTCGTATGTCGCCAGTCACGCTGCTCCGATCGAGATCGCCGATTCCTCTCCCGCCGAGGTCCTGCGCACGACGCAGGCGATCGCGGACGCCCTCGAGGCCATGGTTCGCGAGGATCCCGAACAGTGGTTCACCTTCAAGCCCATGTGGCCGGCCACGGTCCGGGAATCCCGCACGCTCGAGGAACGAGCCGTGAGCATGTCCGCGGCTCCACGGCGCGGGCCGACGAGCAAACACGCGAGCGTCGCGCCGGACCCTGAAGAGGCCGCCTCCGCCGGCTCTGAACCAGGCGCGGCCACGTGAGAACTGCCGGCGCCGCCATCGCCGCGCCACTGCCGCACCAGACTCTGAGCCTGCGAGGCCGCGTGGCCCTTGCGGCGCTGCTCGGCGGCGTGCGACTGCTCCAGGCACTGCCGGACGGCATGGTCTATCGCGTCGCGGCCGGTGTCGGGACACTTGCCTGGCTGGGGATGCCCGCACGACGCACGCTGGTGCGCGAGAATCTCCGCCGCGTGTGCCGCCACCTCGCCGAGACCGGGCAGGCCTCACCACGGACCTTGGCCGCGGCACGCAATGAGCAGAGCCTCGACCGTCTGGTCCGCAGCGCGTTCCAGCACTGGGTGCGTGCCTATGCCGAGGGCGCGATCTTGGGACGTTATTCCGCGGACGACCTGCTCGCCCGGGTCGCGATCGAAACTCCGGAGGTCGCAGCTGAGGCGCTGGGCCCCAAACCAGCAGATGGAATCGGCCGGCTGCTGGTCGGCTTCCATTTCGGCGCGATCGAGCTGGGAGCGCTGTATGCCTCCCGAACGGGGAAGGTTCCCGTGTCGGGTCCGATGGAAACCGTTGAGAATCCGGTGATGCGGGCCTACTTCGAGCGGACGCGCAAGCAGCTGGGAATCGGCCTCCTCTCGCTCGATGACGTCGCCAACGAGCTCACCATGCGCCTGCAGCGCGGCGAAACGGTTGCCCTGGTCGCCGACCGGGCGATCCGCGGCGCAGGGTCGCGGGTCGTGCTCTTCGGAGCTCCTGCGCGACTGCCACTGGGCCCGGCCGTCCTGACCGCGGATGGGAAGGCCACCACCTACGTCGTCGGCCTATGGCGTACCGGCTGGGGACGTTGGACCGCGCGACTGGACCGCATCGACCTGGCCGAAGGGCTGTCCCGGCGGGAGCGGCTCCGCGCCGCCCTCGACCAGGAGGCCATCCTGCTCGAACGCATGGTCGCCAAGGCCCCCGAGCAGTGGTGGTCGTTGTTCTTCCCCATCTGGGATCCGGGCTGATGAACCCACTGACGGAACCAGGACCGGACGCGCCGCGCGGCCGAGCCGACCTGCACGTCCACTCGCTGGCTTCTGACGGCGTGGACGGCGTCGAGGCGCTGCTCGAGCGCGCGGTGGCCCTTGGTCTGGATCTCCTCGCGATCACCGACCACGAACGCATCGATGCGGCGCAGGCAGCCCAGCACATCGCCCGGGTGAGGGGCCTCCCGATCGAGGTCATCGTTGGCGAGGAGATCACCACCCGCAGCGGCCACCTGATCGGCCTCTTCCTGACCAAGCGGATCCGACCCTGGGGTTCTATCCGTGACAGCGTCGCGCGCGTGCACGACCAGGGTGGGCTGGCGATCGTCGCGCACCCGCTCGTGCCGTATCCGCTGTGCGCCTCCGAGACAACGATCCGGCGGCTGATGGCGGCCGAGCCGCATTTCCACCCCGACGGGATCGAGGCGTTCAACGCCACCACGGCGCGAATTCCCTGGGCGCGGCGCGTGCCGGCGTTCGTGGCCGAGATGGGCGTGGCGGCGGTTGCGGGCGGCGACGCGCACCGCGCGTCCTCGGTAGGACGCGTGGTGACCACCTTCCCCGGTCGCACCTCGGACGACCTGCGCCGGGCGTTCGCCGATCGCCTCACCGACTGGGAGGGCGACGCGTACCCCTGGCGAGAGCAGGTCGGCATGTTCCGCCAGCAGACGGGCAAGAACCTGCGCGCCCTTCGGGACGAGGTCCGTGGCAAGCTGCTCCGTGACGGCACCGGACGCGACCTCGGTTACCCGGGTGGTCGCAGCCGCCCCGTCCGCTTCGACCCGGCGTTGGTGGAACCGCCGGAAGGAGACGGTCCGTGAAGATCGGACTGGTCACGCCCTATATCTACCCGCTGCCAGGTGGCGTCAACGCGCACGTGCAGCAGCTCTACGAGAACCTGGTGGCGCGTGGCCACGACGTGCGGATCATCAGCAGCACCCACGGACCGCAGCGGCCCAGCGAGGGGGACATCATCCGGCTGGGATACGGCTTCAGCGTGCCGACCAACGGATCGGTCGGCACGCTCACGCTCTCCCATCGCTACGGCGAGCTGGTGCAGGAAATGCTGGAGGAGGAGCAGTTCGACCTGCTCCATTTCCACGAGCCGTTCGTGCCGTTCCTCTCGCTCCAGGTGCTGCGTCACTCGACCAGCGTCAACGTGGCGACCTTCCACGCCTATTCCGGGTGGAGCCCGTCGTACGAGTTCGGCAAGCGAATGCTCCAGCGCTTCGCGCGGCGCCTGCACGGACGCATCGCGGTCAGTGCCGCCGCTCGTCACTTCATCGAGCGCTACTTCCCCGGCGACTACAAGGTGATCCCCAACGGTGTGGACCTGAAGCGTTTTGTCGGCGTACCGCCGTTCGCGCGCTGGCGGGACGGCACACCGAACATCCTGTACGTGGGAAGGTTCGAGAGTCGCAAAGGACTCATCTACCTGCTCAAGGCGTACCGGGAGATCCGCCACGAAGGGCTGGAGGCCCGCCTGCTGGTGGTTGGGACAGGGCCGCAGGAGCGCGAGGTGCGGCGTTACATCGCAACGCGCCGGCTGACCGGCATCGAGCTGCTTGGGCGCGTCAGCGACGAGGACAAAAACCGCGCGTTCGTGACGGCGGACATCTACTGCTCACCGGCAACCGGTCAGGAATCGTTCGGCATCGTGCTGCTGGAGGCAATGGCCGCCGGCGCCGCGATCGTGTGCAGTGACATCCATGGCTACAAGGGCGTGGTGCGCCGGGGCGAGCAGGCGCTGCTGGTTCCACCGAAAGATGTGGACGCACTCTACGCCGCCCTCAGCACGCTGCTGCGAAACCCGGAGCTCCGCGAGCAAATGGGCGAGTAAGGCCGCGAACGGGCCAAGCAGTTCAGCTGGGAGAGCATCACCGCCAAAGTGGACGACTACTACGGCTTCGTCATCCGCAGGCTTGCCGCCCAGGGAACCCTGCCTCCCGGTTTTCACGCTCCCATACCGCCTTCGCCGCACCTCCATCCGGTCATGGATGAGGCGCGGCCTCCAGTGGACGCCATCCCCATCTTCGACCGCTGAACATGCCGCCCACCGCGGGGCCGCGCGGTCGTTAGCCTCTACACCGAGTCGGGTAGTTCCCCTTCAGACTCGTGTGCGATCGGCCGCTCCGGCCGCAGCCAGTGGGTGGCCAGGATGGCCACGATCACGATCGCCGTCGTGATTGCCAGCAAGGAGACAGCGATTACTGCCAGCGGTCCGGTCGGCGGCGCGTCCTTGTTCACGGCGAACCAGAAGTCGTAGTTCCAGGTGGGCAGCAGGCCCTGGTAGATGTTGGCGATGGAGTTGGGCATGGGCAGGCCCGAGAGATTCGGGTACCACGCCACGAACCACAGCACGGCTGCCGTCAGCACGCCCAGGACAAAGCGGCGGCTGTCGCGTGCGTGCAGCACCAGCCAGGCCGGCACGCCAAGGGCCGCCAGGCCGACGAGCGCGATCTCGTCGGCTCCGATCGACAGCGTGAAGGCACGTTCCGGGCTGAAGATCCGCACGGCGAGCAGGACCGCGGCCAGGATGGCGAGCAGGGTGGCGAAGGGCGCTGCTTCTGCCGGCACGTTGAAGCGACCGAAGCGGATCGGGCCGGCCGCGGCACCACCCGCGCGGTAGAGCAGCCAGAGCTGCCAGCCGAGCACCACCATGCCACCGAGCAGCACCAGCACCGACGCGAGCGCAGCCTGGCTGACGTCCGTGGAACGCGTGATGCCGCCGCAGGCGATGCCGTCGGGACTGCCTTCCGCTACGTGCGCGGCGGCCGAGCCGGCCACCAGGCAGAGCGGCTCACGCACCAGCCAGAGCAGCGGCGCGCCGATGATCGCCACTGCCGCCGCGATGCGTGCCAGCAGCCACGTGCCCGGCCCCGGTCCGTGCCACAGCTCGGCCAGGAAGTAGGCCAGCGCGAGCGCGGCGAAGGGCAGGCTGGTGAAGACGTGGTACTGGAAGGTCGCCCGGTCGATGCGCGTCCAGGGCAGCCACATGGCCAGGAACATCAACACGACGATGGTCAGCGCCACGCTCCGCCGGCGCCACGCCGCCCAGGCGGCGAAACACATCGCCGGGATCGACAACCAGGTCAGCACCAGGTTCTCGGCGTCGTAGATGACGCCCGTGGTGTTGGCCGCGAAGCCGTGCTGGTAGAACCAGACCGGCTTGAGATCCAGCAGCCACGCCCACCAGGGTGAGGACGCGGCGTGGCCGGCGCGCAGGTTGTTGTGGTAGTTGTACATGTTGATCGTCAGATTCCACAGCGTGTCGCCGCCGGTGTGGCCGGCCGGGATGCCCTCGATCAACTGGTTGCCCAGGTTGTACCAGGGGATGTAGCTCGCGGCGTAGACCACCAGCGGCAGGATGGTCAGGCAGGTCAGCGCGAAGAGCCACGGGATGCCGGCCGCGTGCCCGGCGCGCAACCAACCCTGCGGGGCGAGCGCCGGCACGGGCTCTGTCAAGGGCGTCGGTCGCGGAGCCGCAAGCGGTCCCCGATGGAGCACACGTCCGGACAGCCACGTGAGCACGTAAAAGGCCGCGCCGGTGACCAGGAAGGCAGCCCCGATCAACGTCACACGGGTTGGTGCGAACCATCCGTCGTGGGGAAGCTTCGAGGTGGCGAACTGACCGACAGCCACCAGCAGTACCCCCGCCACTGCCGGCGCAACGACGCCGAAACGCAGCTCGTCAAGGGTCATGCGCACGGGCCGGCGAACCATCGCGATCGCCAGTGCTGTGGTCAGGCTCAGGCTGATCAGCAGGAAGGCCACGCTCGGATGCGGATTTGCCTGGGTCGCGGTGAGGGGCTGCAGGGCAAGCGCGCCCAGCCCCGCCGTGATCCCGATCATGCCGAGCAGGGCGACCAGCCGCCCGAGCGCGGAACGCAGCAGCACCAGCAGGACCAGGCCTCCCATGGCGTAGGCCCCAACCCACTTGGAGGCCAGCGCGAGGCCCAGCAGCAATCCGACTCCGAGCAGGCCGGCGACCACCTGCCAGCGCCGCCGCCAGATGCCCAGGTAGAGGGGTGTGAACAGGGTCACCGCGGCCATCATGAATCCGACCACGTAGGTGTCATTCATGGCGATGCGCGCATTGGCGAAGAACATGCCGCCGGCCATCACCAGCAGCGCCGCGATCAGCCCCACGCTGCGGCGTCGGAAAAGCAGCCGGGCCAGCAGGTAGAGGCAGACGATGGTGACGGTGCCCATCGCGACGCCGGGCAGTCGCCACGCGAACGCGTTGTGCCCGACGTCGACGGTGGCGAGCTGGCCGTCGGCTGCCAGGGCCAGGAACTCCATCCGGTCGTCCTGCGGCCGGTCCGGTTGCGTGTCGGCGAGAACCGTTAGCGGTGTGAACGGAAGTGGCGCGTCCGCATACACGGAATTGCCGTGCGGCTCGACCACGTACATGGTCGGGGAGCCATCCGGCGTGTCGCCGACGACATGGATCAGGTTCGCCGACTCGTTCCAGACCACGTCGTGGATACGGCCGGGCATTGTGAGTGTCGGGCCGGTAGTCGGCTCCGGGTCCCGGATCTCAACGGTCTGGAGCTTCGGCCCGTCCTCTGACTGGGTGGCCACGTACAGCGTCGGCACATCGAGGCCGTGGTCCACGAAGGCCATGCCCTGGGTGCCGGTCATCGCCACGCTCGTGAGCGTGCGCAGCCCGACGGCGTCCAGGAACGTGACGCCACCGGGGCCGCCGCTGACCGCGACCACCGGGCCACTCTCCAGGGTGATCCCATCCAGCGACCCATCCGTGATGTGCTTGTTGAGCGCATCCCGTTGCTTGCTGCTCAGGTACGCGGCAATGCTGACCCGCTTGCCGGAGGCCTGGAGCAGCGCCTTGACGCGGGTCTGCGAGTCACCCAGGTCCCCCGCCAGCAGCCCGGCCTCGATGTCCAACGAGGTCACCGCGGACGGGTCCGCGAGGACCTGGTCGGTGGCCGGCACGTTGGACAGGTCAACGGCGCCGGCGATCTGCCGGCTGCCGGTCTGGGTTCCCTCCGAAAGGTCCACGGACGCCAGCCAGCCCGCGTCCGTTCGGACGATGAGCGTGGAGTCCACGATTTCCAGCTGCTGGACCACGCCGCTGATTCCCGTCAGGGTCGCGAAGTCTGCCGGAGGGGGAATGACGGTAGCGGCGTTGGCGCGCAGCGCATCGAGCGTCGTGGTGTCCAGCTGGGTGATGGTGTTGCCCGCTGCGATGTAGAGGACATGCGCACCCACATCCAGGCCGAGCGCCGTGGCAGGCTGCGCCAGGGGGATCTGCGTCACCTGGGCCCGGGTGGCAAGGTCATACACACCGACGTGCGTGCCATCCAGCACGTACATGCGATCGCCGTCGTGCTGGTCGGGAGCGGAATCCGGGCTCC
>CAZENL010000126.1:0-7963 GCA_964513505.1 uncultured Anaerolineaceae bacterium
GACATGAGCGCCATGTTGTGGAACGGCGTCAGCAGCACGCGGCGGTTGAGCGCGAAGAGGTGCAGGAAGCGCTCCAGCTCGAAGTCCGCCGCGGCCGCCGCCTCTCCCCCGTTGCGTGGCGCCTCCTTCAGGAAGTGGTACTCCGCGCGGCAGCCGAGACGCGTCACGTGCCACGGGACGTCACGCTCGGCGAGCGCATCTTCCACGCCCGCCGCCCAGCGTTCGGCCAGCGGAACCATCCGCGCATATGCCTTCTCGGTGAGCACCTCGGCAAGGGTCGCATGGATCGCGGCCATACCCAGCGCGTACCCCGCCAGCGTCCCTCCGACCCCGCCGACGTCCACGTCCTCGAGCTCGGTGTTCTCGTGGATCAGCCTGGCCACGTCCGCCGTGAACCCGTAGGCACCGACCGGAATACCGCCGCCAATGGCCTTGCCGACCACCAGGAAGTCCGGCTTGAGCGAGTGCTCCCGCGTGTACCCGCCGGGTCCGGCACACAGGGTGTGGGTCTCGTCGATGATGAGGAGCGTACCGGTCTCCTGGGTGAGCCGGCGGACCGCGTCGAGGTAGCCGGGGTCGGGAAGCACGATCCCGATATTCGTCAGCGCAGGCTCGATGAGGACGGCGGCCACCCGCTCGTCGCGCAGGGCCCGCTCGAGCGCGTCCACGTCGTTGATCTCGACGACGCGCGTGGTCTCCGCGGGATCCACGGGCGGGCCGAGGTTGCCGCGCCGCGGCACCACCGCGCCGTCGTCCAGGCTCGCGAACGTCTCGTCCACGCTGCCGTGGTAGCAGCCGTTGTGCACCAGGATCAGCGGCCGGCCCGTGATCTGGCGCGCCAGGCGGATGGCATGCCGATTCGCGTCCGTCGCGGAGAGCGTGAATTGCCAGAACGGCAGCCCGAAGCGGCCCCGGAGGGCCTCACCGGCCGCCGCCGCGTCCTCGGTCGGGAGCATGTGCGTGATCCCGTTGGGCAACTGGCGCTCGAGCGCGGCGAGCGTGGCGGCAGGCCCGTGCCCGGTCATGGCACCCGTGTCGCCGAGACAGAAATCCACGTAGTCGTGGCCGTCCAGGCACCAGAAGTGGGCGCCGCTGGCGCGCTCCACGAACGGCGGAAACGGGCTTGCCCACTTGGTCATCCAGAGCATGGGCACGCCGCCCGGCAACGAGCGCCGCGCCCGCCGCCACGCCGCTGCCGAGCGCGGATGCTGGGTGGCAAAGCGTTCGCTCTCGCCTGCCATGAGCGCCGGAAGCCGCTTTCGATGGAGCGTGCTCACCACTAGATGCTACGGGACGGGTCCACGCACCCGTCGGGGCTTTGACACACCCCTGTCACGGGAAACGGCCCCCGTGCGCCTCGCAGTGGGTCGGTCGCCGCCAGCATGGCCTGCATGATGGTTGTGGGAGCCGCGTTCACGTCGGTCACGGCCGCGCGAGCCGCGCGTCTGGAACTCATCGAGCAACTGGAAATCGATCCAGGCTCCGTGAATCAGGCGCCCCTTGGTGCGGTGGGCCGCCGCTCGGACGGTCGGCAGATCGTGGCCGTCCGGATCCCCCGCCGAGACCTGCCGGAGGCTACCCAGATCCTGGTGCGGCACGGCGGCCGGATCGTGACCAGGTTTCTCATCCGGCCGGTGCAGGACAGCTTTCCCTGGCCAGAGGCCAGGGCACGACGTCGGAACTGACGGCCACCCTGGGTGCGGGACGCGGGCGCCTGCCAGCGCTAGCGCGTTCGCGGGAAGCCCAGGTCCACCTTGCTGGTGCCGGGATCCGGCCAGCGTGACGTGACCACCTTGGAGCGCGTGTAGAACTGCACGCCCTCCGGGCCGTACATGTGGAGGTCGCCGAAGAGCGACGCCTTCCAGCCACCGAACGAGTAATAGGCCACCGGCACCGGGACGGGCACGTTGACCCCCACCATGCCCGCCTCCACCTCGAACTGGAACTGGCGAGCGGCCCCGCCGTCGCGCGTGAAGATGGCCGTGCCATTGCCGTACGGGTTGTCGTTCACGAGGTTCACCGCGTCCGTGTAGGTGGACACGCGCACGACTTCCAGCACGGGGCCGAAGATCTCGTTGCGGTACGAGTCCATGTCCGGCGTGACCTTGTCGATCAGCGACGGGCCCAGGAAGAAACCGCCCTCGGTCTTGTCATAGAGCTCGTGCTCTCGCCCGTCGGTGACCAGCGTGGCGCCCTGCTGCTCGCCCTTTTCCAGGTACGAGGCCACCTTGTCGCGGTGCTCGCGGGTCACCAGCGGCCCCATCTGCGCGTTCGGATCCGTGCCGGGCCCGACGTGGATCCTGGGCAGGCGCTCCTTGATGGCCGCGACCAGCGGATCGGCGATGTCCCCCACGGCCACGACCACCGAGATGGCCATGCAGCGCTCGCCCGTCGAGCCGTAGGCCGCGGAGACCGCCGCGTCGGCGGCCATGTCCAGTTCGGCGTCCGGCAGCACCACCATGTGGTTCTTGGCGCCGCCGAGCGCCTGGACACGCTTGCCGTTGCGGGTGCCGGTCTCGTAGATGTAGCGCGCGATCGGCGTGGAGCCGACGAACGAGACGGCCTTGATGTCCGGGTGTTCCAGGATCCGGTCGACGGCGACCTTGTCGCCCTGGATCACGCTGAAGACGCCATGTGGGACGCCGGCCTCCGCCAGCAGCTCGGCCATGTAGATCGACGCCGAGGGGTCCTTCTCCGACGGCTTGAGCACGAAGGTGTTGCCGCAGGCGATGGCGTTGGCGAACATCCACATGGGCACCATGGCCGGGAAGTTGAACGGCGTGATCCCGGCCACGACGCCCAGCGGCTGGCGCAGCTGGTAGACGTCAACACCTGTGGAGACCTGCTCGCTGTACGTGCCCTTGAGCAGTGCCGGGACGCCGGTCGCGAATTCCAGGTTCTCCAGGCCGCGGGCGATCTCGCCCAGCGCATCCGACGGAACCTTGCCGTGCTCCGAGGTGAGGAACGCGGCCAGCTCGTGGCGGTGCTGGTCGACCAGGTTGCGGATGCGGAAGAGGATCTCCGTCCGCCTGGAAAGAGACGTCGCGCGCCATGCGGGAAACGCCGCCTTGGCGGCCGCCACCGCGCGGTCCACCTCCTCGACCGACGCGAAGTCCACCTGGCGTGCCACGCGCCCGGTGGCGGGGTCGTAGACGGGACCGCGGCGACCCGACTGGCCGGCGTACGACTCGCCCGCAATCCAGTGGTGCACGCGCTCAGCGGTGGCTTCGGGTGCCGCGGCTTCTGTTCCCAGCAGTTGTGTCATCGCTTGTTCCTCTGGTGGGCGGCACGCCGTTCACCGTGACGCAAGCGCGTAGTATCCCAGCCCCGTGCGCTCAGGGGCCGGGAGCCGGCGGCGTCGCTGCGCTCTCTGCTGCGAGCGGCTCGGGTGTCGCGGGTGGCTCGGTCGTCGCGGGTGTCGCGGCGCCACTGCGCCGGGAGCGAACCGCGGAGACGAGCGGCAGCGTGGCCACCGCGAACAACAGCAGCGCGGCCGTGGCCAGTTGTTCGGCATTGAATGGGCCAATCGCCCGGTCGTCGCGCCAGGTGAAGCCGATCAGCAGCCGCCCCGAGAGCCACCAGCACATGGCCGCCAGGAACCTCCGGCCGCTGCCTGGCCAGCGCTCCGCCGCCGCGTGCGTGAGCAGGAGCAGCAGGCTCGCGCCCAGGAGCACCCAGAGTCCCTCGTAGACCTGGGAGGCATAGGCGGGCACGGCCGCGTTCGCACTCACCCAACCGTCTCCGAGGTACGCCGTCGCAAAGGCTCCCGAATCCGGCGCGCCCTGACCGGCTCCGCCGAGGGCCATGGACAGCTTGCCAAGGCCGATCGCCAGCAACAGGGACTCGGCCGCCGCATCCAGCCACAGCCCGGGTGCGTAGCCCAGGAGCCGGCAGACATACGCGCCGGAGAGCACCCCGCCCGCGACGGCACCGACCAGTGACAGCGATCCCCGGCCCAGGTCCAGCAACGCGGTGGGATCCGCCGAGTACGCGGAAAGGAAGTCCAGCCCGTGCACCAGCCGGCCGCCGACGACCGCCCCTGGGAGCGCGGCGAGCACCACGAAAACCACGTCATCGGTGCGCACCCCGTGGATCGTCCGCCGGACGGACCAACCGAAGAGCAGCAGGCAGACCAGGATGACCAGCGCGAGTGCCAGTGCCTCCCAGCGCAGGACGATCGCCCCCAGGCGGAGCCATGGATCGAAATCCAGGTTCGCGGCCGCGGGGATGAGGCTCATCCGAGCGGCCGCCTTCCGTCGGCGGCTGCGGGATCTGGCGGGCGCCGCACCGGACCGCCCGGTGTCGAAGCCAGTGCTTCAGTGACCGATGTCGGCCCTGATGCAGTCGGGCCCGCGCCGCGTTCCGGCCCCTGTTGCAACCGGAAATAGGCGGCCACGCCGACGGTCAGGATCGACAGGACACCCGCCACCAGGAACGCCGCGGGCGTGCCCGCCGTGGCCGCGAGCCCGCCGGAGAAAAGGCCGCCGACCGGCGTCGAGCCGGCGAACACGGTGGTGTAGACGCTGACCACGCGGCCCCGCAGGTGATCCGGCGTGTTGAGCTGGATCATGGTGTTGGTCGTGGCCGCCATGGAGATCAGGCCCCAGCCGCAGACGGCCATCATCACCAGGCTCAACGGAAGCCATCGGGAGATGCCGAGGCCCACCATGGCCAGGCCCACGGCAAGCGCTCCCACCAGGAGCCGCTGGAACGTCACCTTTCCCGAGAACGCGAGCGCAAGCGCCCCCGCCAGGGATCCGATTCCCGCGGCTGACGACAGGAAGCCATACGTGGCCGCGCCGCCGCCGAGCACCTTGTCCGCGAGGAGTGGCAGCAGCACCTGGAAGTTGAGCGCCACCGTGGAGACGACGCCGACGATGCTGATGGCCAGGAAGGTTTCCGGTGTGTTGCGGACGTAGCGAAGGCCTTCAGCGAGCTGGCCAACGACGGATCGCACGTTGCGCTCCAGGGCGGACTTGGGCGGCAGGCGCAGGTCCCCGGTGCGCATCATCAAGAGGCCGACGATCACGGCTATGTAGCTCACGGCGTTGAGCAGGAAGCAGGCCGCCAGGCCCACCGTTGCGATCAGGATCCCGGCGATGGCGGGCCCGACGATGCGCGTCCCATTGAAGACGGCGCTGTTCAGCGCGACCGCGTTGGCGACATCCTCGCGACCCACCATCTCGACGACGAAGGACTGGCGGATTGGCATGTCGAACGCGTTCACGATGCCCAGCAGGACCGCCAGCACGAACACGTGCCAGACCTGCACCGTGTTGGTCACCACCAGCAGCCCCAGGATGAGCGCCAGGACGCCTGCCGCCGCCTGCGTCACCACGAGGCCGGCACGCTTTGGAAGCGCGTCCGCCAGCACGCCGCCGAACAGCCCCAGGATGAGCACGGGCAGGAATTGGGCCACTGCCAGCAGGCCGAGTGCGATCGGGTCGGCGTTGGTCAGCTGGACCAGCAGCCAGCCTTGCGCCACGGCCTGCATCCAGGTGCCCACCAGCGAGATGAGCTGGCCGGTCCAGAACAGCCGGAAGTTGCGATGCCGGAGCGACCGGAAGCCCTGTGGCAGCCGCGTCGGCGCTGCCAACGGCATGGTCACGGCGAGGTCGCCGGGTTGGTGCCTGGTTGTTCGACTCTTGGAGCCGGAGTGGCCTCCGGAGCGTGCCGGCGCTGGAGCGCCAGTTCGATCAGGTCGGCCGCAGCCTCGAAGCTGAACGTCCCCGTGTCGAGGATCAGGTCGTAGTGGGCCGAGTCCAGCCAGTTGACGCCGAACAGGCGCCGCACGTAGTCCGCGCGACGTGCGTCCACCGCGGCGCACAGCTGGCGCAGGGAGGCGTCGTCCGGACGTGTGCCATCGGGGAGTTCCTCGGCCTGCGACTGGAGGTAGCGGATGCGCGTCTCGATGGGGGCCTGGATCTGCACGTGCAGGGTGTCTGGGTGATCGCGCAGGATGAAGGCGCCGCCGCGGCCGACGATGACGGCATTGCCACGCGCCGCCTCCTCCTCGATGACGGCCCTGGTCAGGTACGCCAGGCGCTCCTCGACGCCCATCCCGGGATCCAGCTCATCGGTCGGCGGCAGCGGGATGGCCAGCTCCGTGCGACCCGCTGTGAGCGCGGCCGCGACGCGCTGCCAGACGCTGCGGACCTGCTCGTCGTAACCGCTGGCTTCCGCCTCGCTGATACCGGAACGTTGGGCGACCTCGGCCACGATCTTGCGATCGACGAACTCGGCGCCCATGCGCTTGGCGAGGATCAGCCCGATCGGGCTCCCGCCCGCCCCGAACGTCCGAGCGATCGTGACGATCGGCATTCAGGCGGCCGAGGCGGGGCTGCGGTACGTGGCCTGGCGACGATCGCGGCTCAGCCGGCCTTGGCCTGGGCTGCCTGCGACGCCATCGTGTCGACCAGCACCTGGACGGCCTGGGCGCTGGCGTCGAAGGCGGCCTTCTCGTCGTCATGCAGCTGGATCTCGATGATCTCCTCGATGCCGGCGCGGCCGAGCTTGACCGGCACGCCCATGAACAGGCCATGCACGCCGTACTGGCCCGTGAGATAGGCGGCACACGGGACGATCCGCTTCCGGTCGCCGAGGATCGCGTCCACCATCTGCCACACGGCCGCTGCCGGTGCGTAGAACGCGCTGCCGGTCTTGAGCAGCGCCACGATCTCCGCGCCGCCGTTGCGCGTCCGGTCGACGATGGCCGCCACCCGGTCCGCGGCGATCAGCTCCGGCAGCGGGACGCCGGCGACGGTCGAGTAGCGCGGCAGCGGGACCATGGTGTCGCCGTGGCCGCCCAGCACGAAGGCACGGGTCTCCGCGACGGAGACACCGAGCTCCTCGGAGATGAACGCGCGGAAACGGGCCGTGTCCAGGATCCCGGCCATGCCGATGACACGTTCGGGCGGAAAGCCGCTGGCCTCCAGGGCAACGTGGCACATGGCGTCGAGGGGATTCGTGACCACGATCAGGATCGCGTCCGGGGAGTGGGCCACGGCCGACTTGACCACCGCGCGGACGATGCCCGCGTTCTTGGCCATCAGGTCGTCGCGGCTCATGCCCGGCTGGCGGGCGAGGCCGCTGGTCACCACGATCACGTCCGAACCGGCGGTGTCCGCGTAGTCGTTGGTGCCGCGGATCTTCATGTCGTGGCCCATCACCGGTGCGGCCTCAGCCAGGTCCAGCGCCTTGCCCTGTGGCAGCCCCTCCACGATGTCCACCAGCATCACGTCGGCGAGGGCCGTTTCCGCGATGCGCTGGGCGGTCGTGGCACCAACGTTGCCGGCGCCGATGACGGTGACGAGGGGATGCGACATGAGTTGGTGGGCTCCTCTGAGTGCTCGATGCTGGCCGTCGCGACCGCCATGCGCAGGTCGGCGACCGATTCTAGGGCCGAGCCTCGCCGATGCGCGTTTGGGCGGCTATCGCGCTGGACTGCCGCGACTTGTCCACAGGTCGCACGCGGCGGCTATTCTCGGTGGCATGACAGATAGCCCGCCGCCCGAACGAGACCTGGAACCCGGCGGGCACCACGGAACGGATCCGAACTGGGGACCGGCGACGCTGGCAGTCCATGCCGGCCAGGAGCCGGACGAGTTGACCGGCGCCGTGTCGCCGCCGATCTACCAGACCAGCACGTTCCGCCAGGACGCCGTCGGCTCACCGCGCGGCGGCTGGGAATACGCCCGCAGCGGCAACCCGACCCGAGCGCGGCTGGAGCGGGCGATCGCCGCGCTCGAGGGCGCGCAACACGGACTTGCCTTCGCCAGCGGGTCGGCGACCACGGCGACCATCGCCGCCCTGGCCCATTCCGGGGAAGAGGTGGTCGTCAGCGACGACGTGTACGGCGGCACGTTCCGCTATTTCGAGCGCGTCATGCGCGACCTGGGGGTCAGCGCGCGCTACGTCGACCTGGATGCGGACCCGCTTGCCCAGCTGGAGAAGAACCTCACCG
>CAZENL010000127.1:0-7930 GCA_964513505.1 uncultured Anaerolineaceae bacterium
TGATCGCCGGCCGCCGCGAACTGTTCAACGAGCAGGTCTACCAGTACAACGCCACCATCCGGCAGTTGCCGGCCGTGCTGCTTGCCGGGTTGTTCGGTTGGCAGCCGCGCGCCTTGTTCCAGGCTGCCGAGCAGGAGCGGGTCCGGCCCGCGGTGGGCATCCAGCCCGGCTGACCGGCTCGGGACGGCCCGCTTGGCGCGCGTCCCGCGGAATGCAACCGGCCTGCAAGCGCTCGGCGGCATCCTTGACTGACGGCCGGCCGCCTTGGCGCGCATCATCGTGGGCAGCACCAACGCACGGGAGAGCGACACATGCTTCGGGATCTCATTCGCGGAGCCGTCGCGGGGATCGTCGGCACCTGGTTGATGGACCTGGTCACCACGGCCCTGCTGCTGCACCAGCCAAAGCGCGTCGCGGATCGCGAGAAGGCCGCCCGCCCCGACGGCAAGACCAGCGTGGAGTTGATGGTCCAGCGCGTCGAGGAGACGGCCGGCTTCGAGCTGGACAAGAGCCAGCGCGCGCTCGTGGAGCGCTGGATGCACTACGCCCTGGGGGCCGTGCCCGGCGCGCTCTACGTCTTCGCACGGGAGCGCCTTCCCGGCGTCGATGCCGCCAACGGCCTGCTCTACGGCGGGCTGCTCTTCCTGGTCAACGACGAGTGGCTCAACTGGAAGCTGGGTTTCGCGGGCTCACCCGACGCGTATCCGACCGAGACGCACCTGCGGGGCCTGCTCGGCCACCTGGTCCTGGGCGCCACGACGGACGTGGTGGCGGACCTGCTCTGAGGGTCCGCCCTCAGTGGTAGAGGTCCGCTGAGCGGAGCGGGTTGTTGCCGGTCCAGCCACCGGCAATCAGCACGCTGCCGTCCTGGAGTCGTGTGGCCGTTGCGCCACCGCGACCCGCGGACATGGAGTCCGTTGGCGTGAAGCGGCGCGTCGCCGGGTCGTACAGGTCGCAGCTCTTCACGTCCCTGGAGCCGTCCCAGCCGCCACAGACCAGCACGGTTCCGTCCGTCAGGAGCGTGGCCGTGTGCCACCAGCGCTTGCTGGACATGGCCCTGGTCGGCGTGAAGGCGCCCGTCGCCGGGTCGTAGATGTCCGCGCTGGCCTGGGACCGGTTGCCGTCCAGGCCACCGGCGATCAGGACCGTGCCGTCGGGCAGCAGCGTGGCGGTGTGCTCCCCTCTCCGGTCGGACATGCTGCCGGCGTCACGCCACGTGCCCGCGGACGGGTCGTAGATCTCGGCCGAGGCAAGATCCTGGTTCCCGTCATAGCCGCCGGTGACCAGCACCGTCCCGTCCTGGAGCAGGGTGGCCGTGGCGGCATAGCGGCGGTGTGCCATCGAAGCGGTCTTCTTGAACGACCCGGTCGCGGGGTCGTAGATCTCCGCGCTGGACAGGACCGTGTTGCCGTCCAGGCCGCCGGCGACCAGCACGCGGCCATCCGGGAGGAGCGTGGCCGCCGCTTCGCCGCGTCCCTCGTGCAGGCTGCCCGTGGTACCGAACGCGTCCTTGGCTGGGTCGTAGAGCTCGGCGGAATCGGTGTCCCGCGTGCCGGTCCAGCCACCGGCCACCAGCACGCGGCCATCGTTGAGGAGCACGCCGATGCCGAAATAGCGCCGATCGACCATGGACGCGGTCCCCGAGAACGCGCCCGAGGCCGGGTCGTAGATCTCGGCCGTGCTCTGGTCGGTGGAGCCGTCCCAGCCACCCGCGATGAGCACGCGGCCGTCATCGAGCAGCACGGCCACGGCCGCGCCGCGATCGTGGCCGAGCCGATCGGCCTTCGTGAAGCCGGCCGCGGGCGTCGGCGTCGGAGTGGGCTCCGGGGTTGCGCTGGGCTCCGGCGATGCACTTGGCGCGGGGCTTGCGCTGGGCTCAGGGCTTGCGCTGGGCGCGGGAGTCGCAGTCGGCGCAGCGGTCGGCGAAGGAGTCGGTGCCGGCGTCACCTGCGGCGTCGACTCGGGGGTCTGGACCGGTGGGGCCGTCGCTGGCTCCGGAGTGCCCGTGACGGTCGGCTCGGCCGTGGTTTCGGCGGTCGCGATCGTCGTGGGTTGCCCGGTGGCGGGAACCGTGGTTGCCGGCAGGGCAATGGACGGCGTCGGGTTGGTGGAACTGCAACCCGTGAGCAGCACAAGGACGGCCAATACCGGGACCAGCCGGAGTCGCACGGAACGCGGCGCGCTCATCGAATCACTCGGTCCATGGATGTGGGCCTCCCCCGGCTGGGCCTCGGGTCCATGGGCGGAACACCGGGCAGTGTCGGCGCAGCGTGCCGGAGTGAGGTTCACGTGTCAATCCGTTCGCGGCATACTCGGCCGCATGAACACCCGACTGGGTCCGCTGATCAGCCCGGAAGAACTCGCCTCGCTGCTCGGCGATCCGACGCTGCGCATCGCCGACGTGCGCTGGACGCTGAACCAGCCCGAACGTGGCCGCGATGCCTTCCGCGCCGGGCACATTCCGAGTGCCGTCTTCGTGGACCTGGATACGGATCTGGCCACCGTCGCGCCGGGCCGATACCCTGTCGGCGGCCGGCATCCCCTCCCCGATCCTCCCGCGTTTGCCGCCCGGATGGGGGCGCTCGGCTTTGGCACGGACGACCGGATCGTGGCGTACGACGACGCGGGTGGCACGATCGCGGCCCGACTCTGGTGGATGCTGGACGACCTTGGCCATCTGCGGGTCCAGGTGCTGGACGGCGGCATCCCGGCCTGGATCGCGCTCGGCCTGCCCGTGACCACCGATGTCCCAGCGCCGGCGCCCGCCGAGATGAAGCTGGGCGACCGATGGACCAGGACGATCGACCGCCAGGCGCTGGCGTCCCGGCTCGGCAGCGTGACGCTCCTGGACGCTCGAGCCGGCGAGCGCTACCGCGGAGAAGTCGAGCCGGTCGACAAGGTCCCCGGCCACATCCCCACCGCCATCAGCGCGCCGACGGCCGGAAACCTGGGTCCGCACGGCCGGTTGCTTCCGGCGGCCGACCTCGCGTCACGGTTCATGGCGCTCGGCGCGGCCGGCCCGGGCGTGGTGACCTCGTGCGGGAGTGGCGTGACCGCGGCGCACAACGCGCTGGCGATGCGCGTCGGGGGACTGCCGGACCCGATCCTCTACGCGGGCTCGTTCAGCGATTGGGCCGCGGCGGGCATGCCGGTGGCGACGGGCGCAGAACCAGGTGGCAGCGATACGAAGTGAACGCCCTCAAGGCCCTCGAGCGAGAAGGAATCGGTGGCCTCGGGCGATACGCCGATGACCAGCTCGGGGCGGTTCCAGCGCTCGTAGACCTCCGCGTCCACGTAGAAGGCCGCGCCGCCGATCTCGCCGAGATAGAGATCGCCAGGACCCAGGGCCAGCTCGCCCCTGCGCAAACACAGGGGCGAGCTTCCATCGCAACAGCCGGCCGACTGGAGGAACACCAGCGGTCCGTGACGCGCGGTGAGGCGCTCGATCAGTGCGAGTGCCTCCCCGGTGGCGCGAACGCGAGGCTCTCCGCCGGCCATGCTTCTAGAAGAAGCCGAGCGGCTTCGGGTCGTAGCTGACCAGGATGTTCTTGGTCTGGGTGTAGTGGTCGAGCATCATCTTGTGGGTCTCACGCCCGACGCCGGATGACTTGTACCCACCGAACGCGGCGCCCGCCGGGTACAGGTGATAGCAGTTTGTCCAGACACGGCCGGCCTTGATGCCGCGGCCCATGCGGTATGCGCGAGCGCCGTCGCGGGTCCAGACCCCGGCGCCCAGGCCATACATGGTGTCGTTGGCGATCTCGAGCGCCTCGGCCTCGTCCTTGAAGGTGGTCACCGCCAGGACGGGTCCGAAGATCTCCTCCTGGAAGATGCGCATCTTGTTGTGGCCCTTGAAGACGGTCGGCTCGAAGAAGTAGCCCTCCTTCAGCTCGCCCGGCATCTCCGGCCGCTTGCCGCCGATGAGCAGCTCGGCGCCCTCGGCCTTGCCGATCTCGACGTAGTTGGTGATCTTCTCCAGCTGTGCGGTCGAGACCTGCGCGCCCATCTGTGTATGCAGGTCCAGCGGATGTCCCTGCTTGATGGCCGCGATGCGCTCGAGGCAGCGCTTCATGAAGCGGTCGTAGATCGACTCCTGGATCAGCGCTCGTGACGGGCAGGTGCAGACCTCGCCCTTGTTGAAGGCGTACAGCACCAACCCTTCGATGGCCTTGTCCAGGAACGCGTCGTCCGCGGCCAGCACGTCGTCGAAGAAGATGTTGGGTGACTTGCCGCCCAGCTCGGTGGTGGACGGGATGATGTTCTGGGCCGCGTACTGCATGATCAGGCGGCCGGTCGTGGTCTCGCCGGTGAAGGCCACCTTGGCAATGCGCTTGCTCGACGCGAGGGCCATGCCCACTTCGGCGCCGGGTCCGTTGACCACGTTGATGACGCCCGGCGGGACGACGCCTTCCAGGACTTCCATGAGCTTGAGGATGGACCACGGGGTCGGGCTGGCGGGCTTGACCACCGTGCAGTTGCCGCCGGCGAGCGCCGGAGCGATCTTCCAGGCCGCCATCAGGATCGGGAAGTTGAACGGGATGATCTGGCCGACCACGCCGAGTGGCTCTCGGAAGTGGTACGCGACGGTGTCCTTGTCCAGCTCGGAGATGGTGCCCTCTTCGGCGCGGATGACGCCGGCGAAGTAGCGGAAGTGGTCGGACGCCAGCGGAATGTCCGCAGCGAGCGTCTCCCTGACGGGCTTGCCGTTGTCCCAGCTCTCCGCGACCGCGAGCATCTCCTTGTTGGCGTCGATCGCGTCGGCGATCGCGTTCAGCACGCGTGCGCGCTCAGCGATTGAGGTCTCGCCCCAGGCGGTCTTTGCCGCGTGCGCAGCATCGAGGGCCAGCTCCACGTCCTCCGGGGTGGACTGGGGCACCTCCGTGAACGGTTGGCCGGTCGCCGGCGAGCGGTCGACGGCGAATCCGCCCTTGACGGGAGCGACCCATTTGCCTCCGATGAAGTTGTCGTAGCGCTCCTTGAGTGGCACCGGGCTGCCCGCCACACCGGGCGGCGCATAGGTGAACTCTTTGGCACCAATCGCCACGCTGTCCTGCCTCCTGGTCCCCTGCGGGACCATCGCGGGGCCGATGCCCGGCATCAAGGGCGGGTGGATAGCCCCAACCCATGAGTAGGCCGTGGCACGTGGCACGAGGCAAGAGCCGAGTGGACCCGAAACCGGCGGTGCAAACGGACGCATCTGCGACCGCGATGGATTCAGCTCAGAAGCCGGTCGAGCACCAGGGTTTCTGCTCGGTCCGGAACATGGCGTCGACGCGGGCGCGGATGCCCGCGGTCAGTTCGGTGGTGCGCCCGGCCGCCGCGAGCTCGGCCGTGCTGAAGGCTCCCAGGTAGAGGCTCGCCAGGTCGGTCACGTCGAGCGCCAGGCCGGCGGCGTCCTCCGTTCGCTCGACGCGCGGCGCATCCCCGGTCGTGTCCAGCAGCCAGCGTCCCGCCAACTCCGGCACGAACGTGTCGGTGATCTCCAGCACCACGTGATCCGCGGCGGCGTAGCTCCGGGCACCCAGCGCCGCGGCTACGTCAACGATCCGCAGCCACAGCTGCCCGGCGAGCATGAACCGCAGCAGGCCCGGCTCCAGCAGCATCAACTTCAGCGGGTTGTCCACCGGCTGGTCGTTGGCGCGCACGGTGTGGATCAGGTCGTGCGAGAAGCAGAAGCGCCACAGCTCACGCTGGGCGCGCGGCGTGGCAGCGATCAGTTCGCGCGCCATCAGCACGCTTCGTGGTGCCCCGGCCTCCCACTCGTTCTTGACGCGGTAGATCAGGTAGCCCTCGGGATGCCCGTCGGCTTCGTACACCAGCCACGTCTTGGGCCCGGCGCCCTGCCGCCAGCGCTCGGGATCGGAAAAGATCTCCGAGTTCCACCAGGTCGGGGAGCGCGAGACGAAGCCGGGCCTCTGGGCGCGCACCTGGTCGTAGACCAGTGGGAACAGTCGAGCGGCCTCGGCGAGCTCGATCAACCGCGTCGAGCCCTCCATCGGGATCTCCGTGCGGAACGCGGCGCGTGCTTGAAGGATGTCGAACTCAGCGCGCATGGTGCCGATGCCAAACCCGAAACGTTGGTAGATGGAGCCCTGGGACGCCCATAGGATGGCCACCGGGTCGCTGTGGCGTTGCGCGTCCTGCAGCAGCTCGCGCATGACCAGGCGCAGGGCGCCGCGCCGCCGGTGGGTGGGCATGGTCCCGACCGCGGTGATGCCGGCCGCGCCGACCGTGGCTCCGCCGGGTACGGTCAACTGGAAGCTGAACGACGAACCGCCGCCGACGACGGCGTCCTCCTCGGTCGCAACGTACGTGCGCTCCGGCTCGAAGATGCGCTGGTTGGACGCAAATTCGTCCTCGGCCAGCGGCTCGCCGAAGGCGCGCGAGACGGCCGTCAGGTAGACACGCAGCTCGCCCTCGCGGAGCGGCCGGACGCTCAGGTCAGTCACGCTCCAACCCTACCGGATCGGACCCAGGCTCAGGCATCCAATCGCACGACCACGGATGCGACGGCTCGGTCGATGGAGAAGCCAACCGTTCGGCCGCCGATGGTGACCTCGTAGTCGCCGAGCCATCCGCTGACGCGCAGTCGTCCGTCCGCGTCGGTGGTCATCGGTGTCGGCGGCAGCCACCACGCTCCCTTGATCAACGCGTGCAGTGCGTCATACGCGGGTTTCGGCGAGCCATCGGCGCGGACCAAGCCGGACGGGGCGTTGAGCCAGCCGCCGTCCGGCAATCCCCACCAGGTGATCGCCTCCACGGCCGGATCCGCGAGGAGCGTGGTGTAGTGGCGGACGGCCTCGTCCGCCTGCCGAGCCTCTCCTTCGGGCGTGCTGGGCCAGTCGGCGACCTGGTAGTCGTTGAGGTCCTCGATCTCCGGCGGCATGAGCTTGCCGGACACCAGCGTGCTCTCGGTGAAGTGGATGGGCAGTCCGAATCGTGAGAAGCGCTCGAGCACGTCAAGCGTCTTCTCCTCGCCCCAATAGCCCTGGTGCATATGCGACTGGATGCCCAGCACGTCGATCTGGACGCCGGCGTCCAGGCAGGCCTCGACCAGGTGCTCGTAGTCCACGGAGACATCGAAGTCGTTGAGCAGCAGCGTCGCGTCGGGGTTGGTTGCGCGGGCGGCGTCGAACGCCAGGCGGACGGTCTCGACGCGGCCGAGCTGCCGGCACAGGCGGGTGATGGCGTTGTCGTAGCGGTCGAAGACCGGCATGATCACGGCCTCGTTGACCACGTCCCAGGTGTCGATGAGCCCGGCGAAGTCGCTCACGTCGCGGTGAATACGCGCCGTCAGCGCGGCCTGGACCTCGGCGTTGGTCAAGGGCAGCAACCACTCCGGCGCCAGCGTGTGCCACGTCAGCGGATGTCCTTTGACGCGGCAGCTGCGTTGCGCGAACCAGCGGGCGGCCGCCTGGATTCGCTGCGTGTCCGGATGGCCGCGTTCCGGCTCGAAGCGCGCCCAGTAGAACGGCAGCGTCACGAGGTTGAAGAGCTCCAGCCACCGCTCGCCGATGACCTCGGCAGTGCTGCGCTCCTGGTCCGTGCCCTCGTCATTGGCCAGCCCGATCAGGTCCATGCCCGTGGAGCCAAAGCCGAACCGATGGCTGCGTTGCTCGACGACGACGTGATGGCCGGCAAGCGGAGAGTCACCCTGGAGGACCGTGACTCTCACGTCTGCCGTGCGGACTGCACGCAGGCGCGGGTCGAGGTCGGTGGTTGCGGCGACGTGGCCGGGCATCGCCGGACGGTAGCGCATCGGTCTTAGAGGCGCGGCTGTCCAGAGGCGCGGAGCTGCCCTAATGGCTCGACGCGCGAGCCCGCATGACCGAGCGCTGGACCAGCGCCACGGTGATCGACACGACCGCCGCGAGGGCCAGGTCGAACGGCAGCCGGACGTCGTAGCCGAACAGGTTGACGGTCGGCCCGA
>CAZENL010000128.1:0-7855 GCA_964513505.1 uncultured Anaerolineaceae bacterium
GCGACGGTCGCCGGGGCGACGGTCGCCGGGACTGCTGTGGGCGCCGTTGTGGCGGAGCCACTGTTGCACGCCGCCGCGGCGACCACGACCGTGGCTGCCAACGCGAACGCGCGCACGATTCCGGGTTTGCTCATGAGAACTGTGCTCCTCCATTGATGACCGGCAATGCCAGGTGGCTCGCCGGCCGGGACATCACGACGTGGAAGCGAGGGGCTCTTTGAATGCTGTCCCACCTCCTTGTTGGTCGATCACGCGGGCGAGACGCCGCGCATGCTCGCGATATGCAGCCTCAAACAGGGCTTTGGAACGCGCGGCGCCAACGACGGTCGCGCGGGTGATAACGGGGGGCATGGCGCCCTGCGCCACCAGCAGTTCTGCGGTGCGCACCTTGATGGCGTTCACGATGGCGACCGCGCCGATGGTGGACCCGGGCCCAACGGGCGTATCGAGTGAGTCGATGGTCACCATCGCGTCCGCGGGCGGCGTGCACACATCGAGCACCAGGTCCGCGACGTCCAGCAGGCGCGCACCGGCAGCGGCATCCGGCTCGGCGGACATCGACTGGGCCACGGACGTGACCGCGATGACGCGCAGTCCGCGGCGCTTGGCCACGCGCGCGATCTCCACGGGGAGCGCGCTGAGGCCGCTCGCGGAGAACACCATCATCACGTCATGGGCGCCGAACTCGAAGTTGGAGAGGATCACTTCGGCCAACCCGGGGACCCGCTCGATGAACATCGCCTGGCGCTGGCCGTTGGCCCCGACCACCTGCGTGTGGAAGGTCACGGACAGTTCCACGATGGGGTTGAAGCCCGGGTAGGAGCCGTATCGCGGGAACATCTCCTCGACCGGGATCCGCGAATGCCCCGCGCCGAACAGGTGGACCAGGCCGTCGTTGGCGATCGCATCGGCGCACCACTGGCTCGCCGTCTCGATGCCGTCGGCCTGCGTCTCGTCCAGGCGCTCGAGGAGCGCCACGGCCTTGCGCAGCCAGGTGGAGGCGGCGGACACCGGCAGGCTCATGCGGGCATGCCCATCAGTAGGACCCGTCCGCGGCAACTGCCCCAACGGGCGTCTTGCCGGCCTTGCGGGCGCGGAAGTCCTCGATGATCGTCTCGGTCGCCGTCGCGCCGACGCGCGTCACGCCAAGGTTCATGACCGCGATGAGCGCATCCAGGGTGCGCACGCCGCCGGCGGCCTTGACACGCATGTGGCTCGAGGTATTCGCGCGCATCAGGCGCAGGTCGTCATGCGTGGCGCCGCTCGGCGCGAAACCGGTGCTGGTCTTGACGAAGTCGGCCCCGGCGGACTCTGTCAGATGGCACGCCCGGATCTTCTCGTCGTCGGTCAGGTAGGCGTTCTCGAAGATCACCTTCACGATCGCCCCGGCCTGATGGGCCACCTCCGTCACGGCGCGGATGTCGGCTTCGACGTCGGCGTCGCGGCCCGACTTGAGCGCGCCGATCTGGAGCACCATGTCCAGCTCGGTCGCGCCGTCCGCCAGCGCGCGCTTGGCCTCGAAGACCTTCACCTCCGTGGCGTGGTTGCCGTGGGGAAAGCCGATCGTGGTCCCGACGGCCACGTCGGTCCCCTCGAGGAAGGCCTTGGCGCGCCGGACATCGGCCGGCCGCACGCAGACGGACGCGACGTCGTACTTGGCCGCCAGGCGGCAGCCGGCCTCGACGAACGCGTCATCGAGTTCCGGTCGCAGCAGCGAGTGGTCGATGGTCTTGGCGATGTCGTGCTCGGTCAGGTTGTCGACGGTGAATACCATGGGAACTCCTGTCAGGGCTACTTGCAGTACGGGCGCAGGACGTCCCGCGCGATGAGGAAGCCCTGCTTGACCTTCTCGTCGGTGCCTTCGAAGCGGCGGTCCTCGTGCTCGATGATGCAGTCGCCTTCGAAGCCGGCGCGGTAGAGCTCGGAGAACACGGCCGACCAGTCGACCTCGCCCAGGCCCGGGATGCGCGGGATCTGCCAGCCGATGCCCATCGAGAAGATGCCGCGCTCGTAGAGGCCGTCGCGGTCGATCATCAGGTCCTTGGCCTGGAAATGGAGGACGTGCGGGCCGAATTCCTTCAGGAACCGGCGCGTGTCGATCATCTGCAGGATCAGGTGGCTCGGGTCGAAGTTGAGCCCGATCGTGCCGGCCCACAGCTCCAGGATGCGGCGCCACATGCGCGGGCTGGTGGCGATGTTGTGGCCGCCCGGCCACTCGTCGTACGAGAACAGCATGGGGCAGTTCTCGAGCGTGATCTTGCGGCCGTGGTCGTTGGCGAAGGCCACGATCTCCGGCCACACGCGCTGCGCCTCTTCCCAGTTCTGGTCCTGGTTCTTCGCTCCGTCGCCGCCCATGAACGTGTTGACCAGCGGCACGTTCATCTTTTCCGCGGCGGTGATGACGTGCTTCAGGTGGCCGATGACCTGCTCGCGGTGGGCCGGGTCCGGATGCAGCGGGTTGGGATAGAAGCCGAGCCCAGAGATGGAGAGTCCCTTGGCCTGGAGTTCGCCCACGATCTCCGTCGCCTGCGACGCCGAGAGATTGGCCACGTCGATATGGCTGGTCCCGGCGTACCGGCGGGTGGCGCCGCTGGTCTGCGGCCAGCACGCGATCTCCAGTACCTCGAAGCCGGTGGCGGCGGCCCAGTCAGCCACTTCCATCAGCGGCGTGCCCGGGAATGGAGCAGTCAGGAAGCCGAGCTTCATCTCTTCAGAGCCTCCAACTCTGAGCGATTATCGATGATCGTGGGATTATCGCGTGCGCTGTCCACGCCGTCCCGGGCCACATGGACCCAATTTCCCGTGCGCGAGCTCTCGAGGACGGCATCCCCCACGAGCATCTCGTCGTGGCCATCGGCAAAGGTCGCGTACGGCGGCCGGGCGGCGGGCCGCCCTTCCGCGATGTCCGCGTAGATGGCGCGGAAGGCAGCCGCGAAGGTGTCGGCGAAGCCCTCGACGTGGCCGCCGGGCAGACGCGCCGCGGCACGGCCGGCGGCATTCATGAGAGCGGGGTTGCGCAGCAGCAACTCATTGGGCTCGTCGCGATGGCCGATCCAGAGCTGCTCGGGTCGCTCGGAGTCCCAGGCAATGGCAGAGGCGGCACCGTCGATCTGATAGGCAAGGCTGTTCTTGCGGCCCGCGCTCAGCTGGGAGATGGCCACGGTGCCGCGGGCGCCGCCTTCGAAGTGCAACAGGATCGTGGCCGCGTCCTCGGTGTCGATGGGGATGGCCACGGTGTCCGTAGCTCGCTCCGTCGAGAAGGTCAGCACGGGGCCGCGCGGCCGGTGGCGCACGGGGATGAACGTGGTCAGGTCCGCCATCACCGATTCGATGCGCTGGCCGGTCAGGAAGCTCATCAGGTCCAGCCAGTGCGAGCCGATGTCGCCGACGGCCCGCAGCGCGCCGCCGTGCTCGCGCTCCAGGCGCCAGTTCCAGTCCGTGTCGTAGAGCAGCCAGTCCTGGAAGTAGTGCCCGCTGACCAGCCGCACGTCGCCGACGCCACCCTCGGCGACCAGGCCGTGAACGTGCTGGTTGAGCGGGTAGAAGCGCAGGTTGAAGTTGACCGCGTTGACCAGGCCGCTGGCGGCGGCAAGCTCTGCCAGCTCGCCTGATTCCGTGGACGTGAGGGCCAGCGGTTTCTCGCAGACCACGTGGCGACCGGCCGCCAGGATGGCCTTGGCCTGCGCGTAGTGCAGCGAATTCGGCGAGGTCACGTGGACGACCTGCACGGAATCGTCGGCGAGCAGCTCGTCCAGGCTGGCGTAGGCGCGCGGGAGCCCCAACTCATCCGCGCGCGTTGCGCCCAACTCCGGCGAAGACTCCAGCAGGCCGGTCAGCCGTACGCCGACACGGCGCAGCGCCTCCACGTGCACGGTGCCGATGAAGCCGCTGCCGATCACGCCGACGCCGATCTGGGACACCCTGGTCATAGCTCTCCGAACGTTCTCGCGTGCCTGTCTAGAGTGTCTAGAGGACCCCGGCGACGATTCTGGACATGGTGGCGGTTTGGTGTGTGATCGCGGTCGTTCTCGTGCGCGTTGAGTCGCGCCCGGCTCCTCCAGCCAGCACCGAACATCATACTTTGTCCTGTCAAGTGCAAAAGTCGTCCGGTGAAACGACAAAGGGCGCGTATGATCGGATCGTGAGCGAGCGCCCAACGGGGGGATCGCCTGGGTCCTCCGATCAGCCACCAGGCAGCGATAGCTGGGTGCCCGTCGCGATCCGCGGCCCGGTTCCGGACGAGGCCCTGGATGCCTTCGTGATGGTCCTCGACGAGATCCGGCTGGGCCGCTCGGGGTCGCGCCCGGAGATCGTCAGCCGTACGGGTCTCGGCCGGGCCATCGTGGCCCAGCGCGTCGGCGAGCTGATCGAGCGTGGCCTGGTCGTGGAGGGAAACGTTGGTCCGAGCACCGGCGGCCGGCCGCCGCGCCAGCTGACTTTCCGCGCCGACGCCGGGCACCTGCTGATCGCCGACCTGGGGGCCACCAGCATCGACGTGGCACTTACCAGCCTGGACGGCCGCATCCTCGGCCACCACGACGAACCTTCGCTCATCGAGGCCGGCCCAGAGGTGTGCCTGGCCCGCGTCGACGAACTCTTCGAGCTGCTGCTGCGGACGACGCGCGACATCCCGGGACGCCTGTGGGGCATCGGCATTGCCGTGCCGGGCCCGGTGGAGTTCCAGACCGGCCGCCCGATCTCGCCGCCGATCATGCCCGGCTGGGACGGCTATCCGATCCGCGAGCGCCTCGCCGCGCGCTACCACGCCCCGGTCTGGGTGGACAACGACGTCAACGTGCTGGCGCTCGGCGAGTGGCGCTCCGGCGTCGCTGCGGGCCACGACGACGTGATCGTGGTCAAGATCGGCAGCGGTATCGGGGCCGGCATCATCGCCGACGGCCGGCTGCATCGCGGCGCGCAGGGCAGTGCCGGCGACGTTGGCCACATCCAGATCGTCGACGACCCATCGGTCATCTGCCGCTGCGGCAACATCGGCTGCCTCGAGGCGCTGGCCGGAGGTGCCGCGCTGGCCAGGGCCGGGGAGCTCGCGGCGCGGGAGGGGCGCAGCACGCGACTCGTCAAGGTCCTGGAGCAGCGCGGCTCGTTGACCGCCGAGGACGTGGCCCTGGCGGCCTCCTTTGGTGACCCGGTCTGCGTAGCGCTGCTGCAGTCGGCGGGCCGGCTGACCGGGTCGATGCTGGCCGGCATCGTCAACTTCTTCAACCCGTCGCTGATCGTCATCGGCGGCGGCATGGCCAACAGTCCGGATCAATTCCTGGCGGCCATCCGCGAGACCGTCTATCGGCGTTCGCTGCCGCTCGCCACCCGCGAATTGGCCATCCGGCGCTCGTCGCTGGGCAGCCGTGCCGGCGTCATCGGCGGCGCGGCCATGGTCGTGGACCAGCTCTTCTCGCGCGACTCGATCGCCCGCTGGATTGCCTCCGGCGAGCCGCACGGCTCCCCGGAGGTGGCGCTGGCGCTCGCCGGTTGACCGGCTGACGCGTCCCGTCATCCGCCGCCCACCACGCGATCGGTGAAGTCGCCGCTGACGGGGTCCTTGAGGATCAGCTTCTCCCGGCCATCGGGGAGCACCTCGCGCTTGATCACCACGTGGCCCTCGAAGGTCTCGGGCGACTTGGCGATCCGGGGCGTCGAGCCACCGCGCCAGGCGAACAGGTCCACGGGCTCCCAGGCGCCGCTCTTGGCGGAGCGGTACGCGGCGTCCATGACCGAATTGACCACGTAACCGTCGTAGAGCGTCTCGCGCGGCGCGGTGCCGGCGTCCATGGCGTTGAACATGTCCGTGAACATGTCCACGTAGCCAAGCTCCGAGACTTCGTCGCCGACCGGGAAGAGCCAGCCGGCGGCGGTCTCGGCCTTCTCGGCCACGTAGCCGCCGGTTCCACCGGCGGTGAACATCTCGTAGCCGGTGCGCAGGAAGTGGTTCAGCCAGATGGTGCCGTGGGTGCCGGCCACTTCGTCGCGCAGGTCCATGCCGCCGCGGAACGTCCAGCTCACCTCGAACTGGCCGATGGCGCCGGACTCGAAGCGGATGAAGGCCACTGCGTTGTCCTCGTCCTCGATGGGGTGGACAAGCGTATCTGTGTGGCACATCACGGAAAGCGGGCGGTTGCCCTTGCCGACGAAGCTGCGGATGATCTCGATGCAGTGGCAGCCGAGGTCCACGATGGCGCCGCCCCCGGTGAGCCGGCCGTCCCAGAACCAGGCGCTATGCGGCCCGGGATGCGTCTCGCGGGAGCGCACCCAGGTCACCTCGCCGAGCGCGCCGTCCCGGACGGACTGGACCGCCTTGAGCGTCTTGGGGGTGTAGCAGAGGTCCTCCAGATAGCCCCCGAAGATGCCGGCCGCTTCGACCGACTCCAGGATCCGCTGGGCCTCGGCTGCATTGCGTCCCAGCGGCTTGGTGATCAGCACGGCCTTGCCGGCCGCGGCAACGGCCCTGACCGCCTCCTCGTGGAGCTGGTTGGGCAGCGCCACGACCACCACGTCCGTGTCCGGGTGGTTGATCGCCGCCAGCATGTCGGTCGTGACGTCGGGGATGTCCCACTGGCGTCCGAATGCCGTGCCACGCTCCGCGGTCCGGGAGTAGACAACCCGGACGCGGTCGCGACCGCGCTGCCCGTGCAGGGTCATGGTGTAGAAGCCCGCGATGAGCCCGGTGCCGAGCATGGAGATGGAGTGGGCTTTCATTCGTTCGGCTCCCTGGCGAGAGGCGCTGACGGCCAGGTTGCTTCCCGGCGCACGAGGTCCTCTGCGAGGACGAGTATCTGCCGCGACGAATACGACGGTCCGTCCTCGCGGGTCAGCTGGGCCAGCACGTCCAACGGCAGGTCGTTGAGGATCGCGCCGTTGGGGTTGAACAAGAGGTTGTCGTCCAGCTCATAGCCGAACGCCGAGCCTTCCTTGACGGCGTGGTAGAGGTTCCGCGGCCGCACGGAATCGCCGACGTTCAGGACGTGCACCCCGGCTGCCTGGAGATCTCGCAGCAGCGCCAGCTCCGGCCGGGTGTGGCACGTCACCACGTCGTCCACGGCCAGCGTGGTCCGCACGAAGTCCTTGTCCTGGAGGACCACCTCACCGGGTCGGATCTCCACCACGGTCGTGCTGGTCAGCACGGTCACCGGGTGCGGGTACGGCCGCGAGGTGAGCACCTCGGCGTCTCCCTGCGCGAAACGCTTGCGCAGGACGTACATGTGGATGACCTCGCACTCCGCCGCGAACTCCCGGTTCTCGGTCACGATGGTGACCTCCTTGCCGATGTTCGCGAGGAAAGCGGCTGTGTCCGTGGCGGCGTAGTTGTCGCCCCAGAGAAGGACGCGCTGGCCCAGCTTGTGGAGCTTGCGGCCGCCGGGATGGCACTCGCAGGCGATCTTGGGGCAGGCCATGGCCTCTTCGAAGGGCACCACCCGGGACGCGTCGCCGGCCACGTCCGGCACGAACGAATGCGCGCCGGTGGCGTTCAGGACCAGGTCGAAGCCCCGCAGCTCGTCGACCGTCGGCGCGTGGTTGAGCCGGATGTCCACCATCAGGTCCATCAGCTGGTCCCGGATCCAGTCCAGGTACCAGCGCATCTTCTCCTTGCCCGGGACCAGGCAGACGTACTTCATGGCGCCGCCGAGCTCGCCGGACTGCTCGTACAGCGTGACCAGGTGGCCACGCTCGGTGGCGATGCGCGCAGCCTCCATGCCGGCCGGGCCGCCGCCGACGATGGCCACCCTGGCCGGCTTCTGGGTCCGCTTCGTTTCGGCGTAGCGGGGGTTGCCGCAGGCCGCGTTGATGGAGCAGGCGATCTCCTTCTTGGCCATCAGCGATTCCTGCCAGCAGCCGCCGAGGC
>CAZENL010000129.1:0-7767 GCA_964513505.1 uncultured Anaerolineaceae bacterium
GGAACCGGGCGGCCCGAGCAAGCTCTGGCGCCCTGTCCTTTGGATGATGGCCCCTCCGGGCAGGAAGAACATACGCGCCCGAAGCAGGCCCGTGCAATGGGGTTTGTCCACCAGAATCCGGCTGCGCCGGAACTGCTCCACAGCGCGTCCCCAGCGGTGGTGCGCAACCGACTCACGATCGCGGCATGGATGGTGTACGCGTCGCGTGGGGCGCTCGGGGCACCCACGCAGCCGGTCGCAGAGCCCGCCGCCGCGCATCTCCGTGGGGTCACCGGAGACAGCAAAATGCCCAGAGGAACCGTCCTCGGGAACTGCCGCCTGAGCAAGCTCTGGCACCAGTTCCTCTGGGTGGTGGCCCCTCCGGGCAGGTAGAACATACGCGCTCCAGGACGCCGTCTGCAATGGGGTTTGTCCACCAGAATGGAGAGGCTCGGGCGCATACTCCACAGGCCGTCCCCAATCCCTCACGAGGAGCCCGTGTGGCTCCCTCGCGGACGTGATAGGAGCCATGGCCAGCGACTTCCTACAGCTGCCCGCAGACCTTCCTGTGCCGCAGGACGACGGCGCGACCGACCATCTCCCGGGACGTCGCATGCCGGACGACGTGGAGCTGGTGGCGGCCAGCGGACGCGTCGTTCGCCTCTCGGACCTGCCCGGCATCACGGTGCTGTTTATCTTCCCGGCCATCGGGAGGCCGGGGCACGAACCGGTCGGAGGCATCGAGGCCTGGAACGCTGTCCCCGGTGCGCGCGGCTGCACCCCCCAGGCGTGCGGCTACCGGGATCACTTCGGGGAGCTCACGCGAATCGGCATCCGCGTTCTGGGAATGTCCGCCCAGACGACCGCTGACCTGCTGGAAGCCGCCGATCGGCTGGCATTGCCCTACGAGCTGCTCAGCGACACCGGGCTGGCCCTGGCACACCGGCTCCGCCAGCCCACCTTCGTCTTCGGCGGCCGAACGCTCTATCGGCGCCACACGCTGGTCATCATCGATGGCCGCATCGAGCGTGTCGTCTATCCCGTCTTTCCCTCCGGCAGCGACGCAGAGCGGGTCCTGGCCTGGCTCACGGAGCGCGGCGGCCACGCCAAGCCGGCCTAGGCGTCAACCCGCTGCGGCAGATCCTGAGGCGGCAGGTCCTCCTGCGGCGCCAGGTCCTCCTACGGCGCCAGGTCCTCCTACGGCGGCCGCGCCCATCACGGCACGCTCCGCAAGACCCAGCGGCAGGGCGCCGGACGTGGCCAGCGCGTCGTGGAACTCGCGCAGCACGTCGGCGTCGAGGTCCTTCATGGGGACGTCGCCCAGGCCGCGTGCGGCCAGCCAGCGATCGCGGATGCGCAGGATCTCCAGGCAGCCGGTCAGGTAGGCCGAGGCCTGTGTCGGCCACCAGCAATACCGACCGACCTCGGCTCGGGCGGTGACCTCAGGCAGTCCCGACTTCGCGACCATGAACTGGACGGCGTCGTCGTAGCTCATCTCGCCGAGATGGAGGCTGGTGTCCACGATGATCCGAGCGGCGCGGAAGATCGTCGCCTCCAGGTGGTAGAGCTCGTGGATCGGCTCGCTGAAGAAGCCGCGCTCACGCATGAGACGCTCCGCGTAGAGCGCCCAACCCTCGGTGAAGTACGGCGTCCCGTAGACACGCCGAATGCGCTCGGCGTAGAGGCGGCGCATGACGATGTGCCAGTGGTGGCCCGGATACGCCTCGTGGACGGACGTGGTGGGAATGCCGCCGTTGGAGTTGGACTTGAGGCGCTCCTGCTTTTCTTCGTCCGGCGCGCCGTCCGGGGCAAAGGGCACGAAGAAATGGCCGACCGTGGAGTCAGAGAAGGCCGGTGGGCCGATGTAGGAGGCCACGCCGATCAAGGGGCGCTGAAAGACGGGCGAAGGCTCGACCAGGCAGCGTTCCCCCTCGGGCAAGGTCACCAGCCCCGTTTCGGCGAGGAAGTCGCGCGCCCGCTCGGTCCACACCTCGTAGGCGTCGCGCATTCCCTCCTCGGACCGTGGATGGTCGTTGTTGGCCTCCTCGATGACGGCGCGCCAGTCCTCGGTGCCGCGAATGCGCAGGGCCAGCACGCGCATCTCCGCGTCCAGCCGGTCGTATTCCTTCTGGCCCATCTCGCGGAGGCTGCGAGCATCGAAGGTCAGGTTCTCCTTCTCGCGCAGCAGGCGTGAGTAGCGCTCCTCGCCGAAGACCCAGGTACCGCTCGCCTGCTTGGCGACCGCTTCCAGGTGGACGGCCCAGTCGTCGAAGGCATCCGCGGCCTTGCCGCCGGCCTGGGCCACGCGGTCACGATCGGAACCATCGGTCACTTCCTGGTGCAACAGGTCCCGCAGGTAGCGCGCGCCGCCCCTGGCGGAGCCGATTCCACGCTCCACGATGAGTGGATGGGCCAGCGTCGGGTCCAGGTTCGCCTTCCCCTGTGCGAGCGCGCGCGGGATCTCCGCGAGGCGGAGCAGGGTCGACTCGACCAGATCGTGTTCCGGGCGCAGGCGATGCAGCCAGAGCGTGAAGATGCCGGACAGGCAGATCCCCGAGTAGGTGACCGGGTCACGCTTCCAGCCTTCCCAGTCGGCCACGATCGTGCGGCCGCGGAGCATGGCGATGGCCAGGTCCCGGTCGATCTGCTCATTCGGGGTCAGTTCCGCGTCGGCCACCCCGCTGAAGCGCGCGTGCCAGGCCTCCGCGTCAGTGTCGCGCTGCTGCATCGCCGCGGCGCTCAGGTCGTCCAACGCGCCGTCATAGGCGGTCAGCCCAAGCTGGCTGGCCATGACCGGCATCGTCTCGAACTCGTGCTCGAGAAATTCGTTGACCAGGCTATCGAACTGCGACATGGGTTGCTCCTTCGCGCTGGTCGTCGGTCGTCACGGCGCCTTGGGATCCACGTAGCGGCAGCGCGCGGCGACGGGGCAGTGGCCGCAGGCGGGACGCTGCGCATGGCACGTCCGGCGGCCGTGCGTGATGAGGTTGACGTGTGCCTCGTGCATCTGCTCGGGCTGGAGCATGGCCAGGAACATTTCGTGCGCCTGATCGGCGGTGGCTTTGGCGGGGATCAGCCCGATGCGCTTGGAAACGCGCTCGACGTGGCGGTCCACGGGCATCAGCGGCGTGCCGAAGGCGAACAGCAGCACTACCGATGCAGTCTTGCGCCCAATCCCCGGGATCGCCGTCATCCAGTCACGCGCCTCCATCGCCGGCGCACCGTCCAGGAAGTCCAGCGTGTGCCGGCCGCTGCGCTCGCGAATGGAGCGCAGGGCGGCCTGGATGCGGGGTGCCTTCTGGGGGGCCAGGCCACCCGGCCTGATGGCCTCGATCAGCTCCGCGAGTGGGGCCGCTTCCACGGCTGCCCAATCCGGCGGCGCGTCAGCGTCCAGGCCGATGCCGCCCCAGCCCGGCCGGTTGACCTTGGCGCCGGTCTCCGTGGCGACCTTCCCCTGGGTGGAAGGATAGCGGCGACGCAACGATTCGAATGCCTTCTCGGCGTTCACGTCGGCGCTGTTCTGCGAAAGGATGGTGAGCACCAGTTCCGTGGTCGGGTCGTGGACCGGGTTGCGAATCGGATGGCCATAGGCCGACGCCAGCCCGTCGAGGACGAAGTCCACCAGGCCTGGGCGCGTCCGCGCGAGACGCCTGGCCCACGCAACGGCTGGATCGGCCGGCTTGCGGCGGCGCCGAGCGACCTTGCCGGCGGCTTTGGTCCGTGGCGGCCGGCGCGTGGCGGCGGGAGGAGCTGCAGGGGCGGCCACCTCGTCAACCGATCCGGACGGGTTCACTGGCATGCCAACGTGAACACCCGCGCGACCCGCTCGGCTGCACGTTCGATCGGACCGGGGCCGGCCGCCATGGCCTGCTGCATGGACATCGGCTCCTCCACCACCGGGACGGCCACTGCGCCGAGAGCCAGGAGCGCGTCCGACCCGACCATGGTCACGCCACCCGCGAATGCCAGGCAGCGCTTGCCCGCGGCTGCCGCGCGGCGCGCCACGCCGAGGGCCGTCTTGCCGAACGCCGTCTGCTCATCGATGCGGCCTTCTCCCGTGATCACCAGGTCGGAGCCCTGGAGCCGCGCCTCGAAGTCGGTGAGCTCCATCACGACTTCCACGCCGGGGCGGATGCGGAGCCCCGCGAATGCATCCTCGATCGCCAGCAGGCCGGCCGTGGTGCCGCCCGCCGCGCCCGAGCCCACCTGCGCGCGAACATCCCGTCCCGTGGCGCGCTGGAGCATGTCTGCGTAGTGCGCGAGGTTTGCGTCGAGCAGCCGCACGGCCGCCTCGTCGGCGCCCTTCTGCGGTCCGTAGACGGCCGCCGCGCCGAACTCGCCGTTGAGCGGGTTGGTGACGTCCGAGGCGATCGTCAGCGTCACGTCGTTCAACACCGGCGAGAGGCCCGATAGGTCCACGGCGGCCAGCCGTCCCAGCGGCCCACCGCCCGGCGCAAGCTCTTGCCCGCGCTCATCGAGGAAGCGCACGCCAAGCGCTCGCAGCAGCCCGGACCCGCCATCGTTGGTGGCACTGCCTCCCAGGCCGAGCACCACGTCCCTTGCGCCCAGCGCGACCGCGGTGGCCAGGATCTGCCCAGTGCCGAAGGTCGATGCCATCAGCGCGTCACGTTCGTCACGGTCCAGGCGTGACAATCCGGATGCGGTGGCCAGCTCGACGACGGCCCGATGTCCGCGTCGCAGGAAGCGGCCGCCGATCGGCCGGCCAAGCGGATCCTCGGCGTGCGCGGGCAGTTCGTCCCAGCCGCCGGCGGCTGCGATGGCATCCAGCGTGCCTTCGCCACCGTCGGCCAGCGGTGCGAGCCCCAGGAGGTCGTTCGGGCGGGCGCGTCTCCAGCCCATGCTGATCGCGGCAGCCACGCTGACCGACGAGAGCGAGCCCTTGAACGAGTCGGGGGCGATGAGGATGGTCAGGGGCGCGTCGTGCGCCACGGAATGGGACACGTGGGTCAGCCGTTCCGCCTGGCGCGGCGCTCGGCGTACTCCGGGATGCGAATCATCGGCGGCCGCTCCGCGTCTGCCAGCTCGATCACTTCCAGGGAGAGCCGGTTCGGCGAAGACCGCGGCAACTTCATGGAGCTGCCGAGCTCGGCGAACAGGTGCGCCCGGCGCCGCTCCTCGAGCCGCTTCATGACCGCCTGGAGGATCACGAAACTCATCCGCGAGAGCCCTTCCAGCTCCTGGTTGCGATGGATCCGGATGTCCAGGTCAACCTGCCCGAAGCCGTTCAGCCCAAAGCGCTCCGACAGGTCGATGAGATGGCCGATCTCGACCGCGTACCCCGTGAAGAAGGGGATCTGCTCCAGGTGCTCGCGCCGGCCCGCGTACTCGCCCGCCAGCGGCTGGATGTAGCCGGAGAGCTCCGGGAAGAACAGGTTGATCAATGGGCGTGCCACGAGCTCCGTCACCCGACCGCCGCCGCCCTCCTTGAGGACGCCGCCCTCCACGATCGGGCGTTGGTAGTACGCCTTTACGTAGCCGATGCGCTCCTCGGTCAGCAGCGGTCCGAGCGTGCCGTAGATGAAGCGCGGGTGCCAGTCCTGGATGTCCGTGTCCGACCAGACGACCAGGTCGCCCGTCGTCTCGTAGAGCGACTTCCAGAGCGCCTCACCCTTCCCCTTGTAGGAACCATAGTTGGGCAGCACCTCCGAGTGGCGCACGACCCGGGCGCCCTCGTTGGCCGCGATCTCGCGCGTCTCGTCGGTCGAATCGGAGTCGATGACCAGCAGCTCGTCGACGAGCGGGACCTGCTCCATGAGCGCCTTGCGCGCCGCCCGGACGATGGGCCCGATCGTCGCCGCCTCGTTGAGTGTGGGCAGGATCGCGGAAACGGTCTTGCCCTGCTTCTCCTTGAGCGCCACCAGGCGCTTCAGGTCCGAGAACTCGGAGTGGTGGAAGCTCGACTCGGAAAACCACCGGTCGACTTTGGCCGGGACGCTGCGCCCGACCTCGGCGGCACGCTCGGCCGCCTCGAGCGTCTCCGCCTGGGCGGCACGCTCCTCGAACAGGGTTCGGCTGGGTTGCTCCCGCGTGCGCACCACGATCACGCTGGTGCGTGCGTCCCGGGTGATCGTCTCCGGCAGGAAGCCGAACAGGGGCGCGTCGGCCCCGCTGCCCGCAACGGCACTCGCGCCCATGACCACCAGCTGGGCGCTCTCCGCCTCCTTGAGGATGACCTGGGAGACGCTCGAGCCCTCGATCAGCAGTGGCGCGACCTGATCTGACGCGCGCTGGCGCACGAACGTCTCCAGCGCACGTTGCGCCTGTGAGCGGACCACGTCGGGGATGCCGACCGGGATCACGTGCAGCACGTCGACGCGCGCATCGAAGGCCGCCGCCAGCGTGTCCGCAAAACGGAGCGCCAACTCGGCATGCGGTCCGCCACGGACCGGCGCGAGGATCCGCTTGACGTCGTGGATGCCGCGCTGCTTGACCACGGCGATATCGCACGGGGACTCGCGCACCACCTCGTCAATCGTGGGGCTGAAGACGTGCGCACGATCGGCGGCGCCTGCCGCGCCATGCGCGGGCCTGACTCCCCAGCCGAAAATGACCAGGTCCGCATCCTCTTCGGCGGCCAGCTCCACGATCCCCTCGGCTGCGCGGCGCCCGATGCGCACGATCGTTCGGATGGAATCGTTGCCGGGGGCAAACTCGTAGACGCGCTGGAGCAGGCGGCGCGACTGGCGCGCCCGGGTGGCGCCCTCGGATAGCGGCACGACCTCGGGGATCTCCACGATGCTGAGGCAGATCAATGCGCCGCCCGGCGCCAGCAGCGCGGAGCCGATGCGCACCAGGTCTGCCGCCGTTCGCGGATTGGCGAGAGGGACGAGGATCCTCGCAGGCAGCGGGGAGCGCGGGCTCACGGCACGTGCTTCCTGCGCGGCCGTAGCCGTGGCTTCGCGGGGGCTGCCGCAGTCCCGGCGCGCCAGCGTTCCACGAACTGTGGTTTGGCCAGCTCGAAGGCCCGCGCCTGGCGCTCCACGAATGCCTCGGCCTGGTCCGTGGTCAGGTCGCGCGTCTCGATGACCAGGCTGGCCACGCGGCCGAAATAGACGGGGATCAGGGAGGCGACCAGCCTGTCCAGGGGAACGCGGTCATCGCGTGCGGCAAGGCACACGTCGTAGATCAGGCGCGCCCAGGTTTCGTCGGGAAAGCCGTAGCCGCTTTCCTCCACGGGTTTGGGACGGTCGGCGCGGATCGCGGCGTCCACGGCGTGCTCCGCGTCCGTCGCCAGCCGCATTACCTGGGCATGGACCTCTGGCGAGAAGATCGCGGCCCAGACTTCCCCAACGGTCAACCTTCCAGCGGCGAACTGCTCCAGCAGGCGCTGGGTGTTGATCTCCAGGGGTGGAGGGTCGATCACGCGCTCGAAGCCGTAGATCGGCAGGTCGTGCGAGCCCTCGATTGGCAGCCAGTGCTCGGCCTGCCGCTCGGTGAGTCGCAGGATCGTGCTGACCACCTGGCTGAACATGGGGCCGAGGTCCGAGCCGGGGTCTTTCGGGTCGTGCACTTTCGCCCCCAGGCGCGTCTGGCACAGCGCGAAACCACCGGCAATCGCGTTCGTGGTCATCCAGATGTCGATGCCGAACTTGCTCACGTCCGGCGTCCAGTCGTCCTGCTCCAGGTAGTAGCGGATGAGGTCGCCGCTCACGCCGAAGTCGCCGCCGATCGGCTGGCGGATGCGATGGCCGTAGAGCGCGCGCGTCAACGGATAGGTGACCGTGTTGGTGATCGTGCCGTCGTACTTGTAGCGCGTGTAGAGCGGCG
>CAZENL010000130.1:0-6468 GCA_964513505.1 uncultured Anaerolineaceae bacterium
GGCAACGTCAGCGACTACGAGGCGTTGCGCCACAAGGAGTTGGGTGCGGCCGCCGACCAGCCGCACCGCATCAAGTACAAGCGGCTGGTGGCGTAGGGTCGACGCTCGCCCGGCCTACAGACTACGGGTGAGGTGGTCGGTCTCCCGGACGTGGATGAGGCCAGCCAGGAACAGCAAGAAGGCGCCGGGGACGAGTAGCGCTGTTCCAATACTGGCTCCATCCGCGTCCATGAAGTGCAGCGCGGTGGCAACGGCGATGAGCCCCGCGGTCAACAGGCCGAGCAACTGCGCGACCGCGCGGAAGCGCAGCCCAAGCAACGCCAGCACCGTCACCGCGGCCACGTATACCTCCATTGCGAAGACCGCGGTATCCGCGCTGTAAGCCCAGAATTGCTGGCAATCCTCAGGTGGGAAACAGCCGCCGAACCCCCCTCCGGCCATGACCCACGCCGGCACGAACGCCAGCCAGGTCAGCAGCAGGCCGCCGACCGTGAGCGCGACGACCCTGATGAAAGCCTCCCGTTACGCGCTGTGGACCGCGTCCCAGTCGATGGCAACTTCCTGGTTGCGGTCGGCCATGTTGACGGCCACCGGCAGCTGCACGCCCGGGGCCAGCATCGCCACCTTGTCGAGTGGCACGCGATGGCCAAAGACGGCCGGGAAGGGTGATTCTCCGGGAACGGTGGCCTCGACCGTGAACAGCCACATCGGGTCGTTGAGGCGGGACGGATCCGCGTTAGGGTTGATGTCCCGCACGGTCTTGCCCATCGGCTGAGCGGTAGTGATGACCGCCGTGCCACGCGTGCCCGTGGCCAGCAGCTGGGCGGCACTGCCCCTGATGGTCGGCAGGGCGCCGCTCCGCACGGCACCGATGACCGCGGCCGTCTGGCCCTCGATGGGCTGCCCGCTGGCGTCCCAGTTGAAGTCCATGCCGGTGGAGCCGGCCGCAGCCGCGCCACCACCCATGACGCCGAGCCCGATGCCGCCCGCGGCTCCGGACAGGGTGTTGGGCGACGCCGCGCTGGCGCCCATCGAAGAAAGCGTGTTGGGAGCGGGCATGCCGCCGGAGATCGTGGGCGTCACGCCCATGCCGGTGGCGCCCGGATCGGCCACCCGGTTCTGGGTCTGGCCGCTCCAGTCGATGACGATCTTCTGCGGGTCGGTCGGGTCGACGGCGACCGGCAGGCTCCTGCCCGGGGCCATCATGCCCAGCGCCAGCAGCGGGATGACTTCGCGCTTCTCCACGGTGTACGGCGCGCGACCCGGAAGCTGGATGCTCAGGGTGAGCTTGGCCACCGGCTGCTCGTTGATGTACATGTTGGTGGAGGCCATGCCCATGATCGTGGCGGTGCCGGGGATGCCCTGCTGGAGGATCTTGTTCGACGCGCCCTGCGAGCGAACGAAGTAGTAGCCGACCAGCGTGAAGATGATGCCCATGGGCAGGAACGTGATCGCCAAGATGGGGTTCGCGGCGTTCGCGACCTCGCCGTTGATCCCCGCCGCCGCCGGCTGGAGCATCTGGTAGAGGAAGAAGACCCCGACCACCGTGAGGATGATCCCGACGATCATGAAGACGCGCACCTGGTGCCCTCCTATCGATCCTGCCTGATCCGCCCGGCCCCCCGTCGCGTGACGGCCGACATGCTCGCACGGCGGGCACGGTTTCGCCTACAGCTGACTTCGCGGCTCTGACAAGGGAATCGGTTGCTGCGCCGTGGGTTGGGTCGACAACGGCTTCTCCGTGCCCGCGGACCTGCTGATCACCCGGATCTGCTGAGGCTGGGCAGCCGGTCTGGCAAATCGAGACCGTCCGCGCACTGACGCGCGTGCCCCATTGCGCCCATATTGGACGCGACGACTGTTGGACGACTGGCACCCCAGGCCAGAGGTCGACGGTCAGGAGGTGCTCTCCATGCACATTCAATCCGTCAAGATCGAGTACGACGACGCCGGCCGGGCTGTGGTCATGCGCGTCGGCGCCATCGGATCGGAGCTCATGGAGCCGCTCAGCTTTCCCTTCGAGTTGCCCGGCCCCAACACGGACCTGGCCGGCATGGACGAGGCGTCGTTCAATCGGATGCTCGCGGAGCTCCGGACCACGGCGCAGAGGATGTGCGAGATGGCCGTGAAGTCCTGGCTCGGACCTTCCGCGTATCGCTTCGGCGCACGGGCCGGCGGCTGAGCCGATCTCCGGTCACGGACCGGCAGCTCACACGCGGGCGTGAGGCCGGAAGTCGCCCGTTGACCCCTTGCGGCTCGGGTTTACCGTGACGGCGTGACCGCGTCCCGGGTGGGCGCGTCCCGGGTGAGGAGGCGGCGGATGACCCACCGAATCGATGGCGCGACGCCGTGGATGTTGTCGCGGCGGACGTTCCTGGCACTTGGCGTGGCGGCCGGCGCGGCAACGCTCATCGAGTCGACAGGGGCCTCGGCGGCGGCTGCTGCGGGAGCGGCCGCGATCCCTGGCGCCGCCACGCGGACCGGACGCGCTCCCAGGCTGACCTTGGCCCAGCGCAGCGCCATCGTGAAGGTGTCCATTCATCCCGGTGTGGGCGTGGCTCGGGTCGGCAACAGTGCCGACGCGTTCTACATCGGACCGGAGGTGCCGGGTGCGCTCCCTCCGCCGGGAACCAGCTACCGGGACGGTGCGGGTGCGGTAGCGCGGCAGGCGGCACGGTTCCGGCTCTACGGCTACGACGTCCACGGCAAGGTCGTCGGTGAGATCACGGGCGCGGATGCGAGCCTGGACTGGAGCGTGCACCTGGCCAACCGGAAGGCCGCCTGGTACCGCTTCGGGCGGGCGATGGACATCCCGGAAGCCACGACCGTGACGCGCCGCAATGCCTCCACCACCGGTGCGGAGCGCGATGACCTGGTGCTGGACGCGGGCACGCATTCCACCAGCGAAGGTGTGCCGGTCGAGCTCAATGCCACGGCCATGGGCGTCACGCTCCTGCTGGGCGAGCTGCTCACGGACGTGGACGGCCGCCTGGTGGTCATGCCCGGACGTGGTGCCGCGCAGTCGTGGGACGGCACGCACGTGACGACGTACGCCAACAACGACGCGTGGCTGGACGACATGGCCGACGGTCCGGTGTCGGCGACCGTCCAGATGGATGGGCGCACGCTGGCGGCCGAGCACGCCTGGGTAGTGACGGGACCCCCCAACTTCGCGCCGGGCGTGTCCACCGGCTGGCGGACCATGCATGACATCCTCGAGGACACCTGGGTCGCGGCCGGGCTCCTGGATCGCGGCACCGCGGTCAGCTTCCGCCAGCACATCCTGCCGATGTTCGTCCGGCTGGCGCGGCTCCAGTGGGTCAACGCCGGCATCCTCCGCGACCATGGCTGGCACAGCCCGGAGGATCTCTCCGACCCGCTGCTCCTGGCACAACTCGCGGACCCGAGTGCCGGGAACAAGGCCTTCCGGAAGGCCTGGTCCCAGCGCTTCCGCAACATGAAGTCCAAGAAGCTCCAGCCGGACAAGCTGCCTCCCATCCTTGGAGATGCGGCAACCTTTCCGGTGGTCAGCCAGCGGCAATGGATCGGCCCCACGAACCTCCAGTGGTATCGCCTGCGCCAATGGGCCGCGGGCAACTTCGTCTCCGACGGCATCACGGAGCTGCCGGTCCCCGCGAGCCTTACCGATGTCCGCCTTCGCAAGCAGCCCGCGAGCCTGGACCAGGCGGCGCTGGACGCCTGCCTGGGCGACGCCTTCCAGCCAGGTTGCGAGTTGCCCTGGGCGTTCCGGCACGCGTCGATGTGGCGCGCGCCCTACCGATTGAAGGTGCGTCCACACCCGGAACCGGACTACGGCTCGTCGCTGAGTCCGGCGGAAGCGGTTTCCGCCGCGGGTCCACTGGCCGGCAACTTCCCTGGTTCTCTGACGCGCTGGATGGCACTGCCATGGATGACGGACACGGTGGACTGCCGCTCCGGTTACCAGCCGGCGGCGGACAAGTACCTCGACACGTTCTGGCCGGCACGTGCCCCGAACCAGGTGCTCACCGCGGCCGACTACAGCGTCGTCATGGATGGCACGGCCGCGCTGGCCGCGCGCAAGGCAGCCTTCAAGCGCCGCGCGTCGTGGCTGCGCGCCGTGGTCATCAGCGACTACCGAGCGACCTTGAGGGGCATGGTGGCCCACTGGTACAAGCTCGGCTTCGTGGTCGCGGAACCGGGACCGGGTGACGGGCCGTTCCCGGCGTTCTTCGCGGTGGAAGAGGACCGCACGCTACCCGAACCCGCGACGGACGCCGTGGAGCCGGTGCCGGTCCTGATGCCCCCGGATGGCGGCTGAAGACCGGCTCGACAGCCCGGCACGACGCGCGATCGAGGGCTGGGCGCAGGTCGTGGTGGTTGGCGGCGGCCCCGCCGGCGCGATCGTGGCGACACTGCTGGCCCGAGCCTCTGTGCGAGTCGCGCTGCGGTGGAAGCGTTCTGGCCAAAGTCCAGCGATCGGCGAGGTGCTGCCGCCCGCGGCTCGGCCGACACTCGTGCGGCTCGGGCTCGGCGGGGTGCTGGAGGACCGTGCGCATCTGAGGTGCCCAGGCACCGTGTCGGCCTGGGGCTCGGCGACGGCTCAGTCGATCGATTCCCTCTTCTCGCCGTACGGCGACGGGCTGCACCTGGACCGTGCCCGTTTCGACGCACAGCTGCGGGCTTCGGCTGAAGCGGCCGGCGCCCGGGTGATCGAGGCGACCTGGGACGCCCGCGACGAGCGCTGGCATGGCACGGGCGCTGGCGGAGCCATCCTCCCCGTGATGGTGGACTGCACCGGCCGGGCTGCCGCGGTGGCGCGCGCCGCCGGCGCGGTCGTCGAGCGGCTGGATGCGCTGGTGGCCGTGGCAGGCGTGCTCTCGCCACGCTCGCCCTTCGCGGACACGGACGCGCGGACCTACCTGGAGTCCGTCGGCGACGGGTGGTGGTATTCCGCGCTCCTGCCGGACGGCCGCCGGATGGCAGCCTTCCACACGGACGCCGACCTGCTCTCCCCGGATGTCCGGCTCGACCCGGCGGTCTGGCAGGCGAACCTCGTCCGCACCAATCTGATCGGCCCGCTGGTGCGAGACGCCGGCGCGGCGGCGCCGGACTCGCTGCGCCTGCTGGCAGCGGATTCGCGCCGGCTCGGCTGGCCGCCTGAACATGACCTGTCCGGCTCTGTGGCCCGATCCTCCGTCCGCGGCCCGGCGCTCCTGGCCGTGGGTGATTCCGCCATGGCCTTCGATCCGCTGTCATCGCAGGGGATCCTGTCCGCCATCCAGTCCGCGGAAGAGGCTGTCCCGCAGATCCAGGCACTCGTCTCCGGCGATGTCTCCGCCGCGGCGAGCCGGTCTGCTGGGCGGACCGAGGCGGCTCGCGAGCGCGGGTCGCGCTACGTCAAGCGCCTGGCGGAAGCGTACGCGGACGAGCGACGCTGGCCGGACGCACCGTTCTGGGAGCGGCGACACGGACAACAGCCACAGGTCCAGGGCGCGGCGCGCTGGCTCTCTGTTGAAACGGTGCCGTTCGGCCCTGTCGATTCGGTGGCCCCATCGCGATCCTGAAGTCCAGGCGAGCACCGACCCCGTCCCGGGGCCGATCGCGCGTCCCGCGCGTCCGACCGGACAACCTCAGGGGTGCAGCATGGCGTTCAACATCGACATCCTCGCCGCGACTCAGGCGAACACGTTCTTCCGGCAAGTGCTCTCGACCGGGCCGCACGCGCAGGTGGTGGTGATGAGCATCCCTCCGGGCGGCGAGATCGGCGAGGAGGTTCACGAGGGCGTGGATCAGGTCCTGGCCTTCGTGGAGGGGGAGGGCGTGGCCATCATCGAAGGGGAGGAGAGCCCCGTCGGCCCGGACCGGCTGGTGCATGTCCCTGCCGGCACGCGCCACAACGTCGTGAATCGCGGCTCCAGGGACATGCGCCTGTGGACCGTGTATGCGCCCCCTGAGCACGCTCCGGGCACGGTGCACAAGACCAAGGCGGATGCCGACGCGGACGAGGGGGATCATTTCGACCAGAAGGCGTAGCCAACGCCCTGGCCGGACGGCCGTCCGGCGCCACGTCGCGCCGAGCCGGCCACAAACGCCGGCCAGAAACGCGCCGCGATCAGCGATCTGAACCCCGCGGGGCGGTCAGATGATGCGGACCGCTCCCACGCCGCCCTGAACGTCGATCTCCGACCGGCGCGGATTGGTGGCGTAGTCCGCGGATTCGTAGCCCTCTCCGCTCCGGAGGAAGCGAGCCTCGTTGACGCTCACGCTGCCGACCGCCATGCGTGCGCGAATGCGCGCCGCGACCCCGTCCGGGACGGCGATCGTCACCGACGCCGCGCCCGCCTCCGCCCGGACGGCGGTGCCTCCGGCATTCGGCAGAGTCACGCGCGTGTCGCTCGCTCCCGTGTGCAATTCCAGCCTGCGGACCAGCAGGTCGCTCAGGTCCAGCGTCGCGCGACTTGCCCCGCCGTCGACGCGCAGGTCCAG
>CAZENL010000130.1:6568-7716 GCA_964513505.1 uncultured Anaerolineaceae bacterium
CCAGCGGGAGCGACAGGTTCTCCAACGGCCGCGTGCCGCCAGGCCAGACGGCGGCAATCAGGAACCAGACGCCCATGGCGATCAGGGCAACCGGCCACCAGGTGGCGATCAGGTCGGCAGGACTGATCGCGATGGCCCGCGTGGTGCTCAGCAGCAGGACAGCACCGATCGCAATCCAGGCCACTGACCAGAGCAGCGACCAGGTCCCGGCCGAGAGGCGGCGGTAGCCGGCCAGGGACGAGACCAGTGAGCTGGTCCCCAGCAGGATGATGAACAGCGGCCAGGCCTCTCCCCAGCTCCAGCCGAACTGGTCGCGAATGAGGAAGACCGCGCCGAGGCCGATGAACCAGACGGCGGCGATCACCAATCCGGGGCGAGCCACCGTACGACGCTGGTAGGCAATCATGGCGCGCTGGAGCCCGGTCCGGACTGCCGGCGACCGAAGGCGGCCACCAGGAACAGGACGCCGATGCCGACCAGGAATAGCGGCCAGATGCGGCCTGCGTCGAAGGACGGCACGTACTCGTTGATCAGGAACAGGACGCCGAGGATGATCAGGAACCCGCCGGCGATGAAGGCCCCGCCGCCTGACCGGTGGCCGGCTCGCCACGCGGCCCGCTCGGCGCGCCGCTGCGCCCGCCACGCATGGCGGTCCATGCCCTGCGGCATGAACCCGGCTCCGCTCCCCGGCCGGGAGGCCGCCCAACTGGGCAGTGCCGGAGCGATGGGCTGTGCCGGAGCGACCGGCTGACCGCTGCCCGAGGGGGTGGTGGTATGAGCAGGGTCAACCGCCGGAGCGGTGCCCGTCCACGGCGCCGCGCTGGTGTACGGCGTCCAGACGCGGTCCTCCTCGGGCACGACGACGGCCATGACGATGTAGACCAGGAGTGCGAATCCGCCGGTGAGGGGCACCAGGATCAGCCACAGGATGCGGACCAGGGATGGATCCAGGTCCAATCGCTCGGCCAGCCCGCCGGCCACGCCGGCGATGACCCGCTCGTCCCGGGAGCGGTACAGGTGCTCGTTCATTGACAGCCTCCCACGGGGTCCAGGTTGAAGCTCGCGGCGTTGCCCTCAACGCTCAGGTGGATGGTCGGGCCGCCGGTGCCGGCGCGGGTCCACAGGTCGCCCTGGTGCGTCAGCCCGGA
>CAZENL010000131.1:0-7700 GCA_964513505.1 uncultured Anaerolineaceae bacterium
ACGGCGCGGCGGTCCGTGCCTTCGCGCCACATGGCAAAGGCATGGAACAGGAACAGCCCGCCGAGCAGCACCGCGCCTGCGAGGTAGACCAGGCCCATGTGCGCGACCGCGAAGAAGACCAGGGTCAGCGCCACCATCAGCACCGTGTACAGCGCGATCTGGCGGGTTGTCTCCTGGACGCCGTGCGTGACCGGAAGCATCGGCACGTTGGCCGCCGCGTAGTCACCGCGGATGCGCAGGGACAGCGCCCAGAAATGGGGCGGCGTCCAGTAGAAGACGATGGCGAACAGCACCAATGCCGGCAGCCCGATGTCACCGGTCACGGCCGCCCAGCCGATGACCGGCGGGAGCGCTCCGGCGGCCCCGCCCAGCACGATGTTCTGAGGCGTGCTCCGCTTGAGCAGCATGGTGTAGACGACCACGTAGAAGCCGATCGCGAGCAGCGTCAGGAACGCGGCGACCAGGTTCACGAAAAAGGCGAGGATGGCGAAGGCAACGAGTCCGAGCGCCAGCCCGAACGCCAGCGCGTCCTCCGGCGCCACCGCATGGGCCGGCAGGGGACGGCGGCGGGTGCGGGTCATGAGCAGGTCGATGTCGCGATCCAGGTAGCAGTTGATCGCGTTGGCGGAGCCGGCCGCCAGCGTGCCTCCGAGCATGGTGAACGTCACCAGCCAGAGGAAGTGCGGCAGGTCCGGGCCGCCGGGCATGCGCACCGCGGCCAGGATCATGGCCGGCAGTGTGGTCACCAGCAGCAGCTCGATGATGCGCGGCTTGGTCAGCGCCACGTACGCGTTGACGCGATCCCGAACCGTGGTCTGCGGCCGGGCCGCTGCGGCCGCGGCGGCCGCGACCGCTTCCGGATCCTTCTCGTCCGTCGGTCCGCCGCCTCCCGAAACGGGCACGCTTGCGCTGAAACGCGCTTCGAAATAGGCGTGGAACGTGCCTGCCGCCAGCAGCGTCCAGACGGCCGCGGCAATGGCCAGGTGGAGCGTCACGGCCCACGACGCGAGCTCCGTGAAGATCTGCATCGCGCCGACGATCACCTCGACCCCGAACAGCGCCGCGGCGGTTCCGACCAGCCCAAGCAGAACCTCTGCGCCGGGGAAGTCCCGCGCGGCGTTTGGCCGTCGCGCCACGCGCCAGGTGACGATCGCCGCCCCCACCACCACGATCGCGACCACCAACGCCACGAAGCGGTGCAGGAACTGGGCCAACTGGAGCGACGCGATGGCGCCGTCCGCCGAGTAGTTGGGCACCAGCGAACCGCCGAACAGCGGCCAGTCCGTGTAGACCAGTGACGCGTCGGTGGCCGTCACGTGTGAGCCGAACAGCAGCAATGCGTAGACCGCCACGGCGGCGAATGCCGTGATCAGCGTGAGCCGCTGGCTCGTGCCGCGTTCCGGGGCCGCCTCTGGGAACCTGGCACGCACCGCGATGAACGCATACACCGCGAGCAGCAGCATGGCCGTCGCCAGGTGCGCGGTGACCCATTCGCCGGCGTTGTTGGAGACCACCGTGATCGCGCCGAGCGCGGCCTGGATGCCGGTCAGCACCAGGCCGGCGATGGACGCCAGCACGATGGAACGCTGCCGGCGATGGCTGCGGATGGCCACGATCACCACGCCCAGCGCGATGAAGCCGACCATGACGCCCCAGCCGCGGTGGATCCATTCGATCCACGCCTGGGTGTCGCCGAGTTGCGGGACCAGACGGCCGTTGCAGAGCGGCCAATCCACGCAGCCCATACCGGATCCCGTGCCACGGACCGCGGCTCCGAGGGCGACCATGATGTAGACCGCGACGAGCGCGCCAAGGCTGAGCTTCTGGAACCGGGACATCAGCGCGGATTGTACGCGCGGGACGGTCGGATGCAGCCGGGCATGGCCGGCGGCGACATCGTCCGGATCGGGCTATCGTGAGGCGCAGTGACCCCTTCTCGTGCGTCGCTGGCAACACCGCCGGCGGCCGTCCTCCGGCTGTTCGTGCTCCTGGCAGGAGCATGCCTGACGCTGGCTGCCTGCTCGTCCACCACGCCGGCCACGCCCGCCACGGCATCCCAACGACCCGCGGTGACGCCGAACGCAGCCACATCCTGTGCTCCCAACGTGGGTGCGTCGGCGACCACCTACCCCGGCTGGCCGGGCAGCGGGCAGGCTATCGCGCCCAACGCGGACACCATCCCGATCCTCGTGGAGAGCGACCTGGCTGTCGGCGCCAACCGGTTCCTGCTGTCCGTCATCGACAGCAAGAACGCCAACATCGCCTCGGCCAGCCTGCCCGTCAGCCTGGACTTCTACAACCTGGCCGCGGACCCGAATACGCCGCTGGTGTCCGCGAACGCCGTTTTCTACGACAACGGCGCCGGCCTGGGCCTCTATCGTGCCGGTGTGACGTTCCCGTGCTGGGGCGACTGGGGCGTTGCCGTCAAGGTCGCCCGGCCGTCGGGGACGGACACCGCCCGTGTCATCTTCGACGTCGAGGCCACATCCTCGACGCCGGGCATCGGCGAGGCGGCGCCGCCGGCGGACACCCCGACCGCGACCGACGCGGCAGGCATCGCCGCCATCTCAACCGACCCGACGCCCGACCCGGACTTCTACCGCCTGACCATCACGCAGGCGGAGACGAGCGGCAAGCCGTCGCTGATCATCTTTGCCACGCCCGCGTTCTGCAAGACCGCGACCTGCGGGCCGACCCTCGACCGAGTCGGAGCGATCGCGCAGGCCTACAAAGGCAAGGTCAACTTCGTCCACGTCGAGCCGTACCTGTTGAAGCAGACCCCAACGGGACTCCAGCCCGTTCTGAGCGCGCAGGGCGAACTCCAGCCCGTGCCGGCTGCCGACACCTTTGGCCTTCTCAATGAGCCGTACACGTTCATCCTGGACGCGCAGGGCCGCGTGGCCTACAAGTTCGACGGCATCATGGGCACGGATGAACTCACGGCGGCCCTGGATGCGGTGAGCGGCGGAGCACCGGCCGCCTCGCCCTGAGCCGCTCCGCTTCTACGGGCGGTACTCCGCTCCCTTGGTGCTCGGCCGGCCGTGGCCCTTGCGCTGCGCCCGGCCGATGAGCTCCAGGTACGTGCCCAGGCCCTGGTCCAGGCAGTAGATCTCCAGCTCGTCCGCCAGGCGCAGGGGCAGGGCCGGATCGGCCAGCAGTGCCGTCCCGATCTGGACCGCCGACGCGCCGGCGAACAGGAAGTCCAGCACGTCCTCCAGCGAACCGATGCCGCCGGCGCCGACAACGGGGATGTGGACCTCCTGGGCCACCTCGTAGACCACGCGCAGTGCCACGGGTTTCAGCGCCGGCCCGGAGATTCCTCCATAGGTGCTCCCGAGCGCGGGCGCCCGCCCACGTCGATCGATGGCCATTCCCGGCAGCGTGTTGACCGCGCTGATCGCGTCGGCGCCGGCGCCTTCCACGCGGCGGGCCATGGCGCGCACGTCGGCCACCGCGGGGGAGAGCTTCACCAGCAGCGGCAGCTCCGTGACCAGGCGGACCGCGGCCGTCAGCCTGGCCGCGGCATCCGCATCCAGCCCGAAGAGCAACCCGCCGCGAGCGTGATTGGGGCAGGAGAGGTTGATCTCGATGCCGGCCACGCCGGGCTGGCCGTCCAGCTTCTGTGCCACCTCCACGAAATCGCCTTCCGATTCCGCGCCGATGTTGACGATGACAGGCACGTCCCATTCCGACCAGCGCGGGCTGTAGCGCTCCAGGACCGCGTCCACGCCCGGGTTCTGGAGGCCGATCGCGTTGAGCAGTCCGGACGGCGCTTCCGCGATGCGCGGGGGAGGGTTGCCACTCCGCGCGTTGAGCGTGACGCCACGCGTGCAGATCGCGCCGAGGCGCTCGACGTCCATCAGGTCCACGTACTCGACACCGAAGCCGAACGTGCCCGCGGCGGCCAGGAACGGGTTCTGCAGCACCAGGGCGCCATCCCGCTCCGGGGCAAGGTCGATCGACAGGTCAACGTGCGTCGGGCGTTCAGGCGGAGCGACGGCGACGATCTCTGCGGCTCGGGATCGCGACCCGCCGATGGCCGCCGAGTCGGAGGCTGCCCGAGGGCTTCGCGGCGCCACGGAACGGACGGCGCGCTTTGGCGCGCGCGCCGCCTCCGCGCGGCCCGTCACGACCGACTTCTTGCGTCTCATCGGGCGGCGGCCGTCACGCGAGTTCCCAGGCCAGCTCGTTGGCCGCAAACACCGGGCCTTCGCGGCAGGTGCGCTGCGGCCCATCGACGCCCATAACCACGCAGCCCAGGCACGTCCCGGCCGCGCAGCCCATGGTCTGTGGCAGGGCCACCTGGAGCCAGCTCTTGCGCCGCGCGGCAGGAGAGCCTGGTGCGGCCACCGGCGCGCCGCGTTTGCGGCCCAGGCGCGCCACGCCCAGCCGCGCGTCCCGTCCGCCCGCCAGCCGCGACATCAGCGTGAGCATTGCCGGCGGCCCACTCGCGAAGGCCTGGTCCGCCCACGCTTCGTACCGGCCGACAAGGTCCGTCACCGGTCCGCGGTGTCCAAGGGACCCGTCCTGGGTGGCGACCACGTACTCCACTTCTTCCGGCAGCAGGGACGAGGGATACACGTCGGCCGCGGTGCGGGCACCGAACAGCAGGGCCACGTGACGACCTTCCGCGAGGGCGGGTTCCACCAGGCTCCGAACCCCGGCGATGCCCATGCCGCCGGCCACCAGGAGCAGGTGCCGGCTGCGCGGGTCCAGGTCAAAGCCACGGCCCAGCGGGCCGTAGAACTGGGCCGCGTCAGCCGGGCGCAGCGCGGCGACTCGCGCCGGTCCTTCCCCCGTCACCTGGAAATGGAGCGTGACCTCCCCGCTTGAACGGTCGAACGTGTTGACGCTGAATGGGCGTCGCAGGTCCAGGCCCCACGCTCCGGGTGTGCGGACCTGCACGTACTGGCCGGCCTTGACTCCAACCGCCAGCCACGGCACGTGCCACGTCTGGAGGTATTGCCCCGGCAGGACTTCACGAGACGCGCGCAGGTCGGCCTGGGGGCTGCGCATCGGCGGGATCGACGTTGCGAACGGTCGGGCGGCTACGCTCAGCCGGCGCGATGGGCCGGCTCCGCCTCAGGCGGTCGGCTTGGTGCCCGGATCGGTGCTTGCGGCCCCGTCATCGGCCGGCTTCGCATCCGCTGGCTTCGCATCGGTGGCAGTCGCATCGGTGGCCTTGGCATCAGTGGCCGTCGCATCAGTGGCCTTGGCCTGCGGCGCCGGGTCCGCGTCGACATCGTGCTCGTCGTTGTCGTCTTCGCCTTCGTCGGCTCCCTCGCCGGCAGCCTCCGCGGCGTCGTCGGCCTCCGCCTCATCCTCGTCGTCGTCATCCGGCGCAATGCCCGGATAGTTGTCCGCGAGGCTCTCGGCCAGGTCGCCGAACAGGTCCGTCGGGTCGTAGAACTGGACCAGCTCCTCGGGGTGATGGAGTTGCTGCCACTGGCCCTCGGTCTCGTCGTCCTCGTCCGTCTCCGGCAGGACCTCTGCTTCGAACGAGCCGGTGGCCTTGAACCAGAGCCGCTCGTCGTCGTCGTCGAGGATGATCTGGTCGCCGATCACGCGCGCCAGGCCGACCGCAGCCGACTCGAACTGCTCCACCAGGCGCGCCTCGGACATCTGGCTGCGCTCCTGGAAGGTGAGCGCAAGGTCGTACAGCTGCCGCGCGGCCGCGGCGGGATCGCTGGGCGCGTCCTCCACCTGGGCCGCGGCCCAGTCGTCGGCCGCCTCTGCGTACGGGTCGACCGGCGTGCCGACGGTCTCCGACGGCGCCACGCCGGCGGATTCGAAGAGATCCTCGGCACCGGTCGGCTGCGCCGCGAGGCCTGCCTCTGCGCGTGCCGCCTCTGCGAACGCCGAGTAGATGTCCGCCGGGTTGTAGAGCTCCACGAGCTCGGCGGCCGTGTCGATGACTTCCGTCTCCGAGACCCATTTGCCGGTGGTCTCGTCCTGGTAGCGGCTGCGCGACCGGAAGCTGCCGTCCGGTGCGACGGACAGGTAGTCCGGATCGTCGTCGATCAGCACCATGCCGCCCAGGTCCTTGATGCGCGACTTGTTCGCCTCCAGGAAGCGGGTCAGCTGCTCCGCTGAATCCATCAGGAACGTGCTGCGCTCGATGCCCGCGTCGCTGGCGATCTCGCCGAGCATGCCGCCGCGCGCGCCCGTTCGGCCGTTTCCGGCGCCTTTGTCCTTGTCTCGATCGATGGTCATCGGGATCTCCTCACGGGTGGTATTCGAGGTCTGGTCCCATCCGCTCACGGAGGAACATGGCGTGGTGTCGCTCGAACATCCACTCGCCGGCGCGATGCCCGATGGCGCGTGAGCGCTCATCGGCCTCGAGCTTGTCGATGGTGCCGTAGTCCGGCACTTCGAGCAGGATCACATTGTCGAAATCCCAGCCGTACGCAATGTTGTACCAGCCGAGGAAGCGCATCCCGAACTCGTCCTCGTACCGCTTGACCTGGCGCGGGAAGAGCTTGCGCATGAAGAACTTGAAGAACGGGTCGCGACCACGACGGACGGAGAAGAATGTGGCCAGAACGGGCACGGCTTCAGAGTCTCCGGTCTGCTGTTTGGGCGGAGCGTCATTGTCTCACGCGTTCGCAGGGCAGCACGAAGTTGCCGAATCCGACCAGACTGGCGCGGATGGCCCGGCCTGCAACCCTCCTCGCTCGACCGGTTGCACGCAGGCTTGCCATGGTCGCCGCGGCCGTGGTGCTGGCCGCGTGCGGTGAGCCGGCAGCGGTGAGCGGGCCTGGCCGCGAATCGTCCGAGCAGGGGAGCCCGGCCGCCGAGCAGCCGAACGCAACCTCCGGGCAGGCAAGCCAGGCAGCGTGGCGATCGGCAGACGACGGGGCCGCCATCGTCGAAGCCGATCGGATCGGCGTGCGCATGGTCGATCTCACCATCAGCTCGCCCGCGGTTGGCGACGCCATGGTGCGGCTCCTCCTGCCGGCCCAGTTCGATGCTCAGCCGGGGCGGACCTGGCCGGTCCTCTACCTGCTGCATGGGGCCGGAGGGTCACATCTCGACTGGACGCTGTACACCGACGTAGAGACGCTGACCGCGTCAACCGACCTGCTCATCGTCATGCCGGACGGCGGCAGTCGCAGTTGGTATGCGGACGCGTGGAACGGCGGCCGCGGCGGCCCTCCGATGTGGGAGACGTTCCACGTCACCGAGATGCGCCAACTGCTCGAGCGGAACTGGGGAGCGTCCGATCGGCGCGCCGTGGCCGGTCTGTCCATGGGCGGACTGGGCGCGATGAGCTACCTGGGGCGGCATCCCGACCTGTTCGTCGGGGCGGCCTCGTTCAGCGGGGTCCTGGATCCGCTCGGCGCGGGGCCGATCCAGGGTGGTTCCACGGCATTCGGCGATCCAGTGGCGCAGGTGGATAACTGGAAAGCGCACGACCCGCGCTACCTGGTGCCCGCGATGAAGGGGCACACGATCTACGTGGCATACGGCGATGGACGTCCCGGACCCCTGGATTCGGGGCTGGGCGAGCAGGTGGACGAGACGGAGCGCTGGATCCAGCCGCAGAACCAGGCTTTCGTGGCGGAGCTCAATCTGGTGGGCGTGGCCGCGACCGTCGATGCCTACGGAGCAGGAACGCACACCTGGCCGTACTGGGAACGCGGGTTGCACGCGGCCCTGCCGCTGTTGTTGGAGGCGCTTGGGTCCGGCAGCTGAGCGAC
>CAZENL010000132.1:0-7676 GCA_964513505.1 uncultured Anaerolineaceae bacterium
CTGTCCGTGCTGGAGTGTCGGTTACGGCCACAGACGGTGGCGCGGGGAAATGGCCCGGGTCCCCCTGCGGTTCCGCGGACGAGGCCGGGAAGACGGCCGCATCGGCGAGGTCGGAGCCGGTTGCACCGGGTGATCCATACCAGAGGAGACCCGCGGCGAGGAGCGTCACGCTGGCCGCCATGAGGAGGGCGGACAGCGTCCGGTCCGCGACCCGCATCAGCCGGGCGATCGCGGGGCCCAGACGTTTCATGGCCCGCCGATGCTACCCGAGTTTGGTCCGTAGACTCGACGCATGGCCCCGGAGGAGTCCCCGCTCGTGACACGCGTCAGCGAGGCACTCCGCCGCTGCGAGCCGCTGCTGACCGCACGTCCCTTCCTGATCGTGTCGGATTTCGACGGGACCCTCAGCCGCATCGTGCTGGATCCGTGGGGTGCGCGGATCATCCCGAGCGCTCAGCGCGCGATGCGGCGCCTCACGCAGGTGGACGGCGTCCACGTTGCGCTCCTCTCCGGCCGCCTGGCCGCTGACCTTGCCGGCCGGGCAAGGATCGGCGGAGCCACCTATGTGGGCAATTTCGGGATGGAACGCGGCTGGCTGCCGCCCCGCGGCAAGGTCTCCAGCCTGAGCGTGGAGATCGTGGAGACGGCTGAGGCGCACACGCTGATGGCCGACCGGCTGGCGCAGGAGGTGCCGCGGCGGGTGGGTCGCGACTGGCTGGTGGTGGAGCACAAGCCGGCGTCCGTGGCGTTCCACTTCCGGGCGGCGCCGGACGTCGACGCGGCCGGCGTCCTGGTACGCGCTGCCGTGGACGCGATCGACCCGGATCGGCAGCTGGCGCGCTTCCCGGGACGGCGCGTGCTGGAGCTGCGGCCGAAGGGCGCGCCCGCCAAGGGAGAAGCGATCCGTGCCCTCCTCGTGGAGCACGCACCGGCGGCGGCCCTGATGCTCGGCGACGACCTCAGCGACGTGCCGGCGTTCCTTGCCCTGCGTGGCGCGCGGGAGGCGGGCCGCCTGGCTGGGATTGCCATCGGCGTCCGGGCACGTGAGGAGGTGCCGGACACGGTCGTGGAAGCCGCGGACGTCATCCTGGGTTCTCCGGCGGAGGCTGCACGCTTCCTGTCCGGGCTGGCCGCTCGGCTGGCTCCACGCCCGCGAGCCTCTGCACCGACCGCGCGTCCGCTGGACGCCGCCGCCGGCCAGCGGGACTAGGCGCCGCCCATGAGCGCGGTCGCCGCCCGAAGCGCCGCGTCGTAGACGCCGATGATCACGTTGGGGACCAGTCCGATGGCGATGGTTGCGGCAGCGGCGATCAGCAGGCCCGCCCGGGTGGACCGGCCGAGAACGATGTCCCGGGCATTTGCCGGCGCCTCGCGCATGTACATGAAGACCACCACGCGCAGGTAGTAGAAGGCGGCGGCGGCCGCGTTGATCATCATGATCACGGCCAGCACGGACAGCCAGCCGCCGGCCTGCACGGCCGACAGCAGGATGAGCGCCTTGCCGAAGAAGCCGGCCGTCGGCGGGATGCCGGTGAGCGACAGCATGAACAGCGTCATCAGCAGGCCCAGCGCCGGCGCTCTGCGCCCGAGGCCGCCGAACGTGGAGATCTGGCTGGTCACACCGGGGCGCCGCTGGAGCGCGGACACCACCGCGAACGCGCCCAGGTTCATGAAGGTGTACGCGACGCCGTAGAAGAGCACGGCCTGGAGGCCGGTGGCCTGTGCCGCGGGATCGCTGGCCCCGGCGAAGACGGCCAGGCCGACCAGGATGTAGCCGGTGTGCGCGATCGAGCTGTAGCCGAGCATGCGCTTGATGTTGTCCTGCCCGAGCGCGGACAGGTTGCCGACGGTCATGGTCAGCGCGGCCAGGACCGCGATGGCCAGGTACCAGTCGCCGCGCAGAGGCCCCAACGCCTCCACGAAGAGCCGCAAGATCAGCGCGAAGGCGCCGATCTTGGGGCCCACGGAGAGATAGCCGGTGACCGGTGTCGGCGAGCCCTGGTAGGCGTCCGGTGTCCAGTAGTGGAACGGCACCGCGGCGATCTTGAAGGCCACGCCCGTGGTCATCAGCGCCAGGCCCATGGCCAGGCCCGCGGGCAGCGTCTTGCCAACCTGTTCGCCGGCCGCGATCTGTTGCAGGGCCTGCGCGATGTCGTGGACGTTGGTGGTGCCCAGGAATCCGAACGTGAAGGCCAGGCCGAACAGGAAGATGGCGCTGGAGAACGAGCCGAGCAGGAAGTACTTGATGGCACCTTCCGTGGAGAGCCCGTCCCGCTTGGCATAGCCGGCCAGCATGTAGCCGGGCAGCACCATCAGCTCCAGGCCCAGGAACAGGATCAGCAGGTCGCGGCCGGCACCCAGCAGCATCGCGCCGCTGATTGCGAACAGCAGCGTGGCCGAGAACTCGGCCATCGGCAGGCCGCGAGGGCGCAGGTAGTCGGGCGCGAACAGGAGGGTGAGCAGCGCGATCGAAAGGAACGTGAGATCCAGGAACACGGTCAGCTGGTCGCGAACGTAGACGCCGTGGAAGACCTGCTGCCCGGCTGCCGGCAGCAGCCCGACCGGGCCGAGCGGCCCGGCCACGACGGTCAGTGCCATGGCGGCGAGCACGCCCGTGATCGCGATGGCGCTGACCAGGTTGTCCCGCTTCGGCCAGATCATGTCCGCCAGCACGATCACCAGCGCCAGCGCGATGACCACGACGAACGGCGCGATGGCAAGCCACTCGTTGCCGGTCATGCCGCCCGCTCCCGATCGCTCACGGACGTCATCTTCCGAGCGCCACGGGTGCAGCCTGGGCGATGTGCTGGAGCACCGTGTCTACCGGGTGGCTCACCAGGTTCAGGACCAGTCCGGGGAAAAGCCCGAAGAGCAGCGTCAACGCCACCAGGGGCGCCAGCGTCGCGATCTCCGTGCGATTGATGTCCGTCAGGTGGTGCCCCAGGCCCTTGAGGAACTCCGAGACCTCGCCGAACGCCACGCGCTGGTACATCCACATCAGGTACGCCGCACCGATGATCACCACGAGCAGAGCCAGGAACGCCGCCGCCGGCTGGTAGATGAACGTGCCCAGGAACACCAGGAATTCGCCGACGAAGCCCGAGAGGCCGGGCAGGCCGAGGCTGGCCAGCATGAAGAAGCCGAAGATCGTCACGTAGACCGGCGTGATGGCCGCCAGGCCGCCCATCTTGGCAATCGTCCGGTCGTGGGTGCGGTCGTAGATCACGCCGACGCAGAGGAACAGGGCGCCCGTGATGACGCCGTGGTTGACCATCTGGAGGATGGCGCCCTGCATGCCCTGCTGCTGGAAGATGAAGATGCCCAGCGTCACGAAGCCCATGTGGCTCACCGAGCTATAGGCCACCAGCTTCTTCAGGTCCGGTTGCACCATGGCCACGATCGCGCCGTAGATGATCGCGATCAGGCTGAGCACGATGATGACCCCGGCCAGTTGCCTGGCCGCGTCCGGGTAGAGCGGCAGCGCGAAGCGGATGAACCCGTAGCCACCCAGCTTCAGCATCACGCCGGCCAGGATCACGGAGCCGGCGGTCGGCGCCTCCACGTGCGCGTCCGGCAGCCAGGTGTGGAACGGCCACATGGGAACCTTGATGGCGAACGCCAGGAAGAAGGCCAGGAAGGCAAAGAACTGCAGCGTGGTGTCAAAGCCGTGGGCTCGCAGGGCCAGGTAGTCGAACGCGCCCTGCCAGGTTCCCGTGGAGGCCTGGAACGCGAATGCCGTGGCCAGGATGGCCACCAGCATCAGCAGCGAGCCGATGAGCGTGTAGAGGACGAACTTGATCGTCGCGTAGATGCGGTTGGGACCGCCCCAGATGCCGATGATCAGGTACATCGGGACGAGCACGACTTCCCAGAAGATGTAGAAGACGAACATGTCCAGGGCCAGGAAGACGCCCAGCATGCCCACTTCCAGGATCAGGAAGGAGATCATGTACTCCTTCACGCGGTCCTTGATCGGGTTGAAGCTGGCCAGGATGCTGATCCACGTCAGCGTGGTTGTCAGCAGCACCAGGATCAGCGAGATGCCGTCGACGCCAACGTGGTAGTTGACGCCGAAGGCCGGCAGCCACGCCGCCTTCTCCTCCAGCTGGAAGTCGGTCGTGGCGCTCGGGTGGAAGGCCAGCACCAGGACCAGCGACAGCACCCAGGCGATCAGCGACACGATCAGTGCCGCCCAGCGGATGAGCTGCACCTCCTGGCGCGGCAGGAACGCGATCACCAGGGCGCCGAGCAACGGCGCGAAGATGATCGCGCTCAGGATCGGCAGGCCGGACAGGTCGATCATGTCTGCCCCGCCGTCAGCGACTGACCACGACGAGGAAGCCGAGCGCCATGACGATCAGGCCCGCGGCAATGCCCAGCGCGTAGTTCTGCACGTGTCCGGTCTGGATGCGCCGGATCTCGCCGCCGGCGCTTTGGGTCAGGCGGGCGACGCCGTTGACCGTGCCGTCGATCACTGCCCGGTCGAACCACCAGAGGGCCGCCGCGACCAGGCCGCCGATGCGCACGAAGATCAGGTCGTTGAGCTCATCGAAATACCACTTGTTCTTCGAGCCGGTGTACAGCGGCCGGAGCCGCTGTGTGTAGGCCTGGACCAGCGCCTCACGTGGGTGGAACTTGAGGAAGCCGAAGAGGAACCAGGCACCCAACACGCCCGCCACGGCCACGCCGGTGCTGATCAGGATCAGGCCTCCGTCGATGCCGAACAGTTGGAAGGCTTCCGCCTGGCGCCCGAGCAGCACGTCGGCGGGATGGAAGACCGGATCAAGCCATTGGTTGATGAGGCCCGCCCCGAACGGCAGCCCCAGCGCGGCGCCGACCGCCAGCGACGGAATGGCGAGGAGCATCAGCGGCACGGTCATGCTGCGCGGCGATTCGTGGATCGTCGGCTCCACGGCCGGATCCACGTGGCTCGGGCCGTAGAACGTCTTGCCCATCAGCCGGAACATGTAGAAGGCGGTCATCAGCGCTACCAGCACGCCGATGGCCCAGACCCAGACGAAGCCGTTCTTGAAGCTCTCGCCAAGAATCTCGTCCTTGCTGAAGAAACCGGCCAGCGGCGGAATCCCGGCGATCGCGAGGGAGCCGATGAGCATCGTTGCGTGGGTGATCGGGATCTTGCGGGCCAACCCTCCCATGCGGTTCATGTCCTGCTCGTCGTGGACCGCGTGGATGACGGAGCCCGAATCCAGGAACAGCAGTCCCTTGAAGAAGCCATGCGCCACCAGGTGGAAGATCGCGGCCACGTACGCGCCCACCCCGAGCGCCGCGAACATGTAGCCGAGTTGCGACAGGGTGGAGTACGCCAGCACTCGCTTGATGTCCGTCTGGGTGAACGCGATCGAGGCCGCCAGGATGGCCGTGAAGATGCCGATGGCGGCGACCACCACCATCGCGCCGGGGACCAGCGCGAACACGCTGCTGGCGCGGGCGATCAGATAGACCCCGGCGTTGACCATGGTCGCCGCGTGGATCAGCGCGCTCACCGGAGTCGGGCCTTCCATGGCGTCCGGCAGCCAGACGTGCAGCGGGAACTGCGCGCTCTTGCCGACCGCGCCGCAGAAGAGCAGCAGCGCGATGCCGTTCATCTGCCAGGTCTGGATGGCCCCGCTCTGGTAGAGCTGCGGCAGCGTCGCGAAGACCTGCGGGAAGTTGAGGCTGCCGACCACGGTCCAGATGGCCATGATCCCGAGCGTGAATCCCAGGTCGCCGAAGCGGTTGACGATGAAGGCCTTCTTGGCCGCCAGGGCCGCCGAACGCCGACGGTACCAGAAGCCGATCAGCAGGTAGCTCGACAGGCCGACCAGCTCCCAGCCGACGAAGAGCAGCAGGAAATTGTCCGCCAGGACCAGCAGCAGCATGCTGAACATGAAGAAGTTGAGGTACGTGAAGAAGCGCCAGCGGCCCGGGTCGTGGGCCATGTAGCCGATCGAATAGACGTGCACCAGCATGCCGATGGTGCAGACCACGATGAGCATCACGGCCGTCAGCGCATCAACCGCGAAGTTGACGTCGACCACGAACCTGCCGGCCGGGATCCACTGGTAAAGCGTGAAATGGATCCCCGCGTCCGGATAGGCGTGGGCGAAGAGCGTCTGGTAGACCAGGTACATGGCGATCGCCCAGGTGGCCACGATCGCCGACACCGCGGGAATCCACGCCCGCGTGCCCATCCGCCGGCCGAGGATTCCGGTACTCGCGAAGCCCAGCAACGGCAATGCCAGGAGCAGCAGGATCAGGACCTGGTCCGTGTTCACTCCCGCATGCTCGAGTACTCGTCCACGAGCGGGGTCCTGCGGTTGCGGTAGATGGCGATGACGATGGCCAGCCCGACGGTCGCTTCACCGGCCGCCACGGCCATCACGAACAGGGCGATCACGGCCCCGTTTGCGGCCAGCGCCGGCGAGAACGCCCCGAAGGCGACGATCGCGAGGTTGACGGCATTGAGCATCAGCTCGATCGACATGAGCATGGCGATCGCGTTCCGCCGCGCCAGGAACCCGAACGTGCCGATGGCGAAGAGCGCAACGGACAGGATCAGGTACGCATTGAGATCGTGGCTCATGGCGTCTCCGCAGGGCTGCCGGCCGCGGCGGACCGGTTGGTGGAGCCGCCGATCGGAGGCGTGGCGAGCGACGGTGTGGCGATCGACGCAGACGGAGCAATCGCCGGCGGGGTCACGACGGTATGCGGGCTGATCGGCAGCGGCGGCAGTGCCGGCGGGTTGGTCAGGTCCGCACCGGCCTCGGCGTCCGTCTCGGCATCGTCACGCTTGGCCAGGAACACGCCGCCGATCACCGCGGCCAGCAGGACGATGCTGACGACCTCGAAGGCCAGCACGTAGTCGCCGAAGAGGAGGTGCGCGATGGCCTGCGTGGCGGCGGCAACCGGCCCGGCGTCGGTCACGGGCCACGTGGTCGACATGATCACCACCGCCAGGATGACCACCAGGAACACGGCCAGCAGCGCGGCGGCCCAGGCCTGATGGTGGAAGACCAGCTTGGCGGGGCCGCCCTTCGATTGGGTGAGCATGATCGCGAAGAGGATCAGCACGCTGATGGCGCCGATGTACACCAGCACCTGCGCGGCCGCCACCAGCGGCGCACCCAGGAGGGCGTAGATGCCTGCCAGGGCAGCGAACGAGAGGATCATCCACAGCCCAGAACGGATGATGTTCCGCCCGAGCACCACCAGCAGGGCCCCGCCCAGCAGGACGGCCGCCAGGACCATGAAGATCAGGTCGTCCCAGGCGAGACCCAGGTACGGAACGGTCGAGGGGAGAGCCACCTGCGCCTACTTGGCGTGGACGTGCGCGCCGCCGCCCCCGGCGCCGTTGCCGGCATGACCCGTGCCGTTTGCATGGCCATTCGCGGACATCGCCGGGTTCGGGGCGGCCCCGGCGGCCGCAGCCGCCGCAGCCACCGCGCCCGGCGGCAGCATCGGCAGGAAGCGTCCATCAGGCAGTCCGCGACCCGCCTCGGCAGCGCGTGCCGCCCAGTCGCGCTCGCGGCGTACGTAGCTCACCTCGGTGTCGCGATCCATCGCGCTGATGGCCATCAGGTCGATCATCGGGTCGCTGCGGCTCTCGTGCGACAGCTCGAAGTCCGGGCCGCAGCGGAGCGCGTCATACGGGCACGCATCCACGCAGATGCCGCACA
>CAZENL010000133.1:0-7625 GCA_964513505.1 uncultured Anaerolineaceae bacterium
GTCAGCGAGAACACGGCGGACAGCCGGCAGGAACTGTGGGTTGCCGATGGCACCGGAACCGACATACCGATGTCATTCGACGTCACCGGCCCAACGGGCTACTTCAGCGACGGGTTCTTTGCGGCCGGGTCTCGCATCTACTTCAATGTCTGCGATGCCAGCCACGGCTGTGAGCCGTGGGTCAGCGATGGGTCGGGGCCCGGGACGCACCTGTTGAAGGACATCTATCCCGGTCCCGGCAATTCCGACGCGTACGAGTTCGTCGCGTTGGGATCGGGCGTCGTGTTCGCGGCCACCGATCCGACGCACGGCAGGGAGCTGTGGATCTCAGACAACGCCGGCACCCGGCTGGTCAGGGACATCCTTCCCGGCCCTTCGTCCGCGTATCCCTTCACCCTGGTGAGCGTCGGCGACCGGGTCGTCTTCAGCGCCGACGACGACATCCACGGCGCCGAACCCTGGGTCACGGACGGCACGAAAGCGGGCACCAGGCTCCTGAAGGACATCGCCCACGGTACGAGCGGCTCGAGTCCGCTCGGTGGCGGCAACGCGCTCTTCAAGGGCAAGCTGTATTTCATCGCCAATGACGGCGTGCACGGACAAGAGCTGTGGCGGACCAACGGCACGGCCGCCGGCACCCAGCTAGGCGTGGACGTCTGGCACGGAGCGCGTTCCTCCGATCCTTATCAGCTGATCGCGACATCCACGGCGCTCTTCTTCACCGCCCAGGACGCGAGCCACGGCGACGAATTGTGGCGCACCAACGGCACGGCTTCCGGCACCGGCCTGGCGAGGGATCTGACCCCGGGCGTCGGATCGACAGAGATCGGTCTCTACCCGCAGGAGGCCGCCACGCTCGGTGGCGAGCTCGTCTTCGCGGCGGTCGTCGGCAACCACGGTGCCGAGTTGTGGACGTCGAAGGGCACCCCATCGAGCACCAGGATCCTCAAGGAGATCGGGCCCGGGTCGCAATCCGCCGACGTCAACTGGGTCACGCAGGTCGGGCACCAGATCTTTTTCGAGGCGGACGACGGCACGAACGGCGATGAGCTGTGGGTGACCGACGGGACCGGGCCAGCCACCTACATGGTGAAGGACCTCTATCCATGAGCCGGACCTGGTCGATGCGGCTGGTGACGGCCGCTGCCACGACCGTGCTGACGGCGCTCACGCTGAGCGGAGCCGTAAGCGCGCATGGCGCGCAGTTGGTGACCCTGTCCCCAGCCGAGGGTCCAGCGGCTCTCTCGACTGCGGTTGGCCCCGCTGCAGATCCCGTGCCCCAGCAGCCCAGCTCCTTTGCGGCACGCGGCGGCGTGGCATGGTTCTCGGCATACGACCCGACGAACGGCTACTCCCTGTGGCGCTCGGATGGCACCCAAGCCGGGACCTCCGTCGTGGATGCCGGCATCGACCCGACCTACCTCACGTGGGCCGGCGCGATGCTCTTCTTTGCCGCCAGCGACACCACCAACGGCGAGGAACTGTGGGTGAGCAACGGGGACCCGGGCAACGCGCACGTCATCAAGGATGCCGTCCCGGGCACGGCGTATCAGAACATCCTCTCCGTCACGGCCTCCGGGAACCGGGTCTTCTTCACCGCCTGCGACGACACCTACAGCTGCGAGCCATGGGTCTCGGACGGCACGCCGAATGGCACCTTCCGGCTCCACGACATCGCCGCCGGCCAGGCCAGCTCCAACCCCCGCGAATACGCCTCCGCCGGATCGGTCACCGTGTTCGTCGCCGGGGACCCGGGCCACGGCGACGAGATCTGGCGCACGGACGGGACACCGGCCGGGACCAAGCTGCTCAAGGACATCGACCCGGGTCCCGTTTCGGCGTACCCGTACGACCTCGTCCGCCTGGGGGGCAAGGTTTACTTCTGGGCGAACGACGGCATCCACTCGTGGGAACCCTGGGTCACGGACGGCACCAAAGCCGGCACCAGGATGCTCAAGGACATCGCCCACGGGACCGTCTCGAGCGTGGACGGCGACGGCTCCAACGCGGTGGTCTACCAGAACCGGGTGTGGTTCGTGGCGGACGATGGGACGCACGGGAATGAGCTCTGGCGCACCGACGGGACGCCGGCCGGTACGAAGCTTGGCGTGGATGTCTACGCCGGCGCCCACTCGGCGAACCCGTACAGCCTCGTTGCAGCCGGCAATCGGCTCTTCTTCTCCGCGCGGGACAAACACCACGGCTACGAACCGTGGATCACGGACGGATCCAGGGCCGGCACCAGGCTGATCAAGGACATCGCGCCAGGCGGCGCGGACTCGGATGCGCTCAACAACGAGGCCGCCGCGCTCGGATCGACGGTGGTCTTCACGGCCACCGATCTCGCGCACGGGCTCGAGCCATGGGCCAGTGACGGCTCGCCAAGCGGCACCTTCCTGCTATCGGACATCGCGCCGGGCAGCCAGGACAGCGACGTCCGCTACATGACCACCGTGGGATCCCTGGTGCTCTTCAGCGCAGACGACGGGACCGACGGGGCGCAGTTGTGGGTCACGGACGGCCACGCGGGCAGCGCCCACACGCATGCGGTGTTCAGCCCCTGATCGCGCTGCGCCTGCGCAACACGCTGTCGCGCGCCGTGGAGACGGTGCTCCCCCTGGAGGCGCCGGCTGAGGCTGGCCCGCCACGAATCCGCATGTACACCTGCGGGCCGACCGTGTACCGCTACGCCCACGTCGGCAACCTGCGCAGCTTCCTGCTGGCCGACTTCATCCGCCGGGCGTTGCTCTACCACGGCTTGGAGGTACTCCACGTCAAGAACGTGACCGACGTGGGGCACATGCGTGACGAGCGCCGCGATTCCGGCGGCGACCGGCTGGTGATCGCGGCCGAGGTGGAGGGCAGGACCACACAGGAGATCGCCGACTTCTACGAGGCGGCGTTCCACGCGGACGAGGCCGCCGTCAACATCCTCCCCGCGCACCGCTTCCCGCGGGCGACCGAGCACATCGCCGAGATGCTCGACCTCGCCGAGCGGCTGGAGGACGGCGGCTTCGCCTACGCCACGCCGGAAGGGACCGTCTACTACGACGTGTCCGCCTTCCCGGGCTACGGCCAACTTTCGGGCAACACCCTGGACGAGCTGCGCGAGGGCCACCGCGTGGAGGTGGAGGCGGACAAGCGCGACCCGGCCGACTTTGCGTTGTGGAAGCACGCCGAGGAAGGTCGGCTGCTGAAGTGGCCGACCAGGCGCTGGGGCGAGGGCTTCCCCGGCTGGCACCTGGAATGCTCGGCCATGTCCATGAAGTATCTGGGAGAACGCTTCGAGATCCACACCGGCGGCGTGGACAACGTCTTCCCGCACCACGAGGATGAGATCGCGCAGTCCGCCGCGGCCACTGGGCACGTCCCCGCCGCGCACTGGGTCCACGGGGAGCACCTGCTGATGCGCGGTCGCAAGATGGCCAAGTCCGCCGGCAACTTCCAGCGCGTCACGGAACTTGCCGAGAACGGCCTGGATCCCCTGGCCTTCCGCTACCTGGCGCTGACGTCGCGGTACCGCCACAAGCTCGACTACTCCGACGATTCGCTGCGGGCGGCCGCCAACGGCCTCGAATCGCTGCGGGCGAGATTGCGCTCGTTCGGGCCTCCGCCGGCCACCGGCGACTGGGCGCCACCGCCCGCGCTGGAGGCACGCTCGGCCGGCGAACGACCCGAGGGTGCCTCCGATCACGCCGCCGGGCACGGTTCCAACGAGCTTCCTCCGTTCTGGCTCCACGACCGGGCGAAGGAGCCGGCTGCGCCGCTCTCCGCGGAGGGGCTGGCCTTCCACGCTCGATTCGCCGACGCTGTCGACGACGACCTGGACCTGCCACGGGCGCTCGCGGCCGTGCGGGAAGCACTCCGTTCCGACCTGTCCGACGACGAGAAGCGCTGGCTGGCGCTGGACGCGGACCTTGTGCTGGGCCTGGACCTGCATCGCGCCTGGGATGCCGCGGCTCCGGCCAGGGACCAGCAGCTGCCGGCCGGTGCCCGAGAGCTGCTGGAGGAACGCGCCGCCGCGCGCTCGCGCCGCGACTACGCCAGCGCCGACGCGCTGCGCGACCGTCTCGCCGAGCTCGGCGTGGAACCCGTCGATCGTGCCGACGGCGCCGTGGAGTGGCGTCTCCGCGGCTGACGCGTCATTGCGTCGAGGCGCGGCCTAGCAGCTGGCGGCGTGCTCCACGTTGGTCTTGACGTCACCCGGATCGGCCTTGAAGCCGTCCGTTCCGGGGCCGCCATCCAGGCGGTCGTTGCCGTGCGTCCCGTCGCGGGCGCACAACGTGTCCGCGCCACTCTCGCCGAACAGGCGATCCGACCCGGGGCCGCCGGTGAGCGTGTCGTTGCCGGCACCGCCATCGACGTAGTCGTTGCCCGCCTTGCCGTCCAGCGTGTCATTGCCGCCCATGCCGCACAGGATGTCGTCGCCGGACGTGCCCGTGAGCGTGTTGCCGGCTCCCGTGCCGACCAGCGCCACACCCGTTGGCGTACCCGCGCCGCGCTCGAAGGCGCCCAGGTCCACGCTCGCCCCGTGCAGCCGGCCATGGCCTGCCGCATCCAGGTTGGCCACGCCGCCCGGCGAGCAGACCAGGCCCTTGTCGATCACCGGAGACGCCGCCGTCAGGCGCAAGTCCTCGTGCGCCGGATCGACGAACTTCGGGTCCTTGTGGAGATTGTGCGAGCCAGGCGCCGTGCCTCCACTGGTGTCGCCGTCATGGTTGTGCCAGAAGTCGTTGTAGCCCGCGCTGAGCTTGTTGTGGCCGCCGCCGTAGGTCCCGATACCGAGCTGGCTCGAGCGTGAGAACACGTTGTTGAACACCTTCGCGGAAATGCTGCCGGCGCCGTCCTGGTTGTCGAGCACAAGCGCGTCGCTGTCCGTCACCCCGGCCCGCGCACCATCGACCGTGTTGCCCACCACGTTGGCCGTGAGCTGGCCGGTGTCCTGCGTACCAAGCCAGATACCCCCGCCGGAACACATGAGGCAGCCGCCTGTCTGCGTGACCACGTTGTTGTCGAGATCCGCCCGAATGGACGACGTTCCACTAGCGGCCAGGGCGATCCCGGCCAGGCTGTTGACCGTCCCGTGCGGAGATACCCGGTTACCGATCGCCGTCGCGGTGACGTGGGCGGACCCCTCGGCGACGAAACCGATGCCCGCACCGGCGTCGGCATCGAATGACACAGTGCTGTGAATGACCGCGAATGCCGCGGACGCAGATGCGCGGAGGAGAATCCCATTGTCTCCGCCGGTACCCTGCTCCGCCACCTCAACGTCGCGAAGGGTCAGCGAATCTCCGATCACGGAGGTGGCCGCGTGGACTTCACCGATGAACGTGAGGCCCTGGACCAGCACAGACATCGGCTGGACGGCGGTCAAGTCGTTCACCGAGAGCGCGCCAAGCGTCGGATCCAGCCCCGGCTGTGGCTCCAGCGTGAGGCTGTGGTTGATGGTGCCGGACTGGCCGGCCAGCGGGTCCTCGTCGATCTCCAGGATGTCTCCGGATCCCGTCTTGTCGATGCAGGCCTGGAGCCCTTGTGCCAGCGGGCACTGCGTGTTGCTGGGGAACTGCCAGACGATCTGCTTCTGCGCGAGTGCGGCGGGTGCCGAGATCGCCGCAAGGCTCGTGGCGAACACGGCACCGATGGCCACCGAGACCAGGCGTCGGATGATCATGCTTCGATACCTCACCGTTCTTGCCCCACTCCGGCTAACAGCTGGCCGTGTGTTCCACGGCGGCCTTGGCGTCACCCGGATCGACGCTGTAGCCGTCCGTGCCTGGACCCCCGTTGACCTGGTCGTTGCCGTGCGTGCCGTCGCGGGCGCACAGGGTGTCGTTGCCGGCCTCTCCGAACAGGCGGTCGGAGCCCGGTCCGCCCGTCAGGGTGTCGTTGGCGTCGCCACCGTCGATGTAGTCGTTGCCCGACTCGCCGTTGAGCGTGTCCTTGCCACCGTAGCCGCACAGGATGTCGTCGCCGGAGGTGCCGTTGAAATGGTCGGCGCCGGAGGTGCCCACGAACGCGATGCCCGTGGGTGGGCCTGCGCCCCGCTCGTAGCCGCCGAGGTCCACGCTGCTGCCGTGCAGGCGGCCGTGACCGGCGGCGTCGACATTGGCCACGCCGCCGGGCGAGCACACCTGGCCGGCGTCGATGAGCGGCGAAGAGGCCCTCAAGCGCAGGTCTTCGTGCGCCGCGTCCAGGAACTTCGGGTCCTTGTGCAGGTTGTGCGAACCGGCGGTCCGGCCGAACACCCCGTCACCGAATTTGAGCTGAAAGTAGTCGTTATAACCGGTGTGGACCGCCGGCTCGTTCGGGGCCGCACGGTTTTCAAAACTGAACGCCTCGCCTTTAAGGTCCGAAAAGACATTGTTGAACGCGTCCAGCGAGACAGCACCGGTGGTTTCCGTGCGCAGGCCAACGCCGCTCGCGCTCCCCGCCGGGTCGGTTGGTCGCAGATGATCGATGGTGTTGCCAACGACGTTGGCACGCAGTCGCGTCGTGCCCGCCGGATCGAACGTGATGGCAGTCCCCATGCCACATCCGCACGACGCCACATCCGTGATCACGTTGTTCAGGATGTCCGCGTGCACTGATCCTGAGCCTTCGGAACTGACCGCGATGGCCTCAACGGAGTCCGCGACCCCCGGGGCCGAGATCCGGTCGCCAATCACCTGAAGCGTAACCAGACCGCTGGGCGCAGTTGAGTCGAGGTCGATCCCTTCCTCATTCGTGTCGCTGACCACCACCTCGGTGTCGATCAATTGGAAGCTCGACGGCACGGATGTGGTCAGGGATATGCCAGCACTCGCTCCGAGGCCGGGGTTGCCAGTGATATGCAGGTTCCTGAGCACGAGCGAGTGGCCAGTGCCGCCGGTGAACGTGGCTGGCAGACCGCTGGGGAGGGACAGGCCCTCGATGTCGACGGCCATGGCGGCGCTACTGCCCAGGTCGTCAACTTCGAGCTGTCCCACCACGGGGTCAAGCCCCGCGGTCGGCTTCACGGTCAGGCTATGGGTGATGACCCCAAATTGGCTGTTGAGCGGGTCCTGGGTCAGCTCGATCGTGTCTCCCGCAGCCGTCTTGTCGATACAGGCCTGGAGGCCGTCCGTTTGCTTGCAGTCCTGTCCTGGGAATTCCCAGGTGGTGGCCCCGCGCGCTGGCACATGGACGGCGACGCTCGCGCCCACCGAGAGCAGTGACGCGAGGGCCAGGGCGATGGGCCTGCGAACGAACACGTGCGGCTGCCTCCGGGTGTGGTCCTCTGGCCGTACGGCTCCCGGGAGGGGTTCTACCGTGCCGCTGAAGGTCGGAGCTTCGGCCCTCGGGTACCGGGTGTCAATCCGTTCGTGAGGAGCGCGCGGCGGCTGGTGAGGCACGCGCTGGAACCTTGTGACGGGCCCAGGTCGGGCCGCTCGGCGCAGGCGAAAGACCGCTCGCGTTCTTGCCAAAGCGGGCGTTTGGTCACCCGGTGACCAGCCTGAGCGAATGCGAGTCGACAAGGGTGCAGGCCATCCGGGCTTGTCCGCTTTCCGGGCGGTTTCTGGGTCACGCCGTGCGCCGGGCGTGCCAGAAGGCCCGTTCGCAGACGCCTTGCGGACCGCCCTGTGTAGCGACGGGTCATGTCGTGA
>CAZENL010000134.1:0-7617 GCA_964513505.1 uncultured Anaerolineaceae bacterium
CGCCGCACCGCCGACGTGCGTGAGTTCCAGATGCCCGAGCGCTGCCCGGTGTGCGACACCCCGATCGTCCGCGACGAGGGCGCCGTGCGGCACTACTGCCCCAACGTGCTGTGTCCGGCGCGGGTCGGCCAGGAGTTCGGGCACTTCGCCGGTCGTGGCGGCATGGACATCGAGGGCGCTGGCTGGATGGTGGTTTCGCAGCTGCTCCAGCGCGGCATGCTGAAGCACCGCGGCGACTTCTTCCGCCTCAGCGTTGACGACCTGGTCAGCCTCGACCGTTTCGCGCAGAAGAGCGCCGAGAACCTCCACGCCAGCATCCAGAGGGCGCGCGTCCGGCCACTGGCGCGGATCCTCAACGCGCTAGGTATTCCGCAGGTCGGCGAGCAGACCGCGATCGACATGGCCGGCTGGATCGCGGCCACCTGGCCCCCGGACCAGGACGAGCCGATGGGCGGCCCGGACGGCTGGTTCGCGCGCGTGGTGCGCGAGCTTCGGGAACTTCCAGCGGATGAGTTCCAGGCCGTGATGGGCATCGGGCCGACGGTGGCCACCAGCCTGGGCCGCTGGTTCGCGGACCCGGCCACGGCCGGCATCCTGGACGACCTCGTCGATGCGGGCGTGGAGCCGGTGCGGCCGGTGCCCCAGACAGCCGCGGCCGATGAAGGGCCGCTGGCCGGCAAGACCGTGGTCGTGACGGGCACGCTGGATGGCTACTCACGCGAGGAGGCCGAAGAAGCGGTGCGCACGGCGGGCGGCAAGGTCTCCGGCTCGGTCAGCCGCAAGACCGATTACGTTCTCGCGGGCGAGAAGGCGGGCTCCAAGTTGTCAAAGGCGCAGGAGCTGGGCGTCCGGGTCCTCGACGTCGACGCGTTCCGGCGGCTGCTGGCCGGCGAGGACGCGGGCGCGGAAGGCTAGGCCCCTTCGCTCCGCGTCAGCGTCGCCCACCAGAACGGGTCGTGGCGCGTGACGGCCGCGTGCCAGCCAAGGCCCTTGAGCGTGGCGCGGAAGTCCTCCGGCTCCCACAGCACCTTGACGATCCGGAAGCGCCGGCCGTCCTCCAGGGTCCGCCAGACCACGTCCCGCTCGCCACCCGTCTCCTCGGTCCACAGGCCGTGCGGCGCCTCATCGAAGACGAACACTTGGCCACCGGGACGCAGCATTCCGTCCACCGCCGCCCAGAAGGCAGCCGACCGCTCCCTCGGGATGTGCGACACCAGGGCTGCCGCGACCACGAGGTCCGCGAGTTGAGCCGGTGCGAACTGGAACGCGTCCGCGACCGTCCGACGGACGTTCGGCGCGGGCACATTGGCCGCGTTGAGCGCCAGCACTTCGGGGGACGTGTCAACCGCCTCAACGTCCCGCGCCAGGGACGCCACGATGCGCGTGAACTGGCCGGTGCCGGCCCCAAGCTCGATCGCCCGCTCCACCGGCCCGAGGGCCCGGAGCGCGGCGATCGCCTCGGCCGCGATCGGTGCGTATGGATGGTCCGGACGGCCGTCCGGGTCGTACGTCGGCGAGGTGGCGTCGTACTCCGGCGCTCGCGCTCGGTAGTAGCGGACCTGCTCGTCCAGCAGCTCGTCCAGGTCGCTCACACGGCGAGCTCCTCGCTGATGCTCACAGGGCATTATTGCCGCGTGACCGAGCCTGGACGCGGAGAGGCAGAAGCATGAAGTCGTGGTCAGAGGCTCAACTCCGGAACGCCGCAGCAGGGGATCGCGCCTACGTGGAGTTCGTGCGCGAGGAATCGATGAGCGGTGGGCTCTACGTCCTGGCCGCGGGCGCGATCGACGGCCAGTCGCCGCACACCGAGGACGAGCTCTACGTGATCGTGTCCGGCCGCGCCCGGTTCACGGCTGGCGAAGAGACACGTGACGCGGCTGCCGGGGACCTCATCTTCGTGCCCGCCAACGTGCCACATCGCTTCCACGACATCACCCAGGAGCTGAGCGTGGTGGTGGTCTTCGCACCGCCCGAATACTCCGCGGGCCCGGCGGGCACGCGCCGGTATCCTTCCGGCCATGGCCGGACTCAGTCGTGAAGACGTCGCCCACGTCGCGCACCTCGCCCGCCTCGGTCTGACCGAGGACGAGCTGACGCGCCTGGAGGGCCAGCTCAACCACATCCTGGACCAGTACGCGGTGCTCGCGGAGCTCCCCACCGACCACATCCCGCCAACGGCGCAGACCATCGAGGTGGAGGGCGTCATGCGCGAGGACACCGTGAGGCCCAGCCTCCCCGCCGAGGTGGTGCTCGCGCTGGCCCCGGAACGCGAAGGCGGCTACGTGGTCGTGCCGGTGATCCTTGGCGGCGAGCCATCGTGAGCGACGCTCGCGCGCTCACCCGGATGCATGCCTGGGAGATGGCCGCGGCCCTCCGGCGCGGCGAGTTCAGCGCGGCCGAGCTCCTCGACGCGCACTTTGCCCTGATCCATGCGCAGAACGGCGCGCTCAACGCCTGGGTGTCGCTGGACGAGGAACGTGCCACCAGCGCGGCCGCGGCAGCGGACCTGCTCTTTGCGGTGGCGCGGGAAGTCGGCTCCGCGGCACTCGACGGATTGCCGCCGCTGCTGGGCATCCCGGTCGCGCTCAAGGACTTGGTGGTCACCAACGGCCGTCCGTCCACGGCCGGCAGCCGGATCCTGGAGGGCTTCATGGGCCCGTACGACGCGCACATCGCGGAGCGGCTGGATGCCGCGGGCGCGGTGGTGCCAGGCAAGACCAACATGGACGAGTTCGCGATGGGCTCCTCCACGGAGCACTCGGCATGGGGCCCGACCGGCAACCCGTGGGATCTCGGCCGGGTGCCGGGCGGCTCGTCGGGTGGCACGGCTGCGGCTGTTGCCGCGTATCACGTGCCGGTCGGCATCGGCACGGACACGGGCGGCTCCATCCGCCAGCCGGCGGCACTCACCGGGATCGTGGGCATCAAGCCGACGTACGGGCGAGTCAGCCGCTACGGCATCATCGCGTTCGCCAGCAGCCTCGACCAGATCGGGCCGTTCGGCCGCGACACCCGCGACGCGGCGACCCTCTTGCAGGCGATCGCCGGCCTGGATGAGCGCGATTCCACCTCGGCGCCCATTCCTGTCCCGGACTATCTCGGCTCGCTGCCCGTCGGCGACGACCAGGCCGCCGCTGCCCTCAAGGGCGTCAAGCTCGGCCTGCCACGGCAGTACTTTGTCAAGGGCATGGAGCCGGGTGTGGAGGCGCGCGTGCGCGAGGCCGTCAGCGCCTTGGAATCGGCGGGCGCCACCATCGTCGACATCGACCTGCCACATACCGAGTACGGGCTGGCCACCTACTACATCATCGCGCCGGCGGAAGCCTCCGCGAACCTGGCCCGCCACGACGGCATCCGGTACGGCCTGTCCGACCGCGGCGGGGACGTGCTGGCCAACTACCTGGCCACGCGCGGCCGCGGCTTCGGCGCGGAGGTCAAGCGTCGCATCATGCTCGGCACGTACGCCTTGTCCGCCGGTTACTACGACGCGTATTACCTGAAAGCCCAGAAGGTGCGCACCCTCATCAAGGGCGACTTCGACGCCGCCTTCGAGCAGGTGGATGCGCTGGTCGCGCCAACCTCGCCCACGGTCGCCTTTCCGTTCGGCGCCCGCCTCTCCGACCCGGTGTCCATGTACCTATCGGATGCGTGCACGTTGCCCGTCAACGTGGCGGGGTTGCCCGGCATCTCCGTGCCGTGCGGGCTCTCCGACGGGCTTCCGGTCGGACTCCAGTTCATCGGGCAGGCTTGGGACGAGTCACGGCTGTTCCAGCTTGGAAGGGCCTATGAAGGGCTCACGGCGGAAGCGCCGTGGCGTGACATCGAGCCGCCGGGGCTGGCGACGATGGATTCGGCACGGCCAGATCAGGCGACCTAGCAGGCGATTGCAAGGGAGGTTCGAACATGGCTGATGCCAAGGCGACGACGGCGGGACAGGTTGGCCGGACGCGACGAGCGTTGCTCGGGGGAGTGGTGGCGGGCGGGGCGGCCATCGCGATTCGGTCGGTCGGTGCCGCGGATTTTGCGCGTGCCGGCTCCCACCCGATGCTGATCGGCACCACCAATAATTCGACCGCGGAAACGGACCTTCAGCGAACCGATGTCGATGTCAACATCGCGATGTGCGGCAACGACTACGGTCTCATCGCGCGCCCGCATGTCGTGAACGGCATTGGCCTCCTCGGTGCGGCCGACCAGGCTGGCGGTATCGGCGTGTTCGGTTCGACCAGTGGCGGCGCGACACAGGTCGCAGTCCTCGCCGACGGGAGCTTCGGTGACGGTGAGGGCTACGCAGTCAAGGCGATCACCAAGAACGGCGCCGCGCTCTACGGCGAGGCGGTGGGCGGCTATGCGCTCCAGGTTCAGGGCGTGACGAACTTCAGCCGGGCAGGCACCGTCAGCATCAGTCAGGGCAAAGCTTCCAAGACGCTCACGCTGACTGGCCACGGGAACTACATCACTGCGCAGAGCTTCGTGGTGGCCACCATCCAGGGTGACGTGGCCGGCACCTGGGTCCGGGCGTGCTCAGTCAATCAGGGCGCGAACTCGTTCACCATTCGGCTCAACAAGGCTGCGCCCAAGAGTCTCAACGTCGGCTGGTTCGTGATCAACTGATCGGTCGCGGCTTCCGGTGAGGCCAACGGCGGCTCGTGAGGCCAACGGCGGCTCGTGAGGCCAACGGCGGCTCGCCTATACTCGGCGCCAGTCCCAGCGTGAGGAGATCTTGACGACCGAATCGGTGGCCACCGTCCCGCTCGACCGGTCCCACGAGGGCACTGCCGCGGACGAGCACGTCCCTGCCGCCCAGGGCAGCCGCGAAATGTCCACGGCGTCCGATCGGTCCGCTGCGCCGGCCGACCGCGAGCGTCTCTCAGCGCGCGTCCGCAACGTGCCGCCGTCCGGGATCCGCAAGTTCTTCGACGTCATCGCGACCATGCCGGACGTGATCAGCCTGGGCGTAGGCGAGCCCGATTTCACCACGCCGCCCCAGATCGTCGAGGAGGGCGTCCGCTCGCTGCGCTCCGGGCGCACGCACTACACCAGCAACTACGGGACGCTGGAGCTGCGCCGCGCGCTGTCGAAGCACCTGGAGCGGATGTACCAGGTGCGCTACGACCCGGAGAACGAGATCCTGGTCACGGTCGGCGCGTCCGAGGCGCTCGCGGTGGCGTTTGCCGCGGTGGTCGATCCGGGCGACGAGGTGATCCTGCACGAGCCGTCCTACGTGGCGTACGTGCCGGGCATCGTCTTCAACGGCGGCGTGCCCGTCCACGTCCGCACGCGAGCGGAGGACGGCTGGCAGCTGAGCGTGGCGGATGTGGAAGCCGCCATCACGCCGCGCACCAAGGTGCTCTTCCTGGGCTATCCCTGCAACCCCACGGGCGCGGTCCTCTCCCCGGAGACGCTGCGCGGCCTCGCGGACGTGGCGCGGCGGCACGACCTGATCGTGATCAGCGACGAGATCTACGACCGCCTGGTCTACGGCGGCCACCGCCACGAGCCCATCAGCTCGCTGGAGGGGATGCGCGAGCGGACGGTCCTGCTCGGTGGCTTCTCCAAGGCGTACGCCATGACCGGCTGGCGCGTGGGGTATGCCTGCGCACCGCGGGACCTGCTGGAGGGCATGCTCAAGGTCCACCAGTACGACATCATGTCGGCGCCCACCACGGCCCAGGACGCGGCCCTGGTGGCACTCAACGGCGCGGAGCAGGACGTGGTCCGCATGACCGCCGAATACGACCGGCGCCGGAAGATGTTCGTGGAGGGCCTGAACCGGATCGGGTTGCCGACCGTCGAGCCCAAGGGCGCCTTCTATGCGTTCCCGGACATCCGCGCCAGTGGCCTGACCAGCGACCAGTTCAGCGAGCGACTCTTGTTCGAGCAGAAGGTGGCCGTGATCCCGGGCAGTGCCTTCGGGCCGTCGGGAGAGGGCCACGTGCGCGCCACGCTGGCCACCAGCTACGACAACCTTGAGGAGGCGCTGGTGCGGATCGAGCGCTTCATGGGAAGTCTGGCCTAGCCGGATCGGGCGATTCCTGGCGGACCCCGTCGGGCACAATCTGGAACGGGACAAGCGCGTGAGACGGCCGCGCCGTGGGGCGTGGCGGCTGACAACACAACGTGACAACACAGAAGGGGAGAGGGATGCGACGAGCACTGCTGCTGCTTGCCGGCCTTGCGCTGGCGTTCGCGAGCATGGCCTGCCAGGCCAGCGTCTTTGAGCTGAAGGTCGGCGACTGCTTCAGCGGCGCGTCATCCGGGACCTTGTCCAACGTGGACGTCATCGATTGCGCGAAGGCGCACGACTTCGAGGTCTACGCGATCTTCGACTACCCCAACGCGCCCTCGGCCTATCCCGGCGACGCGGCCATCTCCAGCGCGGGGCAGGACGGCTGCGTGGCGCCCTTCGCCACCTTCGTCGGCATCGACTTCAACAGCTCGACCGCGTACTCGTTCTCGTTCCTCAAGCCCACGTCGGACAGTTGGGGATCGGGCGACCGCACGTACGACTGCCTGATCACCAGTGCCGACGGCTCGCAACTGACCGGGTCCGCCAAGGGCACCAACAAATAGCGGGCGAACGACCACGGGCGGGTCGCGAGGCTCGCCATCCCGCCGTGCCAAACTTGCAGCCATGTCCCTGAGCTCGGCCGCATCCTCGACCGTGCCCGCGCCGGCGACCGCGGCCGCTGATCTGCCAGAGGCCGGCGTGCAGTACGAGGCGGTCATCGGCATCGAGGTCCACGCCCAGCTGCGGACGGATTCCAAGATGTTCTGCGGCTGCTCCACGGACTTCCAGGAAGCGCACCCGAACTCGCACTGTTGCGAGGTGTGCCTGGGCTATCCGGGTGCCCTGCCGGTCATCAATCGCCTGGCGGTGCGGCACGTGCTGGCCACCGGCCTGGCCATCGGCGGGAAGATCCCCGACGTCACCCGCTGGGACCGCAAGAACTACTTCTACCCGGACCTGCCCAAGGGCTACCAGATCAGCCAATACGACCTGCCGCTGACCTCCGGTGGTTCATTGACCTTCGCCACTTCGAAAGGGGCGGCGACGGTCGAGATCACCCGCGCCCACCTGGAGGAGGACACTGCCCGGCTGCAGCATCGCGTCGAGCCGGACGGCCGATCCGTCAGCCTGGTGGACTTCAACCGGAGCGGCACGCCGCTGATGGAGATCGTCACGGAACCGGTCATCCATTCGGCGGAGGTGGCGCGCCGGTACGCGGAGGAGCTGCGGCTGCTGTTGGTCACGATCGGTGCGTCTGACGCGGCCATGGAGAACGGCCAGATGCGGGTGGAGGCCAACGTCTCGCTGCGACCCGTTGGGCAGGAGGCGTTCGGCACGCGCGTCGAGGTCAAGAACATGAACTCGTTCCGCTCCGTGGAACGGGCGATCGACTTTGAGATCGAGCGCCAGGAGCGCGCTCTGCGCAACGGCGACCCGCTGGTCCAGGAGACGCGTGGCTGGGACGACGACAAGGGCATCACCTACCGGATGCGGGTCAAGGAGACGTCGGACGACTACCGCTACTTCCCGGAGCCGGACCTGCCGCCACTGCGGGTGGATCCCGCCTGGTTGGCCGAGATCCGCGCGGCCCTGCCCGAGCTGCCCGC
>CAZENL010000135.1:0-2915 GCA_964513505.1 uncultured Anaerolineaceae bacterium
CGCCTCGTCGGCGAAGCCGCGGCCGACCAGCTCGACGAAGACGTCCTCCAGGCTGGGTTCCGATTTCCGCAATGCCACGATGTGCGCGTTGAGCCCGCCCAGTGCCGAGACGACACCGCCGAGGGCGGCGTCCTCCGTCAGGACCAGCTTGACCTCGACAGTGTGGCGATCGGGTGCGCCGCCGGCGTCCGCGGCCGAGGCGATCACGGCCTTGAGCACGCCGGGCAGCCTGGCCAGCGCCGCCGAACCACCCTGGAGCCGGTCCAGCTCCAGCAGGAAAATCGATTCCGTCTGGACACGCTGGCGCAGCTCGGCGGGGCTGCCGATGGCCAGGATCCGGCCGCGATCGACGATGGCAAGGCGTTCGCAGAGCTCGTCCACCTCCGCCATGTAGTGGCTGGTGAGGAGGATCGTCCGGCCCGGCACGGCCGCCTGCCACTCGCGGACCAGGTCCCGCACGGCGCGCGCAGCGGTCACGTCCAGGCCCAGCGTCGGCTCGTCCAGGAAGAAGATCCACGGGTCGTTCAGGAGGCCGCGGGCGAAGTTGAGCTTCTGCCGCTGCCCGGTGGAGAGCTGGCTGATCTTCTGCTGCGCCAGGTCCGTGATGCCGACGGCCTCCATCAGCTCGTCGACGCGGCGCCAGCCCTCGCGGGACGGCAGGCCGTAGAACTGGCTGAACATCCAGAGCTGCTCGCGGACCTGCAGCAGGCCGTAGCCGGACGTCTCACCGCCCGAGACGATGTTCATGATCCGGCGGATCTCGGCGGTCTGGCGGGCCACGTCGAAGCCGAAGACGCGTGCCGTGCCCTCAGTCGGCAGCAGCAGCGTGGTCAGGATCTTGATCAGCGTGGTCTTGCCGGCACCGTTGGGACCGAGCAGGCCGAAGAACTCGCCCGGCTCGACCTGGAGGTCGACGCCGTCCAGGGCCACGATCGGGTTGGGGCGCGCCTTGTAGACGCGGCGCACGGCGCGCACGTCGATGGCCAGGGGGCGCTTGATCGCAGCGCTGTCGGACATGAGCCTCTCGAGATGGCTTTCGCCAGTTCCTGGACACGGGCACGGGCTTCACGGGCGAGGCGAAGATGGTGCCGCGTCCGACCGCCGAGTCTCCCATGGGCGCAGGCTTCGCCGGCTCGGGGGTGGACGCGCCCGATCGTACCACGGGAAGATGGGCATCTAACAGCGAAGGTCCGCTGCGGCGGCCTTGCCGGCCACCGTCTGTACCTCCTGCCTCCTCTGCCCTACCGCGCGGAGCTAGGTTTGCACCCAGTGCAACCAACGACCGGCTGGAGGCCAGGTCAGCGGCGGGCGCAGTCGATTCCGGCTCGCTGTTGCACTCGATGCACCGCGTGCCCAGAGACATTGGGTGACGAGCTCGATTCGTTGCATCGCGCACAACAACGGTCTGATGCCGAGGGATGCGGGCCAGATCGGCGGTCGCTACGTGTAAGGGATGCAAACGCGTGCGATGGCCCGCGAAGTCCCTAACGCGCCAGGAGTGCCCTCGCGATCGCCGCGCCTATGCCTGCGTTGTGCTCGATGAGCGCCAGGTTCGCCAGGATCGAGCGCCCGTTGGTGATCTCGGCCACGCGGTTCAGGATCCACGGCGTTGAGGCCGGACCGTGGATGCCTGCTGCCGCGGAGTCCAGGACGGCCTGCTCGATGGCCGCGTCCGCGACGTCCCGGGGAAGTGCCGCGTCCTCGGGGAGCGGCACGCAGAAAAGGACGCCACCGAGTCCCAGCGCCAACTGGCGGTCCATCAGCGCGGCCGCTTCCGCCGCTGAATCCACTCGCGCGGGTGCGCGCAGGCCACTCGTCCGCGCGAAGAAGCCCGGCAGCTCGTCCGTTCTCCAGCCGACGACCGGCACGCCCAGGGTCTCCAGCACTTCCAGCGTTCGCGCCACGTCCAGGATGGACTTGGGGCCGGCGCAGACCACGCCGACCGGCGCCTTGCCGATCTCCGCCAGGTCCGCCGAGATGTCCATCGAGTCCTCCGCCCCGCGGTGCACGCCGCCGATGCCGCCCGTCGCGAACACCCGGATGCCGGCCAGCTGCGCGCCGATGAGCGTGGCCGCGACCGTCGTGCCCGCCCAGTCCGGTCGTGCCAGCGCCGCGGCCAGCGTCTGCCGCGACACCTTGGCCAGACCCTGGATCCCGGCCAGCTCGGCCAGCTCCGTGTCGGTGAGGCCGACCTGGATGCGCTCTCCGTGCAGCGCCACCGTGGCCGGCACCGCGCCGCCGGCTCGCACGGCCGCCTCCGCCCGTCGGGCCGCCTCCAGGTTCTGCGGGAACGGCAGGCCGTGCGTGATCAGCGTCGACTCCAGGGCGACCACGGGCCGGGCCTCCGCGAGCGCGGTGGCGGCCTCCTCGCCGAGGCGGAGCTGATCGAGGGCGCTCATCGCCGGCGCCCTGTTCGTGCGCCGGTGCCTGGCAGCTGTGCAAGTTCCATCACGCAAAGAGTACGAGCGGTTGGCCCCGGCACGTCCCAAAGGCGCGAACCGCTCACAGCGACAGCTCCGGCCGCCGGCTGCGCAGCAGATCCGCGGCGGAGCGGTGCCCGGCCAGCGCCGCGCGGCGCAGGACGGCCGCGCTCCAACGGCGGGACGCTGGGTCCGTGGCTGCACCAGGCCCAGCGCCTGCGCCAAGGAGCGAGGAGAGGAAGCCCGCGGCAAACGCGTCGCCGGCCCCGGTCGTGTCGGCCGCGGCGACCGGCGCCGTCGCGACGGCGATCTGCTCGACGCCAGTCCCGGGGCCGCGCCACAGGACACGGCAGCCGGCCGGACCTTCCTTGATCACCACGCACGAGGCTAGCTCCAGGAGCTTCTCCGGGCCGGCGGACCGGGCGAGCGCGGCGGCCTCCGAGGCGTTGGCGAACAGCACGTCCGGCGCGAGTTCGCCGATGAGCTGCCACGCAG
>CAZENL010000135.1:3015-7400 GCA_964513505.1 uncultured Anaerolineaceae bacterium
GAGGCGTTGGCGAACAGCACGTCCGGCGCGAGTTCGCCGATGAGCTGCCACGCAGACTGCCGCCCGAACGCGAGCATGGGGGCACGCGAGGACAGGTCGATCGAGAGGATCGGCCCCGCGCCGGAGGCACTCCCCTTGGATGGGCCGCTCCCCAGCTTGGATGGGCCGCTCCCCAGCGACGGGCCACTCCCCGCCGAAGCGCCACTCCCAGCCGACGCGGCACCTCCCGCGGACGCGGCACTTCCCCCCGATCTCAGCAGCCGGACGGCCTCCACTGCCGCTTCCCCCAGCGGCTGGTTGTACAGCGAGTAGCCCGGCAGATGGAGTGCCCCGGCCCCGCGGAACCAGCTGGCACGCAGGTCGGCCGCGCGCAGGCGGTCCGCGGCCGCGCGCTCCGTCACGAACGAGCGCTCCCCCGTCCGGTCCACCAGTGCCAGCAGGCGCGCCGTGGGCGCATCCACCCGCACGAGGTGCGGGGCCACACCCGCGTCGCGCAACGCCCCAGCCACCTGCCGCCCCACGCCATCGCGGCCGATCGTGCCGACGAACGCGGCCCTGCCGCCCAGACCCGCGAACGCCACCGCCACGTTGGCCGCCGATCCGCCTCGCCGGATGAGCACGGTGCCCGGCACATCCGTGCCCTCCTGCATCGGTCGCACGGCCGTGACGGCCACCTCCAGCAGCAGGTCGCCGAGCACGACCAGCCCAGGTCGCGGGCGGGCAACGGAAGCCAAGCACGTGGTCACGCGGACGGGAGATCTGGGTCGGGGCACGCAACGCTCTCGTAACGGCTTGTGAGGGGCGCGCGACTTATGATGGCAGCCCATTCCGCATGAAGCGAGCCGTGACTCTTACTGCCGACAGGGTCGATAACCAGCTCTGTGTCGACACGATCCGAACCCTGGCCATCGACATGGTCCAGAAGGCCAACAGCGGCCACCCGGGCGCCCCGATGGGCATGGCGCCCATGGCATACGTGCTCTGGACCCGGTTCCTGCGCCACGCACCCACGCATCCCGATTGGCCCGCCCGCGATCGGTTCGTGCTGTCGGCCGGCCACGCCAGCGCCCTGCTCTACTCGCTGCTCTACCTGACCGGCTACGACTTGCCGATGGAGGAGCTGAAGCGGTTCCGCCAGCTAGGTTCCAAGACGCCCGGGCACCCCGAGTACGGCCTGACGCCGGGTGTGGAGGCGACCACCGGCCCGCTCGGCCAGGGCTTCGCCAACGCCGTCGGGATGGCCATCGCCGAGCGTCGCCTGGCCGCCGAGTTCAACCAGCCGGATCACGCCATCGTGGACCACTGGACGTACGGCATCTGCTCTGACGGAGACCTCCAGGAAGGCATCTCGGCAGAGGCCGCGAGCCTGGCCGGCCATCTGCGCCTGGGCAAGCTGCTGTTCCTCTATGACGACAACGGCATCCAGCTCGATGGACCGACCTCCATGGCCTGGTCGGAGGACGTCCTCAAGCGGTTCGACGCGTACCAGTGGCACACCCAGCGGGTGACGGACGGCAACGACCTCGAGGCGATCGAGAAGGCCATCACGGCAGCGCGCGAGGATCCGCGGCCGAGCCTGATCGCCGTGCGGACGCACATCGGCTACGGCTCTCCCCACAAGCAGGACAGCCAGAAGGCCCACGGCTCGCCGCTCGGCGAGGAAGAGGTGCGCCTGACCAAGGAGTTCTACGGCTGGGACCCGGACAAGAGCTTCTACGTGCCGGATGCTGCGCTCGAGCACTTCCGCGAGGCCGTCACGAAGGGCGAAGAGCTCTACGAGCAGGAAGGCGAGCTGTTCGCAGCCTACCGGCGCAACCATCCGGAGCTGGCGACTGAGCTGATGCGCCGCACGGCGCGGACGTTGCCAAAAGACTGGGAGCACGCGCTGCCACGCTGGGAGGACGGCGCGGATGCCATCGCCACGCGGAGCGCATCGGAGGCCGTGCTGCAGGCGCTGATCGAGCCGCTGCCGGGGCTGTTCGGCGGATCGGCGGACCTTTCGGAGAGCAACCTCACGGACCTCAAGGGCCAGGGCATGTTCGAGGCGGACACGCCGGGCCGCAACCTGCGCTTCGGCGTCCGTGAGCACGCCATGGCCGGCATCGCCAACGGCATCGCCTACCACTCCGGGTTCCTGCCGTACCAGGCGACCTTCCTCAACTTCAGCGACTACCAGCGCGGCTCGCTGCGACTGAGCGCGCTGTCCGGGCTCCACGTGATCGATGTGTGGACCCATGACTCGGTCGGCCTCGGCGAGGACGGCCCCACCCACCAGCCCATCGAGCACTACGCCTCACTCCGCGCGATGCCCAACTTCTGGTTCGTGCGGCCGGCGGATGCGAACGAGACGGCCGCGGCCTGGCGACTGGCCATCGAACGCGACGACGGCCCGGTGGGTCTGGCCCTCTCGCGCCAGAAGCTGCCCATCCTGCCCGGCACGGCGGACCGCGCGGTCGAAGGCGTCCGGCACGGGGCCTACGTGCTCGCCGATGCCGCGGACAAGGACGGCACGCCCGAATTGCCGGACCTGATCCTCCTCGCGACCGGCTCGGAGGTGTCACTGGCGGTGGCCGTCCGCGACATCCTCACCGCGGAGGGCATTCGCACCCGCGTGGTCTCCATGCCGTGCTGGGAGCGCTTCGCGCTGCAGTCGGACGAGTATCGCGAGCAGGTCCTCCCGGCGGCCGTGGCCAAGCGCGTCAGCATCGAGCTCGGCGTCTCCCTCGGCTGGGATCGCTGGGTGGGGCCGGAAGGGGCCATGGTGTGCATCGAGCGCTTCGGCTCGTCCGCACCCATCGCCGACATCCTGCAAGCCTTCGGCTTCACGCCCGAGCACGTGGCGCACGTCGCGCGCAGCGTGCTGACCGGCCAGCTTCACGGAATCGTCTCCCCGCCACCCGCTTACGAGGCAAACCAGCCGTTCGGCGGTGGCCAGCCATCGGTGAACGGATGAGCGTGGACCTCTCGACTTCCAGCGGCACCACCCTGCGCGCGCCAGAGGCGCTCCGCAGCGCCGTCGAGGCGGCGACCGAACGGGCCGTCAGCGAGCACTGGGCGACGCGCATCTGGGCCCGCGACACGGCGGTCTGGACCAGCGACGCCCGGGTCGCCGCCACCATCGCCAACCGGCTCGGCTGGCTGGACGCGCCCGCGCATTTCCAGGAGGAACTGGAAGAATTCGAGGGGTTTGCGGCCGGCATCCGCGAGGCCGGGTTCACGCAGGCCGTGGTGTGCGGCATGGGCGGCAGCTCGCTCGCGCCGGAGGTGCTTGCCGAGAGCTTCGCGCGGTCTGCGCACGGGATCCCGGTCCACGTGCTGGATTCCACGGATCCCGCCGCAGTGAGCGCCGCGGAGGCGCTCGAGGAGAACGGTCCCAGCCTGTATCTGATCGCCTCAAAGTCCGGGACGACCACGGAATCGCTGTCTTTCCTGGCCTACTTCTGGGAGCGCGAGACAGAGCAGGCCGGCCGCTTCCCGGCCGGCAAGCGCGGCGACAGCTTCGTGGCCATCACCGACCCCGGGGACAGCGTCAAGGCCATCCCGCACGTCGACCTGTTCCGGGAGCAGTTCCTGAACACGCCGGACGTTGGCGGTCGCTACAGCGCGCTCACCTACGTTGGCCTGGTACCCGGTGCGCTGCTCGGGCTGGACCTGGGCGAGTTGCTGCTCGACAGCACGCTGATGGCCGACCGATGCCGGTCGGACGGCCAGTCCAACCCGGGCCTGGCGCTCGGCGCAGCCATGGGCGCGCTGGCGGCCGCGGGCCGCGACAAGCTCACCCTGGTGTTGGAGCCCGAGCTGGCCGCATTCGGGGCGTGGCTGGAACAGCTCATCGCCGAGAGCACCGGCAAGCACGGCACGGGCATCGTCCCCGTGGACGGCGAGCCGCTCGGCGCCCCGGACGTCTACGGCCCGGACCGCGTCTTCGTCCGCCTGGGGCGAGCGGCCTCAGCCACATGGCGCGCGGAGACGGACCCCCTCCTGGATGCCCTGGTCGCGGCCGGGCATCCCGTCATCGACCTGCCGCTGGACAACCGGCAGTGGCTCGGCGGCGAGTTCTTCCGCTGGGAGTTCGCGACGGCCGTGGCGGGCGCCGTCCTGGGCGTCAACCCGTTCGATGAGCCGAACGTGACGGAGTCCAAGGACAACACCAAGGCCGTCCTGGAGGCCTACCGCCACGATGGCCAATTCCCGGCAGAACCGATCCTGGCGCAGGACGGCCGCCTGACGCTGATCGGTGACGCGCAGCTCAGGCTTACCTCGGACGCCGCACGCGCGGCAGCCCCCGCAGCCGCCGCAGCCGGCACAACGGCCGCCGCAGCCGGCACCACCGCCACGCCAGGCAACGTTGCGGCCGAACTACGGCGGCACCTGGAACGGGCCCG
>CAZENL010000136.1:0-7350 GCA_964513505.1 uncultured Anaerolineaceae bacterium
ACCCGACGTTCCAAGACACGTTCGTGCCGGGGCAGTTGCCGACGTTCATCCCGCCGGAGTCGACGGAGCCGCCGCCGACCATCGCGCTTGAGGAGACCCCCGAGGAAACGCTGCCGCCCGAGACCGCCCCGCCGGAGACGGCGCCGCCGGTGGCCACCGAGAGCCGGCCGCCGGGTGGCCTGGTGCGCTTCGCGAACCTGTCCGATCAGGCGGTCGACGTGCGGACCTTCACGTTCAATGAGGCTGGCCATGCCAGCGAACAGTTCGGCGTGCCGCTCGAGCCACACGGCCTGGCCTCCGCATCCGCGATCCCCGGCGGCACGTACCGCCTGATCTTCGAGGACCACGCCACCAGCAACCAGCTGGGAACCTGCGACTTCTCCCTGGGGGCCGACGCGACGCTCGACTTCGTCGTGGTTGACGAGACCGACATTGCGGTCGCGGACTCCGACACGCCGGCGACCGCACCCGGCGACCTCCTCCTCGCGACCGCACCGGTGTGCCATGCGACGCCGTAGCGCTTGGCTGTCCCGGTTGCGGCGACCGCCCACCTTGATGGCTGTGCTCCTGGTGATCGGTTTTGCGGCCGCGGGCTGTGGAGAGATCAACCAAGCCGATGTGGCCGCTGTCGTCGCCTGCAACGCCACCGTGGACCCGGTGCACCTGCGGATCCAGGTCGGCTACGGGACGGACGTCGACGCGGTCACCGACGCCGGATCCTGTGAGACGGCCTACACGGTCGAGACCGAGCGCTCGAGCGACGTCACCTATCGCGTCCTGGCAGGCGATCCGACCGCCTACCTGGCGGCGATCGCGGCGCGCCAGGCAGCGCTCAAGCTGGAACTCCACGGATCGGCCCCGGCCGGTCAGGCGTGGGGCGATCTCGTGAAGACGCAAGACTTGCTGCTGGGCATCACGGACCAGGGAGTGGGCGTCGCGTGCACGGGTTCCGTGGACAAGGGTGACGTGGTGAAGGTCACGATCTCCCTGAACGGCGACCAGTTGGACTGCGGCGGGACCGTGCGCGTGACGCCTGCGCCCCCCAGCGCAGCGCCGTAGCGTCCACGGCCTCTCGTCCTACGGACCCGTTCCTCAGCCGCATCGAACGCTTCGGCGCGGTCGAATCGACGCAGCCCATCGTGCGTGCCTGGCTGGACGAAGGCACGGCCGAGGTTGCCGTTGCGACCGCGGACCAGCAGACCGCCGGACGGGGGAGGCAGGGCCGCCAGTGGATCGCGCCGCCGGGTACGGCTCTGCTGGTCTCCGCCGGGTTCCGGCCACCGGATCTGGAGCTGCGCCACGCATGGCGGTTGGCTGCCACCGCCGCGCTGGCCATGATGGATGCCGCGGAGGACGTGGCCGGGCTCAAGGACGGCGCCATCTGGCTGAAGTGGCCCAACGACCTGGTCGCGGATGCGGATGACGGCCGGCTGCTCAAGGTTGCCGGCGTGCTCGGCGAGAGCGCGCCGACGCCGGACGGTGGCCACGTGCGGACCGCTGTCATCGGTATCGGCATCAATGCCGACTGGCCGGCGGCCGCCTTCCCGCCGGACCTGCGCGACTCCATGACCAGCCTGCGCGAGCTGTCCGGCGGCCGCCCCATCGACCGCGACGTGCTCCTGGATGCGTGGCTCTCCCGCCTGGAGCCGCGTTACGAGGCCCTCGGCAGCGGCCATTTCGATGCCGGAGCCTGGTCCACCCGCCAGCGCACCACGGGCCGCAGCGTGGACGTGGACCTGGGCACGTCTCGCATCACCGGCATGGCCGTCGGGGTGGACCCCGAGAGCGGCGCGCTCGTGGTCCGCGGCGCTGACGGCGCAAACACGCATGTCGGATCGGGCGAGGTGGTTCGGTGCGTGGTGGGACCGTGACCTCGCCTGTAACAGATAGACTCGCACGGTGTTTCAGAAGGGGAGGGAACGGGATGTTGCTGCGCGCCCGATCCCGTTCGATCCGGACCGTCTCGCCGTGCAGGCGGCCCGCAGGGACCCGCTCCGCTTCGAGGCGCTCTACCGCAAGTACGTGGCCCAGATCTACAGCTTCGCGCTCTACGAGACCCGCAATCACCACGCTGCCGAGGACCTGACCGAGCAGGTCTTTCTGCATGCCCTGCGCGGGCTGCCCAGCTTCCGCGAGGCTGCGGACCAGGACCAGCCGAGCACCTTCCGCGTCTGGCTCTTCCAGATTGCCCGCAACGCGCTCTCCAACAGCCGCCGCACGGAGCGCCGCCATCCGCAGGCGTCGCTGGACCTGGCCGTCAACGTGGCCGGCACGGACGACCCGGCCGCGACCGTCGTGGCGCACGACGAGGCCGGCCGTGCCTGGCGCGCCATCGAGCGGCTGAGCGACGAGCGCCGCCGCGCCCTGGTGCTGCGTTTCGTGGAGGAGATGAGCGCCCGCGAGATCGGCGCCGTGCTCGGTCGCTCGGAGGGATCCGTGCGGGTGCTGATCCATCGGGCCCTGCGCAGCGTGGCCGAGGACCTGCGTCGCGATGAGGCCGCGGCCGCCGCCCGCCGTTCAGTCGACCGTCCGCGCTGGTGGCGCAGGTGACGGCGGAGGAGGAGTCGGTCCAGGTCGACGCGTACCTGAACACGCTGCTGGCCGGCCGGCACGCGCGGCCCCGGAGCCTGGACGCGACGGACCAGATCGACGCCGAGCTGGAGGCCACGGCCAGCCTGGTCCAGCGCGCACTTTCCCGCTTCCACCCCTCGTTCGCGTTCGAGGAACGACTGGCCACACAGCTCCGGGCCGTCGGGGCAGGGGCAGGCTCGCCGGCGGAGTCGTTCTCGTCGCCGGTGGTCCTGGCGGCCATGCTGCGGAATCGCGATGTGGCCGGGGCGGCAGACGAACGGCGCACCCGGACCGCTCTCCTGCGCAATGGCGCCATCGCCTCTGGCGTCTCGATTGCCGGCGTGTCGATCGCCGGGGCCGCGTTGCTGGTCCGGCGCCGCAGCCGCCCACCAACGGCCAACCCGGCAGAGGCGATCCTCTGATGCCCATCAAGCTGCCCTTCCGCCGTCGCGACGCCACCGCACCCGAGTTCCCGCCAGATCTCTGGACGCAGTGCCCCAACTGCAAGGAGATGCTCTACAACAAGCAGCTCGACAAGGCCTTCCGCGTCTGCAGCAAGTGCGGCCATCACCTGCGCCTGCGGGTGGACGCGCGGCTGGGCCTGCTGCTGGACGGCGACAGCTTCGAGGAGCACGACGCCGGCCTGGAGTCGGTCGACCCGCTGGGCTTCATCGACACCAAGCCCTATCCCGAGCGCCTGGCCGCGGCCAAGGCCGCCACCGGCATCCGCGACGCCGCGTTGTGGGGCTTCGGCACCATCGGCGGAACCAAGGTCGCGATCTGCGTGATGGACTTCGCCTTCATGGGCGGGTCCATGGGTTCGGTGGTCGGCGAGAAGGTGACGCGGGCCGCGGAAGCCGCACGGGACGAGCGCGTGCCGCTCATCGTGGTGAGTGCCTCCGGCGGTGCGCGCATGCAGGAAGGCACGCTGGCGCTGATGCAGCTGGCCAAGACCGTGGCGGCGCTGGAGCGCCTGGGCCGTGCCGGCGTGCCGTTCATCAGCATCCTCACCGACCCCACCACCGGCGGCGTCTTCGCCTCGTTCGCGGCGCTGGGCGACGTGAACCTGGCCGAGCCGGATGCGCTCATCGGTTTCGCGGGGGCCCGCGTCTCGGCAGGCACCACCGGCGAGGCGCTCCCCGAGGGATTCCAGCGCGCCGAGTTCCTCTACGGTCATGGCTTCCTTGACCAGGTGGTTTCCCGCCACGAGCTGCGCGATCGCCTGATCGCATTGCTTGGCTACCTGAAGGCGGCGCCCGTGCCGGCCGGCGAGAACGGCATCAACAGCCGGGTGATGCGCTCCCTGGCCTTCATCGACTCGTTCACGGAGGGCGCGCCCCGGGAAGGGACACGCGGCAACGGCCGACCACACGTGGCGGTGCCGGTGGAGGCGAATGCCGAGCGCAGGACCGCGGCCAATGGCCGCCGCTCGGCGGACACGGAACCCGCGGCCAAGGAGGAACGCGTCCGTGGCTGAAGCGCTGATCCAGCCGCACCGCATCGACGACGCTGCGCTCCGGGATGCCGTCTGGTCGCGCGTCCAGCTGGCGCGCAGCCTCAAGCGCCCGCACACCCTGGAATTGCTGAGCCTGATCGCCGCGGACGTGATCGAGCTGCACGGCGACCGTTTCTTCGGCGACGATGCGGCCATCGTGGGCGGCTTCGCGCGGATCGGTGAGCACCGCGTGGTGTTCGTCGGCCACCAGAAGGGCGAGGAAGTGGAGGAGAACATCCTCCGCAACTTCGGCATGCCGCATCCCGAGGGCTACCGCAAGGCCATGCGGCTCTTCCGGCTTGCGGAGCGGCTGGCGCTGCCGGTCGTGACGTTCGTGGACACGCCCGGTGCCTCGCCGGATGCTGCCTCGGAGGAGCGCGGCCAGGCGGAGGCCATCGCCAAGTCCATCCAGTTGATGACCGGCCTGCGCACGCCCATCGTCACGGTGATCACCGGCGAGGGCGGGTCCGGGGGCGCGCTGGCGATCGCCGTCGGCGACGTGGTGATCGCGCTGGAGAACGCGATCTACTCCGTGATCAGCCCGGAGGGCTGTGCCAGCATCCTGTGGCGGACGCACGACGCGGCCCAGCAGGCGGCCGTGGCCATGCGCCTCACGGCAGGGGAGCAGGAAGCGCTGGGCGTGATCGACCTGGTCGTGCCGGAGTCCGGCGCGGGCGCCCACGCCACGCCGTCGGACACGGCCAAGCGGCTGAAAGGCGTGATCGTGGCGCAACTGGACGCGCTCGCCGGCAAGGACGCGGACGAGCTGCTGGAGACCCGCTACGCCCGCTACCGCCAGATGGGCGCCTTCACCACCACCGAGGAGCCGCCGCTCGTGCGCCGCGAGCGTCGGCGCCTGACCGACCGGATCCGCCGCGTGCTGAACTCCGGCCGCGCCGTGCTCGGCGTGGGTGACGGACTGCCGTTGCGCCCGGACGCGGCGGACGACGCCGAAGAGCCGCCGCTGCGCGAGGATGTCTGACGTGCCCGAGGAATCGCAGGCACGCTCGAAGGCGGCCAAGAACCCGGAGACCGGCGCGGCGGCCATCGCGCGCGTGGTCAACGAGATCCTGCCGCCGCTCATCGGCCGCATCACGGAAAGCGAGCTCGGCGAGATCGAGGTATCGCAGGACGGCTGGCGCGTGCGGCTGCGACGCGACGGCGGCACGTCCCAGGCGAGTGCCACGAGTCCAGCCTCGAGCGGCGGCCAGACGCCCGCGACGATCCACGCGACCACGATCCACGCCACGGCCGGCCATGCCGCGCCGGCCGCCGGCACCGGCCAGGGCTCGACGAGCGCCAGCCGCGGCTCGGTCCTGCGCCGCGCCGCGGTCTCCCCGGCAGTCGGCTATTTCACGGCGCGTGACGGCCTCTCGGCCGGCCAGGCTGTCCGCGCCGGAGACGTGCTGGGTGCCATCAACGTGCTCGGCGTGACCCAGCCGGTGGTGGCGCCAACGGACGGTGTGGTCAGCCGCATCCTTGCGAGTGCGGGCGAAGCCGTGGAGTACGCCCAGGAGCTGGTCCGCATCGACGGCATCGAGCGGCTGGTCGAGAGCTGATGTTCAGCCGCATCCTGATCGCCAACCGCGGGGAGATCGCGGTCCGTGTCCTGCGCGCCTGCCGCACCATGGGCATCACGCCCGTGGTCGCGTACAGCGAGGCGGACCGGGACACGCTCGCGGTCAAGCTGGCGGACGAGGCCATCTGCGTGGGACCGGCGGAGTCCGCGCGCAGCTACCTGTCCGCCGCGTCCATCCTGTCCGCCGCGGTCGTCACGGGCTGCGAGGCCATCCACCCGGGCTACGGCTTCCTGTCGGAGGACGACGGCTTCGCCGAGATGACGCGAGCCCATGGCTTGACCTTCATCGGGCCGCCGGCGGAGGTGCTGGAGCGCTTCGCCTCCAAGGCCGGCACGCGAGAGCTGCTGGGGCGGCACGGCCTGCCGACCATCCCGGGCTCCGAAGGCATGCTGCGCGACGACGACCACGCCCTGGCGGAAGCGGAGCGCATCGGCTACCCGGTGCTGATCAAGCCGTCGGCGGGCGGCGGCGGCCGTGGCATGCGCATGGTCCGCTCCCCGCGCGAGCTCCAGCAAGCCATCACGGTCTGCCGTTCGGAGGCGCGCGCGGCCTTCGGCGACGACTCGCTCTACCTGGAGAAGTGGCTGGAGGAGAACCGCCACGTGGAGGTCCAGGTCATCGTCGACCGCTACGGTAATGGCGTGCACGTCGGCGAGCGCGACTGCTCCGTCCAGCGGCGGCACCAGAAGATCGTGGAAGAGGCTCCCAGCCCGGCCATCGACGACGCGACGCGTGCCGCCCTCGCGGAGAGCGCCGTCCGCGCGGTCGTGGCGGCCGGCTACGAGAACCTGGGCACGCTGGAATTCCTGGTGGATGCCCAGGGCCAGTACTTCTTCATCGAGATCAACTGCCGCATCCAGGTGGAGCACCCCGTCACGGAGATGCTGTCGGGCATCGACATGGTGCGCGAGCAGATCCGCATCGCCGCCGGCGAGCCGCTCGGGTACACCCAGGCGGATGTGCTCCGCTACGGCCACGCCATCGAGTTCCGCATCAACGCGGAGGACGTGCGCAACGACTTCCGGCCCCAGGCCGGCGTGGTGGAGCGCTACCTGCCGCCCGGCGGGCCCGGCGTGCGGATGGACAGCCACCTCTTCACCGGCTACGAGGTGCCGCCCTACTACGATTCGCTGCTCGGCAAGCTGATCGTCTGGGGGCCGGATCGAGCCACGGCCGTGGCTCGGGGACGCGTTGCCCTTGCGGAGCTGGTCATCGAGGGCCTGACCACCAACGTGGAGTTCCACCGCGCCCTGCTGGACAACGCGACGTTCCTGGAAGGGGCGTTCACCACCAACCTGATCGATCGCGTCGGCAGCGCGGCATTCCTTGCCGCAGCCGGCTGACCCGTGAGGAGCCAATGACCGAGGTATTGCTGACGACGGCGCAGATCCAGGCGCTCATCCCGCACCGCTGGCCGGTGCTGATGGTCGACCGGATCGTGGAGGAGGACCGCAGCCGCGGCTACATTCGCGGCGAGAAGGGCGTCACGGCCACCGAGTGGTATTTCCAGGGCCACTTCCCGGGCTTGCCGGTGATGCCCGGCGTGATGCAGGTGGAGGCACTGGCGCAGACGATGGCCGTCTACGTGGCGCGCGAGCCCGGCATGGGCACCCGCATCGGCCTGTTCGCGGGCATCGAGGAGTGTCGCTTCAAGCGGCTGGTGCAGCCCGGGGACCGGCTCACCCTGGAGATCACCATGGAGAA
>CAZENL010000137.1:0-7349 GCA_964513505.1 uncultured Anaerolineaceae bacterium
GCATGTCTCATGCACGCCGCCAGCGTTTATCCTGAGCCAGGATCAAACTCTCCGAACAGAACTCGTTCCGATCTTGCGATCATTCCGAGTTGTCGATCGAGGGTTTGCCCGCTCGCACACTTACCGGATTTCCTGTCACTCTTCACTTGTTAAGGTGCAGCCCGAAGTCCCACGGTAGAACCGGGGCCACGGCAGCGCGCCATTGTGACACGGCTGTCTCTGGCCTGTCAATCGAGGGACCCGCCCCGGCCAGTTCCATGAGGGAACGTGGCCCGGCGCTTGACCCGAGGGTCATCGCTCGGCGGACGAGGAGAATAGCCGAAACGGCGGAAGCGCGTCAACCGGGCCGCCGAGAGACCTCAACTCCCGGACGAGGCTACCGGCGCCGGATCATGGGACCCGTGGCGAAGGCTCGCCGCCAGCGTCGCGGCCGCCGTGAGGAAAACCAGCCACTCGGGCGGATTCAGCTCCAGGCCGGCCGGCGGCTCCGGGCTGTCGCGCAGGGTCCACTCGTCGATGGACCCGTTGCGCACCTGGAATTCCACCAGCACGCCGTCCGCCCAACCCTGCAGCTGCTGGCGTCCCTGGCCTCGCCTGGTCACCCGCTGGGGAGAAGTCAGCCATTCGACTGCCTCGATCTCCCGTTGCAGTTGCGCGGCGATCTCGAAGGAGAGGTCCGCGGCGGCGGCACCCCGGCGTCGCGCCAACTCGCCGAGCAGCGCCGCGCACACCTCGGGGTCGCGCTCGAGGATGCGCCGGATCAGCGCGTGCAACGAGGCATCCGTGGTCCGATCGACGCCGCGGACCCGCGCCATGTCTCGCTCCGACCCGGTCGCGCCGGGCCGCGTGTACGTCACCGGCAGCAGGCGGTCGATACCTGCAAGCGCCGTGCGCACCCGGTGGCCGCCGAGGTACGGACCGAAGTCGCCGGCAACCTCTGCCGTATGGATGATCTTCGGCCGTGCCCGCGCCCGGAGGCGAACGTAGACCGGCACCTCCTGGCCGCCTCGGGTGCGATTCCAGTAGGGCTTGGCGCGTTCGAGCAGGTTGCGTTCCAGCCAGGCGGCTTCGTGCGCCGAGGCGCAGGCCACGGCCTCAACGGCGGCGATGCGGGCGACCATCCGCGCGAGGTGGCCCCGATCACCCAGGTCGCCCCAGTACGACGCGACCCGGTGGCGCAAGTCCCGTGCGCGGCCGATGTAGAGCGCACGTCCTCGCTCGTCGCGGAAGCGGTAGACGCCGGGCCCGTTGGGCAATCGCGCGACGGCGTCGCGGACCGTGATCATCGGCGGTCGCTCAGATGATGTTGTTCTCGACGAGCAGGATGAAGCCGACTGCCGAGAGCCACGCCAGCAGCGCCAGGGACACGGAACCGGGCTCCCCCAGCGGACCCGTGGCGACCCAGTAGATCAGGGCGCCGAGGATGGCCGCGATGGCCGGTTTGACGAGCCGCAGGATCAGCTCGTTGATGAGGTTGTTCATCGGGAGCCCACCGGTCCGCCCGGCTCGAACTCGCGGCGGCCCTGCATGGCGCGGACCAGCGTCACTTCGTCGGCGTATTCCAGGTCGCCGCCGACCGGGATGCCCCTGGCGATGCGCGTGATCGCGCCCACGTCGCCCGCCAGGCGCTCGGCCAGGTACATGGCGGTGGCCTCCCCTTCCAGGGTGGGGTTGGTAGCGAGCACGATCTCGGCGAACGGATCACCCGCGTTGCAGCGTTCGGCCACCCGCTCCAGGAGCGGCCGGATGCGCAGCCGGTCGGGGCCGATGCCATCCATCGGCGAGATGGCACCCAGGAGCACGTGGTACCGGCCACGAAATGCGCCGGTGCGCTCGAGGGCCAGGACGTCAAGCGGTTCTTCCACGACGCAGAGTCGGGTGTCGTCACGTTCCGGGTCCAGGCAGATGGGGCAGCGCGGCCCGGTGGAGATGTTGAAGCACAGGTCGCAGAAGACGACCTCATCGCGGACGGCAACCAGGGCCGCGGCCAGCGTACGTGCCTCTCCCTCGGGCGCGCGCAGGAGGAAATAGGTCAGGCGCTGGGCGGTCTTGGGGCCGATGCCGGGCAGCCGCGAAAACGCCTCGATCAGGCGGGCAACGGGCTCGACGATCGCGGTCATGGCTGAGCGGTCATGGCTGCATGAAGTGCCGGAGTCGCTGGCCGGGAATGCCCGGTCAGCCCATGCCCGGGATGCGCATCCCGCCGGTAATGCGGGCCATGCGCTCCTCTTCGGCCTTCTTGGCCTGCTGGAGCGCATCGGTGACCGCAGCAAGGACCAGGTCCTGGAGCATGTCCACGTCTTCCGGATCGACGACATCCCGCTGGATCTCGATCGACAGGAGGTCCCGCTTGCCGGTCACGACCGCCTTGACAGCGCCTCCGCCGGCCGTGCCCTCGACACGCAGCTGCGTCAGCTCCTGCTCGGCACGAGCCATGTCCGCCTGCATCTGCTGAGCCATCTTGGCCAGGTTTCCGAAGCCCATCTGTCCTCCTTGACCGGACGGTTCGCCGCCGGCAGCGCTCACTCAGCTGATGTCGTTGATGTCTGCCAGATCGCCTTCGAACACACGCTTTGCCTGCGCCACCAGGTCGTCTGACTGGGTGGCCAGCGGCTCGAGCGCATCGAAGTTAGCCACGACGCAGCGTACGCCGATGGGGCGGCCGAGGACGTGCTCGAGCGCTTGCTCGAACTTCTGGCGGCGCTTGGGCTCCTCCGCCTTCTCGCGAAGGAAGGCCTTGTCCTCCGGGAAGCCCAGGATCAGCAGCCCGTCGCGAACCTCGACCGGGCGGGAGGCGTTGATCAACGGCTTGTCGGCAGGCCACTGGGAGACATAGGCGACGACCTCAGCCCAGTTGGCCCGGATGTGGACAAAGAGGTCATCCGGATCCGACGGCGCCGACTCTCTGGCGGAGGGCTGGGCCGGGGCCGCTGCCGCGAGCTTGGCCGGGGCCGCTGCCGCGGGCTTGGCCGGGGCCGCTGCCTCGGGCTGGGCCGGGACATGCGCGGATTGGGCCGGGGCGGCTTCAGCATGCGCCGGGACTGCGGCCGAAGTCGCGGCCGATGAGGCGGGTCGCTCCGCCGCGGCCGCCGGCCTGGGCGCCTCTGCGCGAGGTTCGGCCGGCCTGGCGTCCCGAGCCGAGCTCGCCGGTGGCCTGGCCGTCGCGATCACCGGAGCCGATGCCAAACGGGCGGGAGCCGCAGTCGATGCCCTATCCGCAGGCCCGCTCCCCGAAGCCGCCGCACCGAGGAGGGCCAGCTCCAGCTGCCAGCGGTAGCCGCCGAGGCCGCTGCGGCTGGCGTCGATCCCCGTCAGGCGTCGTGCGGCCGCGGCCAGCGGTACAACCGAACCTGCCGCGGAGCCGCTGCCAAGCCGTTCCATGAGTTCCTGTCGCAGGCGCAGCACAACCTGCTCCGCGAACGCGACCACATCGCGGCCGTCGACCTCCAGGCCGTCCAGCACCTGGATCCCGCCAAGCGCGTCTCCGGTCGCGAGGGCGTCGATGAACCGTTCGATCGCGTCCGCCTCCGCAAGGCCCAGCAGGTCACGGATCGCGCCAGCGGTGATGGGGTCCTCCGCGTTCGAGAGCACCTGGTCGAGCATCGATTCGGCGTCCCGCATGCCGCCGGCGGCCAGCTGCGCCACCAGCGCCAGCGCTTCGGGATCTGCCGTGCGCCCTTCCGCCTCGAGGATCCGCCGCAGCTTGCCCTGGATGTCCTCCACCGACAGCGGCCGGAAGGTGAAGCGCTGGAGCCGCGACACCACGGCCGGCCGAATCTGGGACGGGTCCGTGGTGCAGAAGATGAACAGCACGCCGTCCGGCGGCTCCTCCAGGGTCTTGAGGAGGACGTCCCAGCCCTCCTTGATGCGCTGGACCTCGTCGATGATGAAGACCTTGCGCTTGAGGTCCGAGGCGGAGGTGTAGACGCGCGGCAGGAGCTCGCGCATGTCGTCGACCCGGTTGTTGGAGGCGGCGTCCAGCTCGATCACGTCCAGCGCACGACCCTCGCGAATGGAGACGCAGTTCACGCAGGTGTCGTCCGGCTCCCCATCCACCAGGTTGAGGCAGTTGACCGCCTTGGCCAGGATGCGTGCGGTCGATGTCTTGCCCGTTCCGCGGGGGCCGACGAAGAGGAAGCCATGGCCGAGGCGATTGAGCCGCACGGCGTTGCGCAGCGTCTCGACGACTGGACCCTGGCCGACGATTCCACTGAATGTCTGGGCCCGGAAACGGCGGTAGATCGCCTGGTGCTGGGCAGGATCGGAGAAGGGTTGGGCCACGGGCGGAGTGTACGGCGGCGGGGTTTTGCGGCGGTTGCGGGCCGCGGCTCAGGGTGTTGGCGATGCCGCGCGGCCCAGCAGGAAGGAGGTCTGCACCTCGCCTTTACCCTTGAGCGCCACCGACCCACGCGGCTCGAGCCGGAACCGTTTCGGCAGCGCCTTAGCAACCGTTTCCGACACGTGGATGCGGCCAGGTACGGAGGTGGACTCGAGGCGGCTGGCGACGTTCACGGTGTCGCCCCACACGTCATACGCGAACTTCCGGCTGCCGATCACCCCGGCCACCACCGGCCCGACGTGGATGCCGATCCGGATCTGCCATGCGCCGTTCGTGGAATCCACGATCTCCAGCATGTCCAATGCCAGGTCCGCGGCCGCCTCGACCGGCCGGAGCTCTCCGTCCTCCAGCCCGGCGGCGGCCATGTACGCGTCGCCGATGGTCTTGATCTTCTCCACGCCGCGGGCCAGCGACGCGGCATCGAACCGTGAGAAGAGGCCGTTGAGCTGCTGCACCAACTCGGCCGGCGGCAGGCGCGTGGCGATCTCGGTGAAGCCGACGAAGTCCGACAGCAGCACGGCTACGCCCTCGTGGCGATCGGCGATGAGCGTCTCGCCGGCGTCAAGGCGAGCCACGATGGGTGCCGGCAGAACGTTGAGCAGCAGCTCCCTGGAGCGCAGGCGCTCCGCGTCCAGGTCCGACATCAGGCGGTCGAGAAGCCGGGCGTTGGTGTCCCGGATGGACTCGACCTGCGACAGGGTCTCCTCCAGCCTGCGCACGCGGCGCGCCAGCCGCAGGTTCTCCTTGGCGACGTCGGCCTGGTCCTCGCGGTCGACCGGCTTCTGGTCCACGAGCGCCGGCGGTGTCAGCTGCCCAGCAGCAGGGTCACGAACGATTCGTTCAGGAAATGGCTCGCCTCGCCGACGCCGACCGGCGCGATCTCACCGGTGCAGTACATCCCGGCCAGCGGCAAATCCGGCGGAAGCAGAGACCGCGCGCCTGAGACTTCCTGTCCCGTCCGCGTCCCGAGCAGGAACTTGCGGACGGCGCACGAGAACACCAGCGCCGCACTCGGTGTCTGCCCGGCCGGGAACGCCTCCGTCGCGCGCCGCACGGCGTCACTCGCGGCCGCGACGATCTCGTCTGTCGTGGCGGTGGTGAGCTGGACCGTGGAGCCGACCGGAATCGAGCCCGCAATCCGCAGGGCGTGCGTGTCCGGATCCTGGGACAGCATCACGCGCACATACGAATCGGCCGAGCCTTCTTCCCGGATCGCGAGCGGGTTGCCGAACGTGGCCGGGCCGACAACGTCGACGTACTTGGCCACGAAGGCTGCCGCCGGGCGGCCGTCGATCTCCTGGATCTGCCCGTAGTCGGACCGCGTCACGGTCCCGACGGGTCCGATGGGCCGCAGCCCTGTGCCGACCGCGTAGGAAAACGCAAGCGGACCGGAGAGCACCAGCACGGCGACGCCGTCCTGCACGATGCTGTCGCCGCAGAACTGGAAGCTTGGCCGCGGGTTGCCGAGGCTCAGGCCACTCGACGCTCCGCCGACGAGCAGAACGCCTTCGGGGAGCGCGCGGCGCACCTGCTCCAGGGCGTGCTGGCCGCTGAGCGCGTCCGCAACCATGACGCACACCCGCGGCGTCTTGTCCGACTTGGCCAGCGCCTGGTCCACGGCGGCGCGGCAGGCAGCGTCCAGGTCGTCGTCGACGCCCCGGCCCATGCCCGTGCTGAAGTCGACGTTGTCCGAGGCGAACAGTGCGAGCGTGACCGAGTCCTCGCGATAGCCGCCCGCCGAGGACATCTCGGCTGACGATGAAGAGCCCATGAGAGCGGTTCCCGGGAAGGCCGCCGAAACAGCCGCGACCATGGCCGGGTCGAAGGCCTCGAAGGCCGCGAAGAGCAGCCCTGCCTGGGGCGTCCGATCGCCCAACTGCGCGCGACACTGGTCGATCGTCCCGGCGATCGCATCGGCCGGGTCGACGTCGTCGCTGTGGCCGACTGCCATGGTCAGCATTGCGCGCACCTCTTCCGGAACGACCCCCGAGGAGAGTATGCCGTGGCTCGGTCAGTCTGCCGGCTGTTCAGGCTCCCCATCGGTAGGCGTGCGGGTCGGGGATGGGAACAGTGAAACCAGGTCGCGGCGGACAACGGCGACGGACTTGAGACCGGAACGCAGTTGGAGGACGAACATCGCCACGAAGACGACGAGCCCGGCGCCGATGACCACCGCCGATGGAAGGCTCAGTTCGATGGCGATGATGGCCGTGAGAATCGCGGCCACCGAGCAGTTGATCACGGCGAACAGCGCCGGCAACGTCCGCAGGCCGTGGATGAGGCCTGCCCGCGCGCTGACCCCTTCATCAACCCCGAACGTGAAGGACAGCCCCTGCCAGTCGTCGAACGGACTGCTGGCCAGATACGGCTCCGACGCCGGGTCGAGTTCGAGCACGCCGTGCTGCACCCGATTCAACCCCTGGACGATCCGGAAGTCCTCGTTGTTGAGCTCGGTGATCCGTCCGACGGTCACCAGGCCGGCGTACAGCACGACCGGGAGCAGCAGCAGCGCAAAGACGAAGAAGCCCTGTCCGAACGCGGTCGCCTGCGCCGCCAGGGCCAGCGCCACGACCGAACCCGACAACACCGCCAGATACATCGTCGCGCGTCCCGCGGCATCGCTCCAGAGCTGCGTGCGGTGTGCCAGCAGCGTGCCGTTTTGGAGGGCGAGGACCTGGAGCCGCACGGCTCGGTCGACCACGGGTATCGGCGTCGAATCGTCCACGCGTGATCCCTCCGGACGCGGCCCCACGTTGGAGAGTATGCCGTGCACCCTCCGTCGACCGAAACGTTCGCGTGCCCATCGAAGCAACCGGCTCGGACCAGGCCGATCCGCGGCACCCGGCGAGCAGCGTTTAACGCTGCTTCCTTCCGGACCTGACGTGGTTCACGCGTCGCCGCTGCGCGGGACCCGGTCCTCAACGTCGATCGCTCCGCGGCATCCGCGGACGCGGGCCTCGGGAGGGAATTCAGCCCTGCTGGAGCGGATTGCAGGTACAGGGCACCGCTA
>CAZENL010000138.1:0-7326 GCA_964513505.1 uncultured Anaerolineaceae bacterium
TGGTCTCCACCATGTGGACCGGGATGCGGATCGTCCGCGCCTGGTCCGCGATGGCGCGCGTGATGGCCTGGCGGATCCACCAGGTGGCATACGTGGAGAACTTGAAGCCCTTCTCGTAGTCGAACTTCTCGACCGCGCGAATGAGGCCAATGTTGCCCTCTTGGATCAGGTCCAGGAAGCTCATACCACGGCCGATGTACTTCTTGGCGATCGAGACCACCAGCCGGAGGTTGGCCGAGGTGAGCTGCTCGCGGCCCTCGCGGCCGTAGCGGACCAGCACGCCTCGCCGGTCTCGGGCCTTGAGGTTGTTCTCGCTGAACTCCGGGTTCCAGCCCATCTCGGTCAGGATCTCGGCATCGTGGGAGGCCATGATCCAGCGGCGCAGCGCCTCGTGGCCGACTTCGCGCGACCACTCGTAGATCCCGTGCAGGCCGGAGTTGTCGCGCGGCTCCTCGCCGTGTCCGTGCGTGGAGGTGAAGGCGAAGTCCACCAGGTCGGTGAACGTCTCGCCGTCCGGCTTCTCGTTGTACGCGGCGACCTTGCCCTTGGCGTCGCGCACCAGGTCCTTGGTCGTGTCCAGCGTGGCGTCCCGCTGGGCCTTGGTGAGGTGGAAGTCCGGAGTCGCCTGGAGAAGGCCGTCGTCGTAGGCCGCCTTGAAGGCGCCCCGCACGATCTTGTCCGTCTCTTGCTTGTAGGGCAGCCGATGGTGCGAGTGCTTGTCGCGGCTCTTGCGCTCGGTGTCGTTCTTGGTCCATTCCCAGAGCGACAGGATGGCCTTCTGCGGCTCGTCCACGATCTGCTCGCCGAGCTCGATGGCCTTGGCCAGCACCACCTCTTCCTCGGCGTTCAGGAGCGGCACCTTGCCGATCTCCTTGAGGTACATGCGGACGGGGTCATCGATGCCGATCATGTCGGCGGCGATCGCGTCCAGCTCCTCCTGCGTGGGCTCGTCCGCCTCTTCGGCATCGAGCTTGGCCGGCGGCTCTTCCCAGGGCTGCTGACTGGCTTCGTCGACCGCGACGTCAACGCCCAGCTCGGCCGCGGCAGCCATGCCGGCGTCCGGGATCAGCTCGTCGTCGCTGCCCTTTGGCTGGACCAGGTCTTCGTCGATGTCACGGCGCTTGCCGCGCTCGAGCACGCTGGCGACCAGCAGCTTGTCGGTGGGATCGGGACTCATGCGGGACCTCCTGTTGGGGTGGCTACGGGTGGGGTGGATGGTTGGTTCTGCTGCGGCGGCTCCTGCGGCGATTGGCTCGGCGTTGGAGCGATGCGCCGGTTGGCAAGGAGCGTGGTGGCATCTCGTTCGCGGTCCAGCTCCAGCCGTTTGCGCTGGAGGTCCAGGACCTCATGGTTCAGACGATCGACGGTGACCGCGTCGGACGTGGCCTCCGCCTCCGCAAGCTCGGCGCGCTTGAAGTCGAAGGCTGCCTTCAACTGGTCGCGCTCCAGCGCGATGAGGTTCTGATCGACCGCCTGGAAGAGGGACGGTTCGTCCTGCGGCATCGGGTCGTTCCGCGCGAACAACGTCCGGGCGATGCTCTCCAGTGTCGGGTCCAGGCCGGCCAGGAACGTCTGCCGGTCGAAACGCAGGCTCTGTGCTTCGCCGCCCATGCTCGATTCGAGCGCCCGCCAGAGCTCTCGCGCCGGCGTGGTGGTCAGGAGCTCGGGCGTCAGCCGACCGTGCACTCGCGCGATCAACTCCGGGCGCATGAGCAGCAGTCGCAGCAGGCCGGCCTCCGTGCGATCCAGGGCTCGCTCGACCGACTGGGGATCCAGTGCGCCGGGCGTGGCTAGCACCGAGTCCAGGTTGATCTTGCTGCCCGCCGCGGCCGTGGTACGCAGCGCCGCCGGAGCCTCGCGCTGCACGAGCGCCTCGCGGACCACGCGCTCGTCCAGGCCCGCGCGGCGAGCGAGCAGCTGGACGTAGCCGTCCCGGCGGACCGGGTCGGTGATGTTGCGCAGTGTCGGCACGACCGCGTTGACCAGCTGCTCGCGGCCGCTGATGGTCTTGGGATCGTGGCGCGCCGCGAAACGGTCGATGAGGAATTCCATGATCGGCTGCGGCGCGTCCGTGGCCGCGCGCCACGTCTTCGGGTCGTCGCGGATGACCTCGTCCGGGTCGCGGCCGTCCGGCAGCCGCACCACGTCCACGTCCGTGAGGCGGCCGCGGTACGGGCTGCGTTCGATCTCGCCGACCAGCGCGGTGAGCTCCGTGGCCCCGAACGTGGCCGCGCTCTGGCCGGCGGAGTCCACGTCGTACGCGAGCGCGATGCGCGGCGCGTAGCGCGTGGCGAGCTCCACCTGGCCCGCCGTCAGGGCCGTGCCCAGGCTGCCGACCACGTTGTCGAAGCCCTCCTGGTGGGCCATGAGGGCATCCGTGTTGCCCTCCACGAAGACGATGCGCTGCTGCTTGCGAGCGGAGGACTTGGCTCGATCGATCAGGTAGAGAGTGCGGCTCTTGTCGAAGAGCAGCGTGGCCGGCGTGTTGATGTACTTGGCCGTGTCCACGGCCGTGCCCACCACGCGGCCGCCGAGACCGGTCGCGGCTCCGTTGGAGTCGCGGATGGGAAAAATGATGCGGCCGCGGAAACGGTCGTAGACGCCGCGGCGGTTGGTGGCCGGATTGCGCGCGCCCGGGCCCTGCGCCTGTCCACGCTGGCGCCGTGCGACCAGACCCGCGGCCTCCAGGTCCTCCTCGCGGAAGGTCCGCTTGGTGGTGAGTGCCCGTGTCAGGGCGTCCCAGCTGTCCGGCGCGTAGCCGAGCTGGAATGTCTGGATGGTCGCGTCCGTGAAGCCGCGTTTGCGCAGGTAGTCCAGCGCCGGCTGGCCGGCGACATGGCCCGTCAGGACCTGGTGATAGAACGCGATGGCCGCCTCCAGCGCGTCTCGGAGGTGCTTGCGCTGGGCGTCCTCGCGGCTGGTCCGCTCGCTGAGCTCCACGCCCGCACGGCCGGCGAGCTGGCGGAGCGCGGTCGGGAAGTCAACCGAGTCCCGCTCCATCACGAACTGGAAGATGTCCCCACCCTTGCCGCACCCGAAGCAGTGCCAGCTTTCCCGGGCGGGAGTGACCACGAAGCTTGGGGTCTTCTCTCCGTGGAAGGGGCAGATGCCTTTGAAGGTCGTGCCGGCTTTGCGCAGCGGCACGCTCTCTCCGATGAAATCGACGAGATCCAGCTTCTGCTTGATCTCAGCTGCGGCACCGACAGACGTGGTGGGGTTCTCCTTGAAGGGTTGAGTGCGCTGCGGTGCGGGACCCGCCGGACCCGGACACAGTTACGGCCTTGTCAAGACCTTGACAAGGCTCCGACTTGAATCTTACCCCCTTGACAAGGCCTTGACAAGCCCTTGACAGGCCCTCTTGGCGGATTCTTGTCAATACCCCCATGGAGTATGCGCAGCGTCGCCCGGAAGCGCCGTGGGTTGACCGCTTGGACCCGGCGGGGCGATGATCTGCCTCCCCGAGCGCCCCAGCGCCCTGGCGTCCCGTCCCAGCGCGAGTACTGCCGTCATGCCTTTTCGATCCCCGCTTGCCCTCCGACTCCTCACGGCCACGCTCCTGGTGGTCATCGTGGCCGCGTCTTCGGCCGTGCCGGTCGCCGCGTTGAGCTCCCGCTGGCCGCACGGCGAGCGTTACGCGCTGAGCCTCCTCAACTGCGCGCGGACTGGCGGCTGGGTCAAACAGAACGGCAGCTGCGTGGCCGGCGGCTCCGGCAAATACAGCCCATACCGGAAGCCGCTCAAGGTCAAGGCGATGCTGGCGGACGACATCGCGCGCCTCCAGGCGCGCCGCGTGGCCAAGGCCGGCTACCTGGACCACTACCTGGGCGGCAGCATCACCACGCGATTTCGGCGCGCCGGCATCACGTGCTGTGCCTACGGCGAGAGCCTGGGCCACTGGCGCAGCGGCGTGAAGGCGGCGGTGATCGCGGTTCAGCAGATGGTGCAGGCGGAGAAAGGCAGCAACGGCTGGCACTGGCGGAACCTGAAGGATCCGCGTTTCAAGTTCGTCGGCATCGGCGTCTGGGTCAAGGGCAGAGACGTCTACGTGGCGTTCGACTTCTGGGACGGCCGTTCACACTATTAGGCCCTGAGCCAGATCAGGCCCTGAGTCGACCAGCCTCGTCGGTCGGTCAGGCGCGGGCGACGGAGAGCGATCGACCGGCCACGGGGGCGCTGGCCACGTCGACGATTCGGCTGAACAGCTCGCGATGGCGAGCTCCGACCTCCGACCAGACCATGCCGCGGCTGTACTCGTGGGCTCGCGTGCCCATGGCAACGCGCGCAGCATCGTCATTGAGCAGGGCGATCAGCGCATCGGCGAGGACGGCCGGCGATCCCAACGGCACCAGCACGCCGCGTCCATCGGCCAGCATCTCGGACGCGTAGGTGTTTGCGAAGCTGACCACAGGGCGGCCGGCGCCCATGGCTGTTGCCAGCGTGCCGGACACGATCTGGTCCAGGTTCGGTGACGGCGTCAGGAAGACATCGGCTGCCTCGAGCCAGCGGGTCAGTTCCACGCGACCGACAAATCGGTCGACGAAGCGCACGTTCTTGCCGAGCTTCAGCTTGTCCACGCGCGCCATCAGCGATTCACGGTAGGCATCACCGCCATCCCGCAGCACGTCCGGGTGAGTGGCACCGACGATGACGTAGAGCGCGGTCGGGTGGGCGGCCACGATCGCAGGCATGGCCGCGATCGCCAGCTCATAACCCTTGTCCGGGCGCATCAGCCCGAAGCTGAGCAGGACCTTGCGACCCTCCAGCTCCAGGGCGGGCTTGATCGTGGCTGGGTCCACCAGCGGCAGGTCCGGCACGCCGTACGGGATCACATTGATGCGCGCGGCCGGCACGCCGTAGGCGGTCTTGAGGAGTTGCGCCCCGGACTGCGACATGACCAGGATCCCCTCGCAGCTGGAGATCAGCTCGGTCAGGACCTGGCGCTGGTGCGCGGTCGGCTGCGCGAGGATGGTGTGGAGCGTCGCGACAGCCGGGACGGTCAGCGCGCGGGCGAAGTCCACCACCGTCGCGCCGTCTTCACCACCCCAGATCCCGTAGTCGTGCTGGATCGAGACAACGTCCACGCACTCCTCGAGTGTCCTGGCGATGCGCACGTAGTCGGCGAACTCGTCACGCCGGATGCGGTGGTGAACCTCCGCCGGGTAGGGCAGCTGCTGCTGCTCGGCCGGGTGCAGGGCCACGACTTCGCGGCTGCCGGTGGCAAGGGCCAAGTCGTGCGTATACGTGGCAATGCCGCAACGGCGAGGGGGATAGGTGGAAACGAAAGCGGCTCGAACCACGGCGCCTCCACGCTCCCGAACACGAAAGGGCAGATCGCACGGCCTGTTCGAAAGAAGGCGACCACGCGGAGCATCGCGGCGGACTCGCGGCGAGCCCCTATGTTAGCACAAATGTTTCATTTTCCAGTCAATCGAGGAGCGCCGCGTGGACGCGCCGGCGCATGGCTGACGCGTCCCCGCTCGACCGCGAGGTGCTCGAGGCTGTCTTCGACAGCACGGGCGGCGACCCCGAGTTCATGGGCGAGCTCATCGATGCGTACCTCGCCGACGCCCCGCGCCAGCTGGCTGCCATGCAGGCCGCGGCCGAGGCCGGCGACGCCGTTGAGCTCCTGCGGCCGGCGCACAGCCTGAAATCGGCCAGCGCGAGCCTCGGGGCGATGCAGCTCTCGGCGCTGAGCCGCGAGCTCGAGGACATGGCCCGCCGGGGCGAGGTCGGCGACGCCCGCAGCCTGGTGGAGCAGGCGTCCGACGAGCTGGAGCGGGTTCGCGATTCGCTCGAGGGCGCCAGGGCGGAGCTGGGCGCATGACCACGGGCCGCGTGCTGGTGGTCGAGGACGCACTGGTGAACCGCATGCTCATCGAGCGGCTGCTCAAGCAGCAGGGCCACGTCGTGACCGGCGTCGGTGACGGCCAGGCGGCGCTGGACGCCCTGGGCACGGACGGCGAACCCCCGGTGGACGTGGTGCTGCTGGACCTGGTGATGCCGGGCCTGGACGGGTACGCCACCCTCGAGCGCATGAAAGCGGCGCCGCGCCTCGCCCACCTGCCCGTCATCGTCATCAGCGCCGTCGAGGAGATCGGCTCCGTGGTGCGCTGCATCGAGCTCGGCGCGCTCGACTACCTGCCCAAGCCGGTGGAGCCCTCCATCCTGCGGGCTCGCGTGAACGCCGCTCTTGCGGCCAAGTCACTCCGCGACCTCGAACGCGAATACCTCGACCAGGTCGGCCGGGTCATCGGTGCCGCGGCGGCCGTCGAGGCGGACGCGTTCGAGCCGGCCACACTGGACGCGGTCGCGGCCCGAGGTGACGCGCTGGGCCAGCTGGCGCGCACGTTCCAGCGCATGGCGCTCGAGGTGCGTGCCCGCGAGGAACGCCTCCGCGAAGAGGTCCGGGAATTGCGCATCGAGATCGATGCCGCCAGGCAGGAACGCCAGGTAGCGGAGATCACGGACACTGATTACTTCCGCTCGCTGCGAGAGCGGGCGGCGGACCTCCGCCGCACCGTCACCGAGGAGCCCCGCTGACGGAGTGTCAGGGGTGCCGGGTGGGACCGGTGGTCCTCAGCCTCGGGCGGCCTCCGACTCGCTCGTGTTGGCACGCCCGGATTCGATGAGCGTGTTCGGCGCACCATGAACCGCCGGAATGGTGCCCAGACGCCCCGCCTGGTAGTCGCTGACGGCCTGCATGATCTCCTCGCGCGTGTTCATCACGAAGGGGCCGTACCAGGCCACGGGCGCCTTGATCGGCCGCCCGCCGAGGATCAGCACGTCCAGCGTGGGGCTGCGGCTTTCCTGGACCGGTGCCGCCGCAATGGTCAGGGAGTTGCCTTCCCCGAAGACGGCCAGCTGGCCCATCTCCACCGGTCGCCGTCCCTCCCCCACCGAGCCGAGCCCGGCGAGCGTATAAACCAGGGCGTTGTAGTCGGCGCGCCACGGCAGCGTCAGCCGCGCGCCGGGACTCAGCGTGGCATGGACCAGCGTCATCGGCGTGTACGTGGAGCCGGGGCCGGCATGACCCGCCACGTCGCCGGCGATGACGCGAACGAGCGCGCCGCCATCGTGTGACGAGACCAGGGAGACCTCGCTGGCGCGCAGGTCCTGGTATCTCGGCGCGGCCCACTTCTGGTCCGGCGGCAGATTCACCCAGAGCTGGAAGCCGTGGAACAGGCCGCCGGCCGCGACCAGCCACTCCGGTGGCTTCTCGATGTGGAGGATCCCGGCACCGGCCGTCATCCACTGCGTGTCGCCATTGGTGATGACGCCCCCACCGCCGTTCGAATCGGCGTGCTCGAACGTGCCGTCGATCATGTA
>CAZENL010000139.1:0-4889 GCA_964513505.1 uncultured Anaerolineaceae bacterium
CGGAACTTGGCGATCTCCTCGAAGAAGTCGCTGTGGCTGTTGAAGAAGAAGGAGAGCCGAGGCGCGAACTCGTCCACGCGCAGGCCCCGCTTGAGCGCCTCCTCCACGTAGGCCATGCCATCGGCGATGGTGAAGGCCAGCTCCTGCACGGCCGTCGAGCCCGCCTCGCGGATGTGGTAGCCGCTGATGGAGATGGTGTTCCAGCGCGGCATCTCGCGCGTGCCGAACTCGATCGTGTCCGTGACCAGGCGCAGCGACGGCTCCGGCGGGTAGAGGAACTCCTTCTGCGCGATGTACTCCTTGAGGATGTCGTTCTGGAGCGTCCCCTCCAGCGCCGCCCGCGGGAAGCCACGCTTCTCCGCGGCCGCGATGTACATCGCCCAGATCGGAGCGGCCGGCGAATTGATGGTCATCGAGGTGGACACTCGGTCCAGCGGGATGCCGTCCAGCAGCACTTCCATGTCCGCAAGGGAGCTGACCGCCACCCCGCACGTGCCGAACTCGCCGTCCGCCTCCGTATCGTCCGTGTCGTAGCCGTACAGCGTGGGCATGTCGTAGGCGATCGAGAGGCCCGTCTGGCCGGCCGCCAGCAGTGCCTTGAAGCGCCGGTTGGTGTCCTCGGCCGCGCCGAAGCCCGCGAACATGCGCATGGTCCAGAGCCGCGTGCGGTAGCCGGTCGGGTGGACGCCGCGGGTGAACGGCGGTTCGCCGGGGAACCCCACGTCGCGCAAGGGGTCGAAGTCAGCCCACGGCCCCGGCGCGTCCTCCGGATCGTCGGAGGTGTGCCAGCCGCGTGAGCGCAGCGGATCGCCCAGGTGATCGACCGCGGTCGGCCCGCCGGCACCGGCGTGCTGGCCCGCCCAGTCGCGCGGCGAGTAGAGCCGCTCCACCTCGACGTCGCTGATCGTGCTGAAGCGAGAGCGCCGTTCCGGGGCGCGCTCCTGCGCGCGATGCAGGGTTCCTCGCTCCCAGCGGACCTGGCGTTGTCGCCAGTCATCGGTCATCGCCCGACTCTAGCAGGGGGCGCCAGCGGCCTCGAATGGCCTCAGCCCGGCGATTGTTGTTGACCCTATGCAACGTCCGAATGGAACTTTCACCGGTCATGCAGCCCAGAAGGCAGGACTTCCGTATAACCTTCCGCGGTGCCCCAGCATCCGGGGCGGCGCTTCACGCGTCGCCTCTCCGGGTGGCACGTGGCGACATCCAGAAAACCTGGACATCCGCTCGCCGCGCTTGCCATCCTCATGGCCATCGTGGGCGCCTTGATCTCCGAGCCGGGGATCCTGGCGCACACGCCAGATCGGTCGCTCCTCGATTCCGCCAGCGTGACCGGCATGCCCGGACTTGGCGTGGGTGCGGCCGCGCCGGTCAACCCGGTGTCGAGCGCAGACAGCGTCTCCTGGTACCCGCCGTACGGCAGGACCCTGCCGATCGACTTCGTGCCGGATGGTTCCCTGCCGGCGCTCGTAGTGGGAACGAGCGGCGACCAGCCCGCGCGCGCCGGGACGGCCACGGCCTCAACCGCCGTGACGAACCGGCCTGCCGCGCGCCCGGCCGCGAAGGTGTCGGTCGTGGTCTGGAACGTGGCGCCCACCGTCACCTGGTACGGGCCAGGTTTCTACGGCGGCCGGACGGCCTGCGGCCAGCGCTACACGCGTCAGCTGGTTGGCGTCGCGAGCCGCACGTTGCCATGCGGCACGCTGGTCCAGTTCCGCTGGCATGGGATCAGCGTGGTCGCGCCCGTTATCGACCGCGGCCCGTTTGGCGGCTCCGGCCTGGTCTTCGACCTCAGCGCCCGGCTCGCCTGCGACCTCTTTCGGGAGCGCGGGCAGCGCAACGGCTGCTACACGCGGTACGACATGCAATGGCGGGTGGTCGGCCGGCGACGGGACTGAGTCAGCTGTCGCATGGTGACGGATGGCCACCCCTCCGCACCTCAATATGCGCGACATCACCGGGCCCATCCGACGTGCGAGCCGTTGGTCCCGGACCCCCGGGTACGTGGTCGTCATTGGATCGCACAGAAGGCCGGGCTAACTTCTGTTTTGCCGTCGACCTCAACCCCTGAGGCGGCTCCGCGGCGTCGATCACGGGCTCGAAAACGAATTGCGATCCTCTACCGCTTCACGTGGCGATGCGCCAGCGTCGCACGATGAGGACCGCCGCAGTCGGGCTACGGATCGAGTAACAGGACGGACCGGCCAAACCCGGGCCAACCAGCGGTGGGCGACGGCGGAATCATTCACGCTCATATCGATCAGTCCAGGCGCCGAGGGCGCTGCCCGGCGAATGCCGGACGGCGACCGCGGCGTCTCTTCACGTCGGGCGCGGTGCGAGGCGCCTTGCCTGCCGCCTTGTCTGGCGCCTTGTCCGGCGGGAGTGCCGGGCGCGCCTAGACGTCCGGCCCACCGGGCGATCCGAACCCTGCGTGCGACTGGCGCACCGGCCGGTCGATGCCACGTTCGTCCATATCCGACTGGATCACGCGGGCCCGGATCACCAGGTCCCGATCTCGCGTGATGGTCTTGGCGATCCAGTCGACGTAGGTCGGCTCCAGCTCTGCCACCTCGCCCAGCGTTCGTCCGTGGAAGCGGCCGAACTCGAGCGGCGTGCGGCGCGCCTCCTCCAGGCTGGGCAGCGGGATGCGCGGCGGGTTCCGGCTGTGGCGAACCGGCCCGGTCGGTGTGCTCGCCCGAAGATCCAGCCCGCCGCTCGCCCGGCGATCGGCAGGCGGATGGCCGCGCAGCGTGGGACGGCGTGTGCTGGTGGTGGCGTTGTGCCGGCGAAATCCGGCCGTGGTGTCGTAACGGGCCGTGACCGGGCGTGTCGGCGGAGGAGGCGGCGGGCCACCGTCGGGACTGGCGGTCGCGTCGCCGGCGGCCGGCTCGTGCGCCCAGGCACGCTCTTCCGCGGCTTGGCCATGGGCTCGCCGGCCCTGTGGAGATGCGTCGTAGCGGGCCCGGCGGATCGGATCGCGCAGCAGGTCGTACGCGGCGTTGATGCGTGCCATGCGCGTGGTGCGACGCTCGGCCTCTCCACCCGCGGCCCCGGCCGTGTCCGGATGGTTCTCGCGCGCGAGCTCGCGCCAGCGACGTTTGATGTGCGCCGCGCTGGCGCTGGGTTCGACGTCAAGGACGGCGTAGGGATCTCCGCGGAAGACCGGCTCAGGCATACGGGGTCGAGGCTAGCACGCCGCGGGGCTGACAGGCGTCAGGGCTATCCTCCACGGGATGCACCTGCCGTTCGAACCGCCGTTGGAGCCGATGCTGGCGAAGGCGGTCCCCGGGCTCCCGGAAGGGCCGGGCTGGCTGTTCGAGCCGAAATGGGACGGCTTCCGGGCGATCGTCTTCCGGGACGGCGACGAGCTCTACATCCAGAGCCGGGACCTCAAGCCGCTCGACCGCTACTTCCCGGAGTTGGCGGCACCGCTGCGGGCGGCGCTGCCGGACCGCTGCGTGGTCGACGGCGAGGTGGTGATCGCGGGCGCAGACGGCCTGGATTTCGAGGCGCTGCTGCTGCGCATCAATCCGGCCGCATCCCGGGTGAAGATGCTGGCCGAGCAGTCGCCGGCGTCATTCGTGGCCTGGGACCTTTTGGCACTCGAGGATGAGGACCTGCGCGGCACCTCGCAGGCGGAACGCAGCGCGCGGCTCCAGGTGGTGGTGACGCCGGCCGAGCGCGTGCGTCTCACCCCGGTGACGCGCGATCGGGCCGTGGCCGCGGACTGGTTCGATCGCTTCGAGGGCGCGGGCCTCGACGGCGTCATCGCCAAACCGCTGGACGGCACCTACCAGCCGGGCAAGCGCGCCATGCTCAAGATCAAGCACCAGCGCACCGCCGATTGCGTGGTCGCCGGCTTCCGCTGGCACAAGGTCGGTGAGCCATACGTCGGCTCTCTGCTCCTCGGCCTCTTCGACGACGAAGGCACGCTCCACCACGTGGGCATCACGGCGACCTTCACCATGGACAAGCGCAAGGCGCTGGCGAACGAACTGTCGCCGTTGCGCGAGAACGCCCTGGACGGGCACCCCTGGGGAAGCTGGGCCGAATGGGCTGCCGAGCAGGAGGCCAGCGGCCAGCGGATGCCTGGCGCCACCAGCCGCTGGAACCGCGGCAAGGACCTCTCCTGGCAGGCCCTGCGGCCCGAGCGGGTCGTGGAAGTGGCCTACGACCACCTCCAGGGCGACCGGTTCCGCCACGGCACCACCTTCGTTCGTTGGCGCCCGGACAAACGCCCCGCCGATTGCCGCTACGACCAGCTGGAAGCCACGGCACCCTACGAGTTGGCGCAGATCTTCGGCCTGCCAGCCTGAGGCCGCGGGCTGGAAGTTGTCCGTCTTTGGCCGTCCGCTCTGGGTACACTCTGGCCTGCAGCCGGAGCAGCAGGGAGGAAACTGATGACCGACCAGGGTTCCGCGGAAACGCCGACCACGAACGTCCCGACCCCGCCGGTGGCGCCGCCCGCGGAGGCCCCGCCTCCGCCACCCGATCAGATGCCCACGTACCAGCAGCCGGCCGCCTACCAGCAGCCCGCGTTCGCGCCGCCGGCCGCCGCGTATCCGCCACAGGCCGGCTCACCGCCGCCCACCTACCAGCAGCCCACGCAACCGGGATGGGCCCAGCCGCCGGCACAGGGCGGTCCGGCATGGGGCCAGCCCCAGGCGCCGGCAGGCCCGGCCTGGGGTCAGCCGCAGCAGCCACCGCCCGGCCAGCCGAACTGGGGCCAGCCGCAACCACCCGCCGGACCTGCCTGGGGTCAGCCGCAACAGCCACCGCCCGGCCAGCCGGGATGGGCGCAGCCGCAGCCCCAGTATTGGGTTCAGCCCGGCGCCACGGCGGACTACGGGCACGGCACGTCCATCTGGGCGGTCATCGCGGGCATCCCGCTG
>CAZENL010000139.1:4989-7288 GCA_964513505.1 uncultured Anaerolineaceae bacterium
TCATCCTGGTGCCCTACGGCTTTGTCCTGATCGCGATGATCATCGGCGGCGGCCACTTCCACCGGAGACGCGGCTAGCCGTCTGGCAGAGGGTGAGGCGGCGGAACCGGCGCCCTACCCTGAGGCAGAGTCGGGGCTCACCAGGCGAAGGGCGAGTTCGGTCCGCGACCGGACGTTGAGCTTGCGGAAAACGTTGCTCAAGTGGTATTCGACCGTCTTGTCGGTCACGAACAGCGCAGCGGCAATTTCGCGGTTCGTTGCGCCCCGCCGGACCAACGAAGCGATCTGCGTCTCGTGGGGCGTCAGGATCGATGACGGATCGGTAGACGCATGTGCCGGGCGCCGCCGAGGCGACAGTTCGCGCCGCGCTCGCTCGGCCCACGGCCGCGCGCCCAGACGATCGAATTCAAAGCAGGCCACTCTCAGCTGGACTCTCGCCTCGGTCAAGCGTTGTGATCGCCGTAATCGCTCGCCGTAACAGAGCTGGGTTCGCGCGCTCTCGAAGGGTGTCGGCGAAAGGGAGCCGAGATCGAGGGCATGCTCAAAGTGCTGCTCGAACTGCTGACGTGGGGCAAGGAGCCCGCGGCAACGGGCCGCGGTTGCCCGCGCCCAGCGTTCTCGATCGCCGCCTATGGTGGCCTCGAGCCGTCGCAGCGCCGTCTGGGCCTGACGCGCGTCACCTGCCCGCACGTATGCCTCGACCAGGTCTGGACCCGACTGGATGACCACCGGCGCGAACGCAGCTCCGGTGTCCACGGTCAGCGGTTCCAGCGCAGCAATGGCACGTTCCGGGCGATCCATTCCGAGCTCAAGGAGCCCGGCCGCCGTGGCGGCGTAGGCGGCCGCGAGGCCGCCCGGACCGGCGAGCTCCAGGGCTTCGCCCAGATATGCGCGACATTCCGTTTCGCGCCCGCGTGCGGCGGCGACCCGTGCCAGTGTCGTCAGCGCCGAGGCAAGCACGAACAACTCGCCTGAGGGCCTTCGCGCCAGTCGAACCGCCTCGGCCGAATGGGCGTCGGCAAGGTCCCACCGGCCCGTGCGGAATTCGAGCCCAGCCAGTGTGTCGAGGGCGATCGCGAGCATTGGCCAACGCGCCTCACGCGCCGCCTCCACGACGCGGTTGAGGACCTGCTCACTTGCCTCGTATTGCTCGGCCCACAGCAACACCACGCCGGACTCGCGCAGGCTTTCGCAGACCTCTTCGGAATCCAACTGGCCCAGATCCTGGATGGCAGCCTGGATACGGCGATCTGCATCGTCTGCGCGGTTCAGCTGAAGCTGAACGACCGTCGTATCAATCGCAACCATGGCCTGAGTTGCGCGGTCCGCCATCCGAGCGAGGCGTTGAGCCCGCTCACCGGTAGACACCGCCAGCTCGGATCGGCCGGCGAGCGCGGCTGCGATCGAGGCCTGTCCGACCATGCGTGCCGCTCGACCACACTCGTCAGCGGGGAGGGCCAGCGCCTCTGTCAGCAGTGTTTCGTGGGCGCGAAGAGGGTGCTCGCCCCAGATCGTGACCTCGCCTTCCATCCGCAGATCCTACTTGCTAGGGATTCCCCGGATGAATGCCGGAGGCACCGACCGTAGTCTTCGGGCTTGCCCACGGAGTCGGGTCACATTCGTGCCCGGGGCGTGCAGCGGCGGCTGACATGCTTGGGGCCGAGGAGCGAATCACATGCGTCGCGGACAGCGTCTCGGGGGTTGGATTGCCGCCGGGATGTGCGCGGGGCTCCTGGTTGGCGCATGCGGCGGAAACGCGGCGTCAACGACAGGAAGCTCGGCCCACGCAACCGCGATTGCGACGGTGGCGCCCATCGCGACGGTGGCGCCCATCGCGACGGTAGGGCCGATTGCGACGGTGGCGCCCAACGCCGCGTCGCCAGCGCAATCCTCCGGCGCCTCCAGCGCGACCGCCGGGGCATTCGCCATGACCGGCGTCCTGCCGGCGTTCCCACAACTCGTGGACGGCAACCTGGACCCCACGACCTTCGTGACGTCTATTCCGGACGACACACCGGAGGTCTGGGTGCTGTACCTGCTGGGGGCGGGCATGGACGGCGCCGTCGACTCGACGTGGACCAACACAGGCACGGGGGCCTCGTTCACCCACCAAGCCGCGGCGCTCGCGTATCCGGGCGCCGGTCCGAACTGGGAATGGGACAGCAGCAACGTCGCGGGTGGGTGGTTGGCTCCCGGCAACTACACGGTGGTCTTCACGTACGAGCCGACGGGCGAGACCACCACGGTGCCGTTCACGATCACGGCGGCACCGGGCGAAACGAGCGCATCAACCCCCGTCC
>CAZENL010000140.1:0-7199 GCA_964513505.1 uncultured Anaerolineaceae bacterium
TGGGACGCCGACTTCGATGAGGACGCCGCCCGCCGCTATCACGACTTCTTCCCCAGGCCTCGTGGCCAGCTGGCAGGCGAATGGACGCCCGGCTACATGCTCCAGTTCTGGACACCACGGCAACTCAAGCTGGCCGCGCCGGACGCCCGGCTGCTGGTCCTGCTGCGTGACCCGGTGGAGCGTTTCCGATCCGCCCTCACCTTGACGGAGAACCGGCTCTCCCTCTCCTGGAAGGTTCGGGGGGCCGCCAACGGCGGCTACGTGCGCGGCGTCTATGCCGACCAGCTGCTCCGACTCTGGCGAGTCTTCCCGCGCGACCAGGTGCTGATCCTCCAGTACGAGCGGTGCGTGAGCGATCCCGTCGGCGAGCTGCGGCGCACGTTCTCGTTCATCGGCCTGGACCCGGAGCCCGCCGCACGGCTTGCCGTCGCGCGCCGGGTCAACCAGAGCCGTGGCGAGAAGGTGGCACTGAGCGACGCGCAGCGCCGCATCCTCTGTACGCGCTACGCCCCGGAGAACCAGCGTCTGGCCGCGCTGCTGCCAGACCTGGACCTGGGCCTGTGGCAGCGGCCGTGACGGCACGCGACGCGGTTCGACGGGCGGCATTGCGCGGCGTGCGTCTTGGCCGGCGTGCCGCGCCGCGCGGATCGATTGGCGCACGGCCGAATGCACCGGACGTGCCGGCAGGGTGGCACGCGGCGCCACCTGACTTCGTCGGTGTCGGGGCGACGGGCACCTCGACCGCGTGGTGGCTCGGCCAGATCGAGCGCCACCCACACGTTCAACGGCTCGCCGGTACGTCCGGCGAGCTGCACTGGTTCGATCGATTCTGGGCGGAGCCGTTCACGGCCGCGGACGCAGCGCGGTACGCCCAATGGTTCCCTCGACCGGAGGGTTACATGGCCGGTGAATGGACGCCGACCTACCTGGCCGACTTCTGGGTGCCGGAGATGCTGGCCGCCGCAGCTCCCCGAACGCGTGTCCTGGTGCTGTTGCGGGACCCGGCGGAGCGCTACGCAGCGGCGCGCGAGAGGGCCACCCTGCCAAACGCCCGCCGCTGGGACGACCGCGACGCGCTGGGCACCTTCCAGCGTGGGCTGTACGCCGAGCCGCTGCGGCGCCTGCTCAACAGGTTTCCGCGTGACCAGGTGCTGATCCTCCAGGAAGAAGCCTGCCGGGCCGACACCCAGGCGCAGCTCGCCAGGACCCTGGCGTTCATCGGCCTCCCGCCGGCCGAATTGGCGCCGCTGACCACCCGACCGTCCGCGGGTGCCCCGGCCGCGGCGCTCCCCCAAGCCGTTCGGCGCGCGCTCACGGACGCCTATGCGCCCGATCTCGCCGCGCTGGCCGAGCTTGCGCCGGAGATCGACCTTGGCCTCTGGCCGGCGGCGAGCGGCCAGACCGCCTGACGTCGCGCCGGGCCGCCGCTTGGCACGCTCTTGCAGCTTCGGCGATCATCCGGCCATGGCGAAGATGCACACCCTGATGACCGTTCATGCCCACCCCGACGACGAGACCATCTCGACCGGCGGAATCATGGCCAGGTACAGCCGGGCCGGCCACCGCGTGATCTGCGTGACCTGCACGGGCGGCGAACACGGCGAGATCGTGGTCGCGGAGATGGACACGCCGGAGAACCACGCCAAGCTGGGTGAGCTCCGAGCGGTCGAGCTGCAGCGCGCGCTGGCACAGCTCGGACCCGTCGAGAGCCGCAAGCTGGGCTACGTGGACTCCGGGATGATGGGCACGCCCGAAAACCAGGCTCCCGAGAGCTTCTGGCAGGCGGACCTGGACGAGGCCGCCGGGAGGCTCGTCAAGATCGTGCGGGAGACGCAGCCCGAGGTCATGGTCGGCTACAACGACTTCGGCGGGTACGGCCACCCTGATCACATCCGAGCGGGACAGGTCGCGAAACTTGCCTTCGAACGCGCCGGCGACCCCGCCTGGTACCCCGAGCAACTGACGGGCGGTCTCTCGCCGTGGCGGCCGAGCAAGCTCTACGAGACGATCTTCGACCTGTCCAGACGCGAGGAAATGGCCAAGATCCTCGCGGAGCGCGGCATCGAGAACCGCTGGAACCCGCCGGCGGATGAATCGGAGGAGCAGCGGACGGCGCGCGAGGCCCAGTGGGGGCGCATGGCCGCGGCGACCGGGCCCAAGACCAGCCAGGTGAACGTGAGCGATGTGATCGGGGACAAGCTCGCCGCCCTCAAGGAACACGTCACGCAGATCGCGCCCGACTTCTTCTTCGTGGCCTTCACGGCCGACGACTGGCGGCAGTTCCAGCCGACCGAGGACTTCACTCTCAAGGTTTCCTGGGCGGTGCCGGTGCGCATCCCCGAGACAGACCTGTTCGCGGGGCTGGACGAGGCCGCTTCGGCGTAACCCACGGGATCGACGGGGCGTCACAGGGTTGTGCGCGCCCGCAGCTCGATCCTCATCCTCATCGCCTGGTTGATCGGAGGCTGTTCGAGCCCGGCGCCTGCCGTGACGCTGACGCCCTCGTCCGGCGCCAGTCCGAGCTTCAGCGTGCTGCCCAGTCCGTCTCCTTCAGCGAACACGAGCGCCAAGGCTTCGCCAACCTTAAGGTCGTCGCCCCAACCCTCGCCCCGGCCATCGCCCACGGCGACACCAGTGCCCCAGGCGCCGGACGCCATGACCGTCACAGGCGTGTTGTTCGTTGACGGGATTCACGGAATCGCGGTCGGGCGCGTGCCGGCGAAGGGGGACAGCGATCTTGGCGCGGTGACCTGGGCGACGGACGATGGCGGGAAGACGTGGATCCATCGTCTGGTCACGGCGCCGGGATTCAGTTTCGTCGCGGCGCAACCGGGTCGCGGGATCGTCGCCATCGCCGACTGCGACGTCAACGACCCGACGGGTTGTCACCCTGGGCTCTTCCTGACCGGGGACCTCGGAGCCTCGTGGCACCGGCTCACGTCCGGGAGGTTCAGCTCGGTTTCATTCGTGGATGCTTCCCACGGCTGGGCCATCGAAGGCGGGCGGGTGCCGGCCGGTGGGCGGATAGCCCGTGTGGCGGTGACGGCCGACGGCGGGATCAGCTGGACCGTGCGCTCAACGCCGTGTGCCCGGTTCCACATGGACGCGGTCGGGGTCAGCTTCCTGACCCAGTCTCAGGGGTGGATCGCCTGCGCGTACGACGTTGGTGCCGGAGCTGGTGCGAAGGCGATCCTCCACACCACGAACGGGGGCACCGCCTGGAGCTGCGTGGCCTCCGAGTTGATACCTGAATGCCCAAACAAGGACCGGATCAGCTACAGCGGCTATCTGTCCGGGATCGCGATGCGCCCAAGTGGCACCGGCGCGACGTGGATGGATCGGGGCGTGACACAGAAGACGATCGATGGCGGCTCGCACTGGTCCGACATTCCGCCCGCCAGCTTCGATGGCGTCTTCGTCGACGAGGTCACCTTGCGGACCGACACCGACTGGGCGACATCAGCATGGGACGCCGACCTTCAAGAGCAGCTGATCCTCAGCAGTTCGGACGCGGGCCAAACATGGAAAACGCTCGCCGTCGTTCCTTCCGGACAATGAAGGAAATCGGTGCGGCTACCACTTCAGCCCGCGAGCGGCTGACACCTGCTTGATGGTGCTCATGATCGCCTTGCCGTCGTCCGTGGCGGGATCCAGGAGGTTCGGCTGCACGTCCGGCGCGACGTATGGGTGCAGGCGGATCTGGACCAGCTGGTTGCCCTGGAAGGTCAGCTCGGGAAGGGCACCCTCCATCTCCTTGGTCCAGAACGTCTGGTCGAAGATGAAGTTGCCCAGCGAGTAGAAGACCACCTTGCCGTCGATCTGCTCGATGGCGCCCGGGACGTGCGTGTGAGCGCCGAGGATCAGGCCGGCACCGGCATCGATCCATGCCTTGGCCAGCGGCGGTTGAGTCACCTGTGGGTTGTTGTCGGTCTCCGTGCCCCAGTGCGCGAACACGATGACCAGGTCGGCCTTGGTCTTGGCTTCCTGGATGCGCGGCACCACGGCATTGATGCTGCACGGCAGCACGCCCGCGCGGGTGGCGGTCGCGTTGTCGCTCGACGCGACGCCGGAGCAGCCGATGATGGCGACCTTGGTCCCGTTGGCGCTGAGGTAGGCGATCTGGCCCGCCTCGGCCAGGTTGGCGCCGGCGCCCGCGAACTTGAGCCCGGCAGCCGCGAGGTTCTTGCGCGTGTCCGCGATTCCGGACGCGCCGAAGTTCCTGATGTGATTGTTGGCGATGGTCACGAAGTCGATTCCCGCGTTCGTGAACATGGGCAACAAACTCGGATCGCTGCTGAAGATGTAGTCGTGGGCGTGGTACACCCAGTTGTCGGGGACCGGCGTCTCCAGGTTCGCGACGGCCAGGTCCGCATTCTTGACCAGGTCACGCACCGCGCCTGCATGGCCGGTGAACTGGACGTCCGGGATCTCATGGGTGGTCACGTAGACGCCGCAGCAGTGGTGCCCCGTCACGATCGCCGTGCCACCATCGAACGGCCAATCGATGCCCTTCTTCTCATCCACCACGGCGCGGTGGACGCCGCGGTCCATGAACATGTCGCCGCCTGCGAGCATGGTCCAGGTGGTGCTGGGGTCCCACGCCTGGTCGGCTGATGCCTGAATCGTGGCGGTCAGCGGCCACTGTCCGAGATCGCTGATGCGATCCTCTCCGAACAGAGCCTTTCCGTCGAGGGAAAGTGCGCGCACGCTCGGATCCACGTCCGTGACGCGCAGCAGCCCGAGCGCACCCTTGCTCACGGCCTTGCGGACCTTGTCGGGATTGCTGGCGCGCTGCACGGAGTCCGACAGCGTCAGCTTCAGGGCCGCCGCAATGGCGTCCGCATCGGCAGCAGGCACCACCACTGTCCGGCCGGCAGGGCCGTTGCCAGCCAAGGCTGCCTTCAAGTCCGCGGAACTGATGTCCGTGTCCGTTGACCAGAACGAGACCACCGGCACCATCGGCATCTGGATGCCGACCACCGGGCCCGTCGTTGGTGGCGGCTCACTCGTGCCCTCCGAACCCGGGGAGGTCGGAGTCACGCCCGGGCCCTGGCTGGCAACGCCGGTCTGGCCGGGCTGGGCGCTGCCCAGCGGACGCCCGGACGAGACGGGATCCGTGGTCGGCACGGTTGACGCGCTCAGCCCCGGCCCCGCGCCGCGTGTCATGCCGAGCACCAGGGCACCAGCCCCCACCACCACCAGCGCGACGACCAGGACCAGGACCGGCAGCCGCCAGCCGCTGCGGACAGGCGGCGCGGACCCTGGGTTTCCCGTTGGCTGCACCTACCAGCCCATGGGATCGGCGACCGCGCGGATCTCCTTGAGCAGCTCCTTGCCGTCGTCGGTGGCCGGGTTCAGGAAGTTGGGCTGCGACTGGTCGAGCATGATCATCGGGTGCAGGCGCACCTGCACCAGCTTGGTGCCCTGGAAGGTCAGCTCCGTGAGCGCGCCCTCCATGGTCGCCGTTGACCAGTACTGATCGAAGATGAAGTTGCCCATCGAGTAGATCACGGTGTGCCCGTCAACCTCCTGCAGGCCCCCGTAGACGTGCGGGTGGGCGCCCAGCACCAGGTCGGCCCCGGCATCCACCCAGTCCTTGGCCAGTGGTTCCTGCGACGGGAACGGTTCGCGGTGGTACTCGTTGCCCCAATGCGCGAAGACGATGACCACATCCGCGTTCTGGCGGGCCTCCTGGATGGCCGGCACCACGTACTTGTCCTTGCAGGGCAGCCCGCCGGCCTTGTTCTGGCCGGCAAAGACACCGGGCACCACACCGACGCAGGCGACCATCGCGACCTTCAGCCCGTTTGCCTTGAGATAGCTGATCTCGCCGGCCTGTGCCGCGTTCTTGCCGGCGCCGGTGAACGGAATGCCCACCTTCTTGAGGTTCGCGCGCGTCTGCGCGATCCCGTCGGCGCCGTAGTCCAGGATGTGGTTGTTGGCCAGTGAGACCCAGTCGATGCCGGCGTAGGTGAACATCCCCAGCAGCTTGGGCGGACCACCGAAGACGGTTCCGCTGAGGTGCCAGCTAGGGTGGTCGGGGATGGGGTTCTCCAGGTTGGCGATGGCCAGGTCCGCGTTCTGGACGAACGCGCGCACGATGCCCTTGTTGCCGGTTCGCACGGAGGTCGGCACGAGCTCGCCGGGGATCTGCTGCGATGGCGAGCAGGCGCAGTGCCCCGTGACGCGGGCCGTGCCACCCTGGAACGGGTAGTCCACACCGCCGCCCTTGTGGAGCGTGGTGTTCTCCACGCCGCGGTCCAGGAACATGTCCCCGCCGGCAACGATGGTCCAGGTCGCGCCGGCGTCCCACTTCTCTGCCACCGGCCGCTTCACGGTCGCCATGAGCGGCCAGTTGGACAGCTTGCTGAGGTGGTCCTCGCCGACCAGTGAGGCACTGCCGATCGACAGGGCTCGCAGCTGGGGAGTGAGGTCCGACGCCGGGATCAGCCCCAGGTAGCCGTCCCTTGTCTTCTGGCGAATCTGCTCGACGTCGCCGTTCTCCACCGAATCGGCCAGCGTGATGTTCAAGGCGGCCGCGATCGCGTCGCGGTCACCGGGTTCGACGATCACCTTTGGATACGTGCTGCTCTGGCCCTGGAACGCGCGCGTCAGCTCCTTCATGGAGATGCTGTCGTCCGTGGCCCAGAAGCTGATCACCGGGACCAGCGGCATCACGACGTCCGCGACAGGCCCGGGTGTCTGGGTGGGATCCGGCGTGCCGTCGGGACCCGGCGTCGCCGGTGTCTCGCCCGGCCCGGGCGTATCGGTCGCAGCCGGGACCGTCGGCCCGGGTGTCTGACCGGGCGCGAGCGAGCCTTGCACGGAGCCGGGGGCGACCGCGATCTGCGAGCCGGACGGGCCCGGAGACGGGCTGGCGGACGTGGCGCCGAGGGCCATCACCACGAAACTGGCGGCGCCTACGACGAAGATGCAGAACAGCACGATCACCAGGACATGCGACGCCTGGACCCTCGAGCCGGGACCACGCGGCGAATAGCGCGGGTCGCGAACGGGCACGGCTTGCCGGCGCACGGGAATCTGAGGATCGACGGGATCGCTCACGAGACGCGCTGCCCAGGTGGAACGCGGTGCATCTGTGCGCAGTGTGCCATCGCGACCGGAACCCCGAAACAGAAGAGGAATGGCGGACCCGACCGGATTCGAACCGGCGATCTCCAGCGTGACAGGCTGGCATG
>CAZENL010000141.1:0-2092 GCA_964513505.1 uncultured Anaerolineaceae bacterium
CAGATCACTGGAGTCGTGGTACGGGGCCACGCAGGCGCCGCTCTTTGGGTCGGGCGCGCACACAGTCGGTACGCCGTTCCGCATGGGGATGCCGTCGGCGCCCGGGAACGTGCCGAAGTACTGGTCGAACGAGCGGTTCTCCTGCATCACCACGATGACGTGCTGGATACGATGGATGCCGATCGAGTCGTCCGTGCCGACGCTCGTTGGCTGGCTGGCTCCGACACCGGGCGTTGTCTGAGACGTGCCTCCAGGAAACGGCGCGGATGAGTTCGGCGGCACTCCAAACGTCCCTGACGACGTCTGAGCGGGCGGCGGTCCCACTGACGTGCAACCGGCCACGAGCACCAGGCTGAGCGCGGCGGCCAGCAGCGCGCGACACAGGTTCGAATCCGGACGGACGGGTGGCTGCACGGTCACCTTGGTGGAAGGCCAGAGGACCTCCATTCAAGCGCGGCACCGGTGTAGATGCGAGGCGCAGCAGATGAAGTCGCCTTCATCCGCGGCTCGAGGGGTCGGGCGACTCCGAGATGCAGGCCCTCAGCTCCTGAAGAAGGACTCCGCCCCTTCGACCGCGAGACTCCTGCAGATGGTGAAGATCTCGTCTCCGGTGAACGGCGCATCAGTGTCCAGCCACCAGGTGAGCATCCCAAGGAACGCGCTCACGATGAACCGCGCCGCAGCGGCCAGCCGTTGCTCGTCGCCCTGCCAGTCGGGGAACTGGACGCGGATCTGCTCGGCGACCATGTTCGACAGCGGCTCTGGAAGCAGTCGTCTCACCGCGTCAGAGCCCTGCCTCCCGATGAACGCCTTGTAGCGCCGGCGGTTGGCCTCCGCGTCCCGGAACGCGCCGCGGATGGGTTCCAGCAGCCCGACCGTCCCCGCCGGGCCCGCATCGAGACTGCCTGGCCGGACGCTCAGGCTGGGGTGGAGCGCCTCGAACTCGCTCACGAGCAGGTCGTCCTTGTCGCGGTAATGGGCGTAGAACGTCGACCGGCCCACGTCCGCCTTGTCGAGGATGTCCTGGACCGTGACCCGGTCGTAGCCACGTTCGAGCGTGAGCTCCATGAGGGCATCACGAAGCAGCTGGCGGGTCCGCCGCACGCGCCTGTCCGTTGTTGCCTGGGGCATCTGCATCCCTCCTGTTCCGGGACATCGACGCCCGAATGTGCGGTTCCGCACACCTCGGCCGATCCGCCCGTTGACGCCGTCCTGTGGTGCTAGCCATTCTCGGACACGAGGTCCAATACCGAACACATTGTTCTGGTCACGAAACCGAGAAGCAGGCAGACGGCATTCCGATGATCGACGTCACGGACATCACCAAGTCATACGGCGCAGCGACGGCCCTGAAAGGCGTGAGCTTCCAGGCGCCCCCGGGCGCGGTGACCGGCTTCCTCGGACCGAACGGCGCCGGCAAGACGACGGCGATGCGCATCATCCTCGGCCTCGCCAGGCCCGACGCCGGGACGGCCCTGATCGACGGGGTGCGGTATGCCGACCTACCAACTCCCCGACGCGTCGTTGGAGCGGTGGTGGACTCCATGGGCTTCAGCCCGGGGCGCACGGGTCGCGACCACCTGCGGGTGGTCGCCCGGGCGGCGGGGATCTCACGCACCAGGGTGGATGAGGTCCTCGAATTCGTGGACCTGACTGGCGCAGCCGACCGTGGTGTCGGAGGCTACTCACAGGGGATGCGTCAGCGGCTGGCACTCGCCGGCGCCCTCCTCGGCGATCCCCGGGTGCTCCTGCTCGACGAACCGGCGAACGGGCTCGACCCAGCGGGGGTCGCGTGGCTGCGTCGACTCCTGACCGACTGGGCGGCACAGGGCCGGACGGTGCTCTTCTCGAGCCACCTCCTGGCCGAGGTCGAGTCCGTCGCGGACCGCCTGGTGATCATCGACCACGGCCGTGTGGTGCGCCAGGGAGCCGCCGAGGAGCTGTACGGAAGGGAGCGCGCGGTCGTCGTCCGCGCGGCGGATGCCACGCGACTCGAACGGCTGGCCGAGGCGAACGGGTGGAGCTTCCGCCAGGACGCGGCTGGCGGCCTGGTCATCCGCGGTGCCTCGGTGAGCGACGTGGGCGCGGCCGT
>CAZENL010000141.1:2192-7054 GCA_964513505.1 uncultured Anaerolineaceae bacterium
GCTGACCTGGACCTCGAGTCGGACCAGGGGGTGCGGACCGTCCTGCACGTGTGCGCGGCCGGCGCCATCTTCGTGTTCGTGCTCGGGGTCATCATCTCCGCAGGCGAGTACCGGCAGGGCACCGCCACCGATACGTTTCTAACCACGCCACAGCGCTGGCGGGTCGTGGTGGTGAAGCTGCTGACAGCAGCTGGTGCCGGCATCGTGTTCGGTGCCCTGGCGGCCGGCGCCGCCCTGGCCGTTGCCGATCATGTCTACGCCATCAAGGGCTACGCCTTCCCGCTCGCCTCGTCGGAGGCCTGGTCGATTCTCGGTGGTGCCGTCGTCTATGCGGCGCTGTTCGGGGCCATCGGGGCGGCCACGGGCAGCCTCGTCCGCAACCAGGTCGGGGTCATCGTCGGCTGGCTCGTCTGGCTGCTGTTAGCCGAGAACATCGTTGTCGGCATCGCCCCCGGGATCGGCCGCTGGCTGCCGGGGGCGGCCGGGCGGGCGCTCGTGCGCGACCCCAACGGAGACCTGCTCAGCCAGCCGGCCGCCGCGGTCGTCCTGGCCGTCTACGCGGCCGCCATCTGCGCCGCCGCCATCGTCATCGAACGTCGCCGGGACGCGTAGGGCCCCCGGGCCCCTCGATTCCCGGACCTGCACAGGAGGTTCACAACGTGGGCAAGCACAGGCTGGCTCTTGCGGTCGCGGTCATTGGAGCGGTGCTCATCGCGGCACATGCCGTGTTGGGGGTGGCCGGCACGATGACCGCCGGCCAATGGCAGAGCGGCGTTGTCATCGGGCTGATCCTGCTCGTCGGCGGCGGTGTCGGAGCCGTCATGACGCGCTGATCATTCGTGGGGCGGACGGTCGGGGTCGAGCCGCGTCTCGGTCTGCTTGACGCTCGTCAAACCATGGGCCCTGCCCCCAAGCGTCGCATCCGGCCGCCCGGTTCGACGATGGTCTCCGGCGAGCCTCAGTGCCCGCTGAAGATCTTCGAGAACAGGGCCCGAACCGCCGTCACCTTCATGAACGTGGCGTAGGTCGGCGGGGTACCTCCGCTGGAGTACTGGCCCGGCTCCAGCACCACGCTCTTGAAGTTCGACAGGTTGGCCTGCTTTGCCAGGGCATCGAGCGTCACCGCGTCGCTGGCGTGAAGGTTCGTCTCGATGCCGGTGTCGCCCAACACGGTCTGGGCGAGTGCCGGGATCGCGACGATCCCCATGGCCAGCACCTTCTGGATGGTCACGGAGATGGTCACCTGCTGGCGCCGCGCCCGGTCGTAGTCGGATGTCGTCTCCCGGCTGCGGCAGAAGGCGAGCGCGTGGATCCCGTCAAGGTGATTCACGCCGGCCTTGAGGCGTAGCCCGCCCGCCACGATGTGAGAGGTTGGCTTGCTGGTGTCCACGAACTTCTTCGCCAGCGTGACGTCGATCCCACCGATGGCATCGATCAGGTGCGTGACACTGGTGAAGTGCGCAAGCGCATACCGGTCGATCTGTATGCCGAAGGCGTACTCCATGGCCTTGACCATGTCCTGGAACTGCTGCGCTCGGTTCGCGCCATGGCTCAGCTTGAAGTCCTGGAACAGCCCCGTCACCTTGGGCCCATAGACCACCCCGGGCGCGATGGGCACGTTCTCTGTGTCGCGAGGCAGGCTGACCATCCAGACCTTGCCCGTGGCAGGGTCGATCGTGACGATCATGATCGTGTCGGTGCGCTCGCCGCTGAGGTGGCCACGCGCGTCCGAGCCGAGGACCAGCAGGGTGAAGCGGCCGTCGCTGCCGGTGAGCTGGTCGATGCCGGGGATCGGCGTGCCCGGGGTAGCGGCCGCCGGCGTCGCTCCCGGCACGGCCGGAACGCTGCTGGGCTGGCCACCGCCCGTGGAGCCGGGACGCTGCGTCTTGCCTGGTCGCTGGGAGGGCTGGCTGCCGCTGGCGAGAGGCTGGGAACCAGACGGGTTCGGGGCCGAGCTTGAGCAGGCCACCACCATCAGAGCCAAGCCCGCCGCGAGCAGGCGTCGACGTAGGTCGGTCATGTGCCGTATTCCTCGTTCGTCGTTCGGTCAGTCCGGCCGTACGGGAAACAGGGCACATCCCTCGGCTGCCGGATGGCACTCCGGCATTCGCGGAGTTTAGCCGGGGAACGCGCTCCGCATCGGCAATCTGCTCGTCAAACGAACGACCGGTTGATCGGCACGTCGCTCCTTTGATCAGGAGCCGGAAGGTGCGAGCGCAGCTGCGATCTCGCGAGCGCCCTTCAAATGGACCCTCGGGATGTCGAAGGTCCAGGTTGTGCCATCGGTGAACGCGAGTGACAGGACCGCAGAACCGAGACGACCCTCCGCGATCGAGGCGCTCGCGGTCTCCGAACGTGGCGCCGTCGCGATCGGTTCCGCCGTCGCCTTAGGCTTGAAGGCGCCACGCTTGGCCCGGAACAGGATCACGGCATCGGCGGTCACGCCGAGATAGGCAATGTCGCCCTTCTTGAGCGGCGACGTGCCGGACATGTCTCGGTCGGCCGCCTCGCCGATGGCCGCGCTGACGACCCGGGTGGCCGAGCCGAAGACGTTCTGCGTGCCGGCGGCGATCATCGACTTGATCGCCCCCCGCGGTTCGACGAATGTCCCGACCAGGGTCCCGTTCTCGGCCATGAACCTGCCTCCTGTCAACCAATCGAGGCAGTAGGGTACGTCGCCCACGAGTGGATGCAGAAACTCACTGGCCAAACGCCCACGCGACCATCAACGGAACCTCTTCTCGCCACCAGTCATGGCGATTGTTGGACCAGCGGAGGGAGCCGAGCTGGCTGAGGGTGACGGGCTGTCGGTGTACGTGGTGCACCGGCCACTGCTGAGGCCAACGAGCCCCAGCACCAGCACGCCCCTGGTCAGCTCTGGGAAGGTGCTGCGCACGAGATGTCGTCGATTGGGATTCGGTCAGTGGTAGACCTAGCAGTGGCCATCGAAGAGATAGTCCTCGTACGGCCCGCCGTAGTGACTGTCCGCAGGGAGTGACGCGATCAGAACTGGCAACCCCGATTGCGGCACTTCCACCACCAAATCGTCCACGCGACCAAACGTCAGACTGCCCAGAAGCTGACATTGAGGTGTGTAGACATCGGCGCTGCCGTTTACTACCGGATCTTCCGACGCGCCGAAGGACACAAGCAACTGCGCGGGTATGGTGACCCAGTCGTTCTCCCGCCCACTGGCTGCGTACAACCACTTGAGATGAACGATCCGATTCTCCGTGGAACTGTTGTAGACGTACTTGGTGATGGAAGGATGTGCGAACAAAGAACACGCAGTCAAGGTGAAGATTGCCGCGACGATCACCACAAAATGCCGCTTCATCTTCCCGAGCTCTCCAGCCGCGCCCAGATATCCCTCCAACGGTACGCCACCTGCTCCTCGCGGTTCCCGGCGCCGAATGCACCCGACAATTTGGTCAAGGGCACGTTCCACCCGAGGGCAAGCGAGTGAACAGAGCCGTTTGGCTTGTTCATGAGCCGTGGTCGGAGGCACGGATTTGAGTTGAGGCGGTGGCCGGGTCACCGCGGCCAAGAGGCAGACGCCGGTACGGGTACGAGTCATACGGCCGGGGCGCGAACGTCCGGTCTTCTCATTGCCGCATCTGCCGCCGACAATGACGCGACGTGCTCAACACGCGGCACTGCGGCCGCGACAGAGGAGGGTCTGCGCGATGCGAGCCCGAGTTCGATTCCTGGGGGCGGGGCTGACGCTGGGATTGTCGCTGATCATGGTGGCGCCGGCGGGCGCCTCGGCGGGGCCGATGAGCGACGCGGTCGCCCCGGCCGGGTCACCAATGCTGGTCAAGGCCGGTGCGTTCGCGGAGTTGGTCGAGGTCGTCGACTCCAATGGCGCGGTCCACATTGCGGCCGGCAACGACCAGGACATCTGGTATCTCACCAACCGCACGGGATCCTGGACATCGAGCAAAGTCTTCGCGCATACGGCCAGCCCGAATGGCTACCTCTGGGGTCAGCCCACGATTGCACTAGACGAGAACGACCGAGTGCACATCGCGGCCACCCGTTTCCCCTATGGCGAGGGTGACATCGGCATCTTCTACGCCACGGACAAGGGCCACCCGCGAGGCACGTTTGGGACCCCGAAGCGCATTGCCGCGGACGGCAATGGCGAGCCCCAACTGAAGGTTTACAAGGGCCACCTCTTCCTGGTGGACGTCAAGAACTGGTGCTGCGTGGGCGACGGGACGGTGGTCATGCGCACCAACTGGACCGGCTCGTGGACCACGGCGACCATCGGTCGCGGCCAGGAGCCCAGCTTCCGCATGACCACGGATGGCTTCGCCCGCGTCGCCTTCGAACGCGGCGACCCGCCTGGAGTAGGCCTCTACTTCACCATCGCCAGCTCCCACAAGGGCAACTTCGGCTCGGCCGTCAAGGTCGCCGGTACGGGCGCCAGCGACAGCAGCCCCATCCTGGCCCTCAGGGGCAATGACGCGCAGATCGTCTGGCGGCACTCAACGGGCGGCACCGGAAACTGGAAGCTCACGTACGCGACGCCGAGCGGCTGGCACTCATTCCTCACCGTGCCGGGCAGCACGGCGGACATGGCGGCCGCATTCGACGTCACGACCACCGGCTTCGGGCACATCGGGCTGGCCGGCAACGACGTGACGGACAGCTATCGCTGCGGAACACCCGTTACGTGGTGCACCGAGACGGTCGCATCCGACGTGGCTGCCACGGCCATCGCATTGCGCCGCGGCCCCCACGGCTCGGTCGATGTGGCGTGGGTTCAGAGCGGCGACGTCTGGTTCCTGGCCGAAAGCTTCTCGGGTCCGTAGCCGCCGCGCCGCGGCGGGGGTGGACGCGTCTCTGGACGCATGGTC
>CAZENL010000142.1:0-7048 GCA_964513505.1 uncultured Anaerolineaceae bacterium
ACGCCGCGGTCGCCTCCCTCGTCTCGCGCCAGGAGGAGGTCCAGAGCGCCGTCGCCCCGATCGGGATCCTCCAGATCGCGGCGTACCTGCTCGTATACGTCGCGCTGCCGAATCCGAGTGGCCCCCTGGCCACGGTGTGCTCGTTGCTTCCGCCGTTCGCCCCGATCCTCATGGCCGTGCGAATGGCGGACACCGACGTGCCGTCCTGGCAGGTCGGCCTGGCGGCAGCGCTGACCCTGGCATCCATCGTCGGACTGACCTGGCTCGCGGGACGCATCTATGCCAATACCGCCATGCGCCTCGGCACACGCGTTCGGTTCATGGACGCGTTTCGTGGTAACGCTCGTGGGTAGGTGCAGCATGGTCAGACGCCATCGGGCCAAAGCGATCGAAGGAGAAATCAGATGCCGCCTCGTGTGAGGGCCCATCCATTCTTGACGTTGATGGCGGTGGTCTCCGCGATCCTCATCCTGGTCGGCCGGGTCAACCGCGACCTCTGGTGGGGCGACCCGGTCTTTGTCGCCGGCATCGTGGTGCTCGTGGTTGCGGGCGCCCTCTTCGTCCTGCGGACAAAGGGGTGATCGGGTCGGGCTCCTTTTCGGCGCGGGTCGCCCGACGAGCGGCCACGGCACGCTGCGGCACCCTGGCCGGAACGATCAACAACGGCGAGACCCACTGAGATGCCGAGCCTCGCCTTCTTGTTGGCGGTCGTCGCGGCGATCTGCATCGTCTACGGCCGGATCCGCAAGCGCTTGCCGGTAGCCATCCTCGGCTTCGCGCTGCTTGCCGTGGCCGCGCTCGTGTACGTCCTGGCGCGGACCGCGTAGGAACTGCCCACTGCTCCGCTCGTGCAGGGTCCTGCGCCCAAATCCGCCCAGCACCTGACGTCGCAGCCCGTATCGGCGACGGCATCATGGATCAGGCAGCAGGGCTTCCCAATCGAAATCGCCCCAGCCGGTCCCAGTAAGAAGCAGTTGAGCGTCGGATCCATCCGCACGAATGCTCCAAACGGACGTCACACCGACCGTCGCGTCGCTTGATGTCGCGTAGAGGATCAGGTCACCTTCGGGTGAGAACCGGATGACCTGGAGCGAGTCGCTCCCCTGGGTGGTGGCCAGCACGGCAACCGTTCCATTGGTCACGTCGACCACGCTGAGTTCGCTCGGTCCGGAGAGTTCCGAACCTCCGATGAAGGCGATCCGATCACCAGCAGGCGACCACACCGGTGAGCGGGCCTCCGCGGGCACGAGCACCCTGGGCTGGGAACCGTCGGCCGCGGCAACCTCGAGTGAGGTGCCGTTGAGGTACGCGACCCGCGCTCCGTCCGGCGAGTCGCTCCACCCCCGCTGCGACCGCGGATCGGTCGCCGCCATTTGGTGCGGCGCCTGGCCGTCAATGGGGATCTCGCAGCCCGGGAGGAGGAGCGACAGCTTGTCCGGCGACCATCTCGGGTCGAAATCGCCCGCCAGTGCGCACCCGCTCGGCACGCTGAGGAGAGCCTGACGCCCGCCATCGACCCCGAAAATGCCGATCGTGTTGTACTCGTCGACCCACGTCGCGACCCGGGTGGAGTCAGGTGACCAGGACACACGCCAGCCGGTCGCAAGGAATGACTCGACGGACTTGTCGGCGAGATTCGTGATGACGACGGTATCGTCGCAGCGATCACCCGAGGCCGAACGATAGGCGAGGTACCGACCGTCGGGCGACCACATCGGTCCCTCGGCCCAGTCGCCGGGGCACCTCGCCGGGTCAGAGCCAGGAGGCAGGTCGGCAATCCGCACCGCGTTTCGGCCGTCCCAGTCGGCGACATAGATGCCGCCGTCGCTGACGTACGCAAGGTGGCCGAGCCAGCCGCCCGGCAACGGTGGGGGTTGGAGCAGCCGGGCTCCGACCAGGATCGCCCCACCCATAAGTGCGGCAACGACCAGCAGCAGGATGAGCGCCAGAGACCAGCGCAGACGCGGGCGCGGCAGCAAGAGCACTCCGGATCTCGACCCGGCAGGCTGGGTTTCCCTGACCCAGGCGCTCCTGAGACCGGCCATCCACGCCGGCCGCGGCCTGCGGTGACGAGTGGCGTCGAGTGTCCGCTCGAGGGCACCGGCCGGCGCAGGCACCAGCGCATCCGCCTCGAACCAGCCCGTGAGCAGTCGATCGAAGTCTTCGTGATCGTTCATGCGATGGACTCCTGGGCCACGGCCGTCGTGCGTTCGTCGGCTTCGAGTGCCGCACGAAGCGCGGCGGAGGCGCGGTGCAGTCGGGACTTGAAGGTCCCGACGGCGATACCGAGGACGCTGGCCGCCTCGCCGTCCGGCAGCCCGAGGTAGTGATGGACGACGAGCACAGCGCGCTGCTCCGGACTCAGGCGACGAAAGCCGCGCTCCAACTGGTCGCGCATGGCCGTCCCGTCCTGGAGGTCACGCATGCCATGCTCTTCGAGAGGCGTCATGCGAATCTCCACAACGCTGCGTTGCCTGCCTCGCCGTGCCTCTCGATAGCAGGCGTTCACGAGCAGCCGATGGAGCCAGGCATCGAAGCGGTCCGGGTCACGGACCGCGCGAATGTGCAGCCACGCGGCGACGAGGGCCTCCTGGACGGCATCGGCCGCCTGCTCATCGCTGCGCAGGATCAGCCGCGCGGTTCGGTGCAACCCATCGATCGCAGCAGCGGCGAGCGTCGTGAAGGCGTCGTGGTCGCCGTTCCTGGCCCGAAGGACGAGGTCTCTCTGCATCGGACACCCGTTCGTGGCGGCCCCATCGCCGCGTCACCCATCATGAGTCGCACGGCAACCGAGTCGTTCCATCTCCGATCACCGATGTCGTGCTTGGGCGCTCGGGCGAAGATGGAACGTTCGCGCGTGACCTGGACTCATTGCAGCATTGAGAGCCGGACGACCCGGTGCTCTGCGAATGGGACACGCAAGCGACCCGGTGGTCCGAGACCGGCCACCGGTGACCGGGCAGCGTCCCCGTTGGCTGCGAGGAGGCTGAACGAATGGATCGCGTGCTCGAGGTTGTCCCAGGTGTTGTGATCGACCGAGCCAGCGCGACTCGATCACGCCGACCCTCGTGGCCGGCGTGGAGGTTGGCCGGAACGAAGGCCACGGCGGCGGCTGCCCCCAGCGGACGGCGTGTCGCACTCGCTTTCGTTGTTGTCGGGCTGTTGACGAGTGGCTGCGCTTCTTCGACGCCGCCCACGACACCGGCGCCAACGTCGACAGCTGTGACCACCCCGAGCCCAACCCCGAGCCCAACCCTCAGCCCAACCCCGAGCCCAACCCCGAGCCCAACCCCGAGCCCAACCCCGAGCCCAACCCCGAGCCCCATTGCTGTGCCGGCCCTGCCGTCGTCCGGCACGCTCGCGGCAGGCACGTACCGAACCGACTTCGGGGAGGGCGTCGTCATCACCTTCACCCTGCCTGCTGGCTGGACCTCGCTTGGGGGTGGAGTCGTCAGGAATGGGGACCAGCCCAACGGGTTGGCATTCACGACATGGCAGATCGCGACGGTCTATGCCGACCCGTGCCACTGGCGAACGACGGCCGATGCGCTCGGTCCGACGGTCGATGATCTCGTGACGGCGCTCGCGGCCCAGAAGCGGGGCGCGACCGTAACACCGACCGACGTCACGATCGACGGTTTTGCCGGAAAGCAGGTCGACCTCATGGTGCCCCTGGACGTCACGTTCAGCGCGCCTTCGGTCGCCTCCGGCTGTGACGGCGACCAATACAAGACGTGGACCGACACGTCCGGGGGCGACCGCTACAACCAGGGCCCGGGCCAGCACGACCTTCTCGACGTGCTGGATCTCGGGGGACGGACGTTCGTGATTCAGCGGACTTTCTACGCCGCCAACACGACGGCCGACCTGGCCGAGCTTCAGGCGATCCTCGACTCCACCAAGATCACGCCCTGATCTCCCCAGATGGCGAGTGGAGGGGAGCCTTGCCGCGGCATCTCGCCGGCCGCGCGGCTATGACGGACCGGCCCGTGACGACCATCGCCCCGAACGCTTTTTCGCAGGTCCACGTGTCGCTGGCTGGGAGTCCGCGCGGCGCCGGGCCAACTCGTCAGGAAGCGCGGGAAGCCTCCGAGGCTCGGCGGGCAAGCCTCGGAGACGTCCCCCGACTAACAGCCAAGGTTCGCAGGCAAGCACACGATGGTCACGTGGCGGCCATCGCACGCGCTCCTCAGGATGGCGACGGGCTCGCGCCTGAAGGGCTTGGACCACCGGGCAGAAGGTGCATCGTTGAGAGGTAGGCTTCGAGGAGTCGCGAGACTCCGCCCGGGATGAAGTCCTCGGCCTGCCAGATCGCGACGACGTAGATCCGGTCGTTGACGAGGAAGAACGCCTGGGTGTCTTGGGTGAACCGCACCAGCGAGCCAGCGTGGCCATCCATGCTCGCCGCGACGGTGCGGCCCGGCAGCGTTGTGCAATCGGCGGTCTCAGTGGGCTCGGCAAGCGGGCAGTAGGCCTGGATCCAGGCATCGAGCGTGGTGCCGGACTTGACAGCGACCGACCAGGCGGCCGTCGCGATGGTGCTGTCCGGCGCGACGAAGGTCTCCAGGGCCGTGCTGTACATGTCCACCGTCGCGTCCGCCGGATAGGTCCAGTCGCGAGTCGCGCTGGTGTGCTGCAGGTGCCAATCCGCGGGGTACCCGATGCTAAAGCCATAACGCGCCGACGTGTAGGTCGTCCACGTCGTCGTGTTGATTGAATAGGGAGTCGGCGAGGGTCGGGTGCTCGGCGACGGTGCGGGGGCGGATGCCGTCGGCGTGTGTAGCGGGCTCGGGGATGGAGCGGCGGCGGATGCCGTCAGCGTGGGTGATGGGGTCGAGAGGCCACCGACGCCGCCGACCCCCGGCGCGGGTCGGAGAACGCTGTAAGCCGTGATGCCGGCCACGCCTGCGACCACGGCGATCACGATCACGGCGACAAGTCGCATGGGATTGGACATGGGTGCGGTCCTCCAAAGGGTCCTGAGACCCCGCTCTTGTGGCGTTGTTCGGACCGCGAGGAGCACGGCATTGATCGTTTCGGGGCGAGTCCTGTCGGGCCCGCCCTCCAGGAGTGTTTGAACGGCGCGGTCGAAGGCGCGATCGTCGTCGTTCATGCCAGCCGTCCCTCGCGAAGTTTGTCCTGGGCTCGGGACGCCACGAAGGCAGCCCGAAGCGCGCGCGTTGCGTAATGAAGTCGAGATCGTGCCGTGCCGTCCGGGATGCCCAGCGTCTCGGCGACCGCCACGAGGGGCAAGCCCGCGTGGTGATGGAGGACGAAGACAGCCCGCTGGTCGAGCGGAAGCCGGCGGAAGGCCCGCTCCAGCTCGTCGCGGTCGGCGAACGATTGATACTCGTCCGCGTCGTTCTCCCGATCGATCGGCAGAGCACGAACGGTCGCTGCCCATCGCCGGTTATGCGGAGCATCCGCGTAGCAGGCGTTGACCAGGATCCGGTAGGCCCAGGCCTCGAAGCGGTCTGGCTCCCTCAGGTGTGGCAGCTTCCGCCAGATGGTCACGAGGGCGTTCTGCAGAACATCCTCGGCGAGGCCGGGATCGCGCAGGATGCGTCGAGCGATCCCGAGCAGCGTGTCGCTGATCTGGTGCACCAGATCCGCGAATGCCGCCTGATCGCCCGAGCGCGCCCGCTCGACGAGGTCTCGGTCCATGGGTCTCCGACGATGGGCCGTGGTCGAGATGACCGCGGTCTATCGAGCATGAGGGTAGGGCGCACCCGAAACGTTCAGCGCAGGAAGACCTCGGCCCGCCGACTAGGTCCCGCGGCTACCATGGACAGGCCTGTGACCATCCCTCCGAACGACGTTTCATTCTTGTCAGTGCGTGAGGACGAGCAGCAGAGGGCCCTCGACGTCCTCGTCCTCGCCTTCGCCGCCGACCCGGTCGAGCGGTGGTTGTATCCGGAAGCGCGGCACTACCTAAGGCACTTCCCCAAGCTCCTGGCGGCGTTCGGAGGCAAGGCGTTCGCTCACCAAACCGTCTGGCAGCTCGGCGAGTTTTCGGCCGTCGCGATCTGGCTGCCTCCGGGTGTGGACGTGGACGGCGACGCCATCGTCGCCGTGCTCACGGAGACCGTCGAGCCCGCAAAGCACGAAGACACGTCTTCCGTGCTCAGCCAAATGGACGACGCACACCCGAGATTCCCACACTGGTACCTGGCATGGTTCGGTGTCGACGGCGCCGTGCAAGGCAGGGGCATCGGCGGCGAATTGATGAAGCATTGCCTCGCGATCGTCGACGAGGACCACCTGCCGGTGTATCTCGATTCCCCGAACCCCAGGAACATCTCGTTCTATGAGCGTTACGGATTCAAGGTCACCGGCCAGGCCCAGGCTGGGGCATGCCCGCCCGTCGTTTCCATGCTCCGAGCCGAGCGCTAGCGGGTCCCCCGATCCACGCGTGCCGACGTTCCGAGCCGCGGCAGGCTTCCAGCAGCGTCAGCCCCGGACTGGTCGCCGGTCTACCATTGACCCCCCGTGACTCTCGCTCCGAACGACTTCACCCAGCTCCACGTGTCAATAGGTGGGAGTTTGAGCACGGCACGAGCGCGAGTTAGGTCTCTGTCAGCCACTCTGAAGTAGCCGAAGTCTGTGCTGCTCGCCGCGACCGTGCTCTGACGGGCAGCGCGGACTGATGGCACGAACGTCGCGGGCAGCGTTACCGCCAAAGCGCCCTCTCAAAGGGCCTTGAGCTATCGGATGCCGAGGATTTGACGAAGGGTCGCCTCCACGATGGCCGAGTCCGGGCCGCTCATGCACGCATCGACCTCGTCCCATCGGTACACCGACGGCGGAGTGGGAATCGGAGAGAAGCCGTCGATGACGCGGAGCTCTACGTTGCCACCGATCGCCTGGCATCCGTCGGACATCGGCTCGACGGTTGACCAGTACCAGGTCAGTTGGTCGACTTGGATCTCCTCGCCCGGGAAGGATTCGAGATCGGGTGTTTCCCAGTGCCAGATGCCTGCGACGAGGCTGTTCGGCCGGAGTTGTGCCGGTGGCCAGTGGTTCGGGCAGTCCGTCGCTCCTTGACAAG
>CAZENL010000143.1:0-6975 GCA_964513505.1 uncultured Anaerolineaceae bacterium
ACCGGCGATCTCCAGCGTGACAGGCTGGCATGTTGGGCCGCTACACCACGGGTCCATGCGGCGGTTGCCGAGTCTATCAGGATCGACGCGTGCGCCCGTTCGCGAGCCCCGGGATCGCCGGGATGGCGCAGCGGCGCCTCCCGCAAGCGACGGGTATGCTCGCGCGCACCGTGCCCCAGATCATCGACCTGCGCTCCGACACCGTCACGCGCCCCACGCCGGAGATGCGCCGCGTCATGGCCGCCGCCGAAGTCGGTGACGACGTGTTCGGCGACGACCCGACCGTCATTGCGCTGGAGGAACGCGCGGCAGCCGTGGCAGGCAAGGAAGCGGCACTCTTCGTGGCCAGCGGGACCATGGGCAACCTGGTCAGCGAGATGGCCCACGTGCCGCGCGGCAGCGAGATCATCTGCGGCGAGGGCGGCCACACCATCCAGCACGAAGCGGCCAACCATGCGGCAGTGGTTGGGGCCTCCATGCGCACGGTGCCCTGGGGACCCGACGGGCGGATGGACCTCCAGCAGATCCGCGACGCCTTCCGCGACCCGACCGACGTTCACGATCCCATCACCTCCCTGGTGATCGTGGAGAACACCCATTCCGATTCCATGGCGCAGCCACTGCCGCCGGAGTACGTGAGCGCGGTGGCCAGGGTGGCGCACGATGGCGGCGTGCCACTCCACGTGGACGGGGCACGCATCTTCAACGCGGCGGTTGCCCTCGGCACCACCGCCAGGGCCTTGCTGGCCGACGCCGACTCAGCCTCGTTCTGCCTCTCCAAGGGACTTGCCTGCCCGGTCGGCTCGCTCGTGGTCGGTTCTCGCGACTTCATTTGGCGCGCCCGGCGCGCGCGCAAGATGCTCGGCGGCGGAATGCGGCAGGCCGGAGTGCTGGCCGCACCCGGGCTGGTCGCCTTGCGCGACGGGCCGGAGGGCATGATCGAGCGCCTGGCGGACGATCACCGGAACGCGCGCCAGCTGGCGGAGGGGCTCGTCCAACTGCCGGGCATCGGCGGCCTGGACCCGGCCCGGGTGCGCACCAACTTCGTGCTGTTTCGCGTCGAGGCGCCCCCGCAGGAACCTTCCCGGGCGCGCGCCGCATTCCTGGAGGCCCTGGCGAAGGAGGGTGTCCTCATGGTCACGTACTCTGATGGCCAGATTCGCGCCGTCACGCATTACGGCATCGAGTCCGAGGACATCCAGCGAACGCTGCACTCCGTCGAGCGGGCACTGGCGGCGATCGGCGCCGCGCCCACGGTGGAAAGGGTCAATGCAGCGGCCGCCGGGTCCCCGGCCTGAGCCCGGCATGCCGCAGCGCGAACGAAGGTGATCGCAGGACGTGGAGGAGAACGCGTGACGGACCCGCGCATCGGCGCGATCTTCGACGAGAAGCGGATCGGGTTGCAGCCCGTTACCGATGCCGATCGGCAATTCGAGACGCTGGTGACGGAACGCTTCGAGCGCCTACTGCGCGACTTCCCGATCTTCGGCACGTGGCTGGGCGTGCACAACGCCGACGACCACCTCGGCGACTTCAGCCGCGAAGCCAAGCTCGAGCAGACGGCCCTGGAGCACCGGTTCCTCGCGGACATCCGACAGATCGACCCACAGAGCCTGTCCGAACTTTTCCGCTTCGAGCGAGAGCTGGCGATCAATGCCGCCGAGCGATCGATCTTCGACGACGAGGTCCATCGCGTCTGGGAGCGCCGCGCCTCCGCCAGCGACGAGATCGGCGATGGACTCTTCCTCCTCTTCGCGCGCGACTTTGCCCCGCTCCCGGAGCGACTGGTGTCCATCGCGGGCCGGCTGGAAGAGGCCACTCGCGTGCTCCAGCAGGCCCGCGGCCGCATGGGCGACCGCCCGGTCCGCCTGTGGAACGAGATGGAGGCGGAGTCGACCGAATCGCTGCCGACCTTCCTCGACGAGATCCTCGCGGCTGCCCGAGGCGAGTGGTCCGAAGACAGTCCTGAAATGAAGCGGCTGGCCGAGGCCGTCGATGCCACGCGGGCTGCGCTCAAGGACTACGCCGTATGGCTTCGCAGCGTCCTGGAGAGCGCGGATGATGACTTCCCGCTCGGCTCGAAGGAGTACGACCAGCTGGTCGGCTTGCGCGCGTTCGACGGCCTGACCACCGACGACATCCTCCAGATCGGCCTCGACCAACTGGCGTCGAATCACGAGGGACGGCGACTGGCCGCGGCCGAGATCGATCCGGACGCCGATGTCGCGACGGTGCTGACGCGGATCAAGGAGGACCACCCGCAATCCTTCGAAGCCGCCCTGGACGGGTACCGCGACGCGATGTTCCGATCACGGGACTTCATCCGTGAACACGGGCTTGCCACGATCCCCGAGAACGAATCCCTCTCCGTGATCCCGACGCCGGAATACCTGCGCAACGTGATGCCGTTTGCCGCGTATTTCCAGCCGGCCAAGTTCGATGCCGAGCGCAAGGGCATCTACATCGTCACGCCGTCCGTGGACGGCGATCCGCGGGCGATGATGGAGCACAACTGGGCCTCCATCAGCAACACCAGCATCCATGAGGCCTATCCCGGCCACCACCAGCAACTGTCCGCCGCGGTCGCCCACCCCAGCATCACCCGGCTGCTGATCGACGCCCCCGAGTTCACCGAGGGCTGGGGCATGTACTGCGAGCAGATGATGCGCGAGCAGGGCTTCGACGCCAGCCCGCAGCATCGCGTGATCATGTTCACGGACGCCATCTGGCGGTCGTGCCGGATCATCCTGGACGTCCGCCTGCACCGCGGCGAGATCTCCGTTGCCGACGCGATCGACTTCCTGGTCAAAGAGACCGGGTTCGAGCGTCCCCAGGCCACGGCCGAGGTGCATCGATACACGTATACGCCCACCTACCAGCTCAGCTACCTGCTGGGCAAGGTCATGCTGCTGCGCCTGCGCGAGGACGAGCGGCATCGCCTCGGGGATGCCTTCTCGTTGCGCGACTTCCACGACGCGCTGCTCTATTCGGGCAGCATCCCGGTGAGCTTCCACCGCCGGCTGCTGGCGGGAGAGGGCGGCGGCCCCACGATGCCCAGCAAGACAGCGGCCGCGACGGCCTCCTGATGCAGGTCATCCCCAGCCTGGACCTCCAGCGCGGGCGATCGCGGCTGGTCTGGTGGCCCGGCGCGGCCGCCGGCTCTGGTTCGCCAACGGATCGTCCGGATCGAATCGCTCGCTCGTTCGTGGAGCAGGGCGCCCAGTTGCTCCACCTGGTGGATCTGGACGGCGCGGCACAGGGCCGGCCGGCCAATCTGACGGCGGTCCAGGAAGTGGCGCGCGCCGTGGCCGTACCGCTGCAGCTGGCCGGTGGCGTGGATGGCCCCGAGCAGGTGGAGCTTGCCTTTGCCGCCGGGGCGACGCGGGTCGTGGTGCCCCTGTGGGCCGTCGCGGAGGACGCGGATCGCCTGCACGACTGCCTGGCGATCGCCGGTGACTGGATGGCGGTCGGCCTGGACGCACGCCCCGAGCGGCTGCGGGAATTTCCCTGGGCTCGCCGGACCCGCATCCCCACCCTCCAGGAGCTGGTCCGTGAATTGGCGGATGCCGGCGTTCATCGGTTCGTGCTCTCGCACGGCGGTGCGGCACCCGATCCTGCCGTGCTGCGTTCGCTGGTGGAATCGGTGGACGCGGAAGTGCTGGTCGCCGGGGGCGTGGCCAGCCAAGAAGTGCTCGTGGCCATGCGCGACGCCGGTGTGAGGGGCGTCATCCTGGGGGAGGCCATCTTCACGGGCGCAGTGGACTACACCTCCGCCCTGGCGGCTGCGGCATGAAGTCCGGCAGCAAGCGCAGCGGCCGCGGCATGAAGCCCAGCCCGGGTCCGCTGAAGCCGGTTCCGACCCGCCCCGTCGTGCCCGCCTCGCGGCCGCGCACCAGGCCGGCGCCGCGTGCGGGAGCCGGCGGGCGCCGCGGCCAACGTAACCAGCCGCTCATCTGGCTCGGCGTCGTCGGCGTGGTCGCGGTGCTGGTTGTCGGCGCGCTGGCCGTTACCGTGCTGCGGCCTGGGGGCAGTGGCTCGCCCGCCCACACCCTGTCTGCGTCGGTCGGGCCGCCCAACGCCACGCCGCTCGCCAGCCCGCCGGCAGAGCCCGCCAGCAGCGGCGTCACGGCCACCATCACCACGAAGCTGGGCACGATCGTGATCCAGGTGTACGACCAGTCGGCTCCGGTCGCTGCCACGAACTTCCTGAATCTTGCCCAGGCGGGCTTCTACAACGGCGTCACCTTCCACCGGCTGGTGCCGGGCTTCGTGATCCAGGGAGGCGACCCGCTCGGAACGGGTCTCGGGGGACCGGGGTACAGCATCCAGGACGAGCCTGTCGTTGGCACGTACGGGCGCGGGATCGTGGCCATGGCACGGACCGGGGCGCCCAACTCGGCGGGTTCACAGTTCTTCATCGTGCTCGACGACGCAGCCCGCCCGGCGCTGGACAAGTACCGGACCTATGTGATCTTCGGCAAGGTCACATCGGGCATGGATGTCGTCGACGCGATCGCGGCGATGCCCAATTCGGGTACGCCCAACAACACCGCGAATAACCCGGTGGCCATGGATTCGGTCACCGTGACCCGTCCCTGAGGCACGGGACGCCTTCCGCTCCGCCGGCTGCCACCCTCGAAACGTTGCATTCCCGCTCTATTTCGGAATATTAACGATGCAATCTGCATACTCCCCTTGAGAGCAGGGGGCCTTACCGGGTACACTGCGCGTGGTGCTGCTCGACAGCACTGCTGCCCCAGGCGCAAGGTCATGGGTAGGTTGGGTTAGGGTAGCCGGTGCAGCCGGCGTGATAGATGCCCTTGTGGCGTGGCAGGGTCCCCACGGGAAACCGTGGGCCAAGCCGGGACAGTGAAAGCGGCCCCGCTTCGGCGGGGTCGCTTCGATTCCCGGGCAAAATCGGTCACAATTCGATACCCCAAACGTACTGGTGTCCGGTAGGATGCCGAAGGCGCCGGGGCTGGCGCTGAGAGGGAGGCGCCTTCGGGAGGGGCGGGTCTTCGCAGCTGACCGCTGGGCCGGAACGCGGCTCCGACGTCAGTTCGGGCTTGGTTTTGCCATCACCCTGTCAGTGCAGCGATGCAGATGCCAGCTTGGCCGCGCCATGAATCGCGCCGCACGCGGGTCCCAGCCCGCCAAAGGCGTCAATGGGAGGTCAGGGTGGCTGGTTTGCGGCATCGTTTCCGGCGCTCGGGTCCGCGCGTGCTCAGCGCGGCCATGGGGCTCCTGCTCACGACGGGCTTGGCCCTGCCGGTGGGCGCTTCTGCCTCGTCGGCAGCCAGCTCAGGCGGGGTGACCGCCGCGTCCCGCGCCGCTGCCGCCGGGCTGGCATCCGGGGGTGCCGCCGCCGCGGATGCCGGCGCCGGCGCATGGCATCACATCGCTCACCGCCCGACGCCCAATGACGATTCGCTGAGCCTCAACGCGGGCGACTTCACGGCCTGGAGCCTGGACCGCGATCAGATCGCGAACATCCTGGACACGGCACCGCGCCAATACACCCGCGCCGCCGACCAGCACCCGCTGGTGGTGGCCCTGCCCGGTCCCGACGGCGCGTTCCAGCGCTTTGCGCTAACCAACTCGCCCATCATGGAGAAGGGGCTGGCCGCCAAGTACCCGGACATCCAGACCTACAGCGGCATCGCCCTCGACGACCCGGGCGCCACGATTCGCGCCGACCTCACGCCGCTTGGCTTCCACGCGTCCGTCCGCTCGCCGTACGGCGCCTGGTACATCGATCCCTTCTACCAGAACGACGACACCGTCTACGCCAGCTACTTCGGGCGCAACCTGGACAACGGGCACGGCGTGTTCGCTGAGCGTGACGCTGACGGCCAGGAGATCTCGGCCGACAGCGCGACCTATCACGCCAAGGACACCGTGACGATCTCCGGCAGCACCTTCGCGCCGGACACGGACATCACCCTGACCATCACCGATCCGGAGGGCAACTTCGCCGACCGGACGGTCACCGACCACACGGACGGTCAGGGCAACTTCAAGGCCAAGTTCGTGGCCGATCCGGACGGCAACCTGGACATGCACCTGGTGACCGCCACGGATGGAAACATCAGCGCTGGCGCCAGCTACCAGGTCATCACCACGGAGGACCTGAGCCACGACCCGCCGACGGGCGACATCCTGCGCACCTATCGCCTGGCTCTGATTACCGATCCGGGCTACGCGACCTACTTCGGCGACATCAACGGCGCGACGCCGTCGGTCGTCGAGGCTGCCAAGGTCACGCTCATCAACCGCGTCGACCAGATCTACAACGACGACATGTCGATCCAGCTGACGCTGATCGCCAATGACGACCAGCTCAACCTGGACACGTGGTCCAAGGCCACGGCGCCCAACGGTCCGTGCGGAGCCGCCGCCTGCTTCACCCAGTCGCAGGTGACCGGCTGCTCGAGCACGACACGCGCGCGCATCGTCATCGGCCAGATCATCGGTGCCGCCAACTACGACATGGGCCACCTGGCGCTCGGCCAGCCCGGCGGTGGCGTCGCCAACCTTGGCGTCGTCGGACGCTCCGGCAAGGCCGGTGGCTGCACCGGCATCCCGACGCCTACCGGTGACTACTACGCCGTCGACTACGTGGCGCACGAGATGGGCCACCAGTTCAGCGGCAACCACTCGTACAACGGCACGCAGTTCAACTGCTCGACCAGCAACCGCAACGGCGCCACGTCCGTGGAGCCGGGCTCGGGCTCGAGCGTCATGGCCTACGCCGGCATCTGCCTGACCGACGACCTGTCGCGCCACAGCGACCCGTACTTCAGCCAGCGCAGCCAGCAGGAGATCACTACCTACGTCAGCGGCACGCAGACGGCCGTCAACCAGGTCCAGACCGCGTCGCTGCTCCACTTCGGTGGCGGCAACGAGGTCCAGACCGTCACCTTCGGCCCCGGCTTCCAGACGGCCCTGACCATCCAGCCGCTCAGCGTCGCCATC
>CAZENL010000144.1:0-6696 GCA_964513505.1 uncultured Anaerolineaceae bacterium
ACCATGCAGGACGTGTCGTCCATCACGATCATGCCGCCGGAGCCCATGAACGAGCCGACGCCAATGAGCGATTCATAGTCCACGGCCATGTCCAGGAACTCGGCCGGGATGCAGCCGCCGGACGGGCCACCGGTCTGGACGGCCTTGAAGGCACGGCCATCCACGATGCCGCCGCCGATCTCGAAGACGATCTCGCGCAGCGTCGTGCCCATGGGCACTTCGATCAGCCCGGTGTTGACCACGCGGCCGGCCAGCGCGAACACCTTGGTGCCCTTGCTGGTCTCTGTGCCGATGCCGGCAAACCAGGCCCCGCCGTTGCGCATGATGGGCGCCACGTTGGCGTAGGTCTCCACGTTGTTGATGAGCGTCGGCTGATGCCACAGCCCGGCCACGGCCGGGTAGGGCGGCCGGGACCGCGGCGTGCCGCGGCCTCCCTCGATCGAGGCAATCAGGGCGGTCTCCTCGCCGCACACGAAGGCGCCGGCGCCCAGGCGGACGTCCACCTCGAAGCCGAACTCGGTATCCATGATGGAGGCGCCGAGGTAGCCGGCTTTGGCGGCCTCGCGGATGGCCTTCCGCAGGCGGCTGACCGCGAGCGGGTACTCCGCACGGCAGTAGACGTAGCCGAGGGTCGCACCGACCGCGTAGGCCGCGATGGCCATGCCTTCCAGGACGCGATGCGGATCGCTCTCCAGGACACTGCGGTCCATGAACGCGCCCGGGTCGCCCTCGTCGGCGTTGCAGATGACATATTTGGGGGAGCCCGCGGCCTTGGCGACGGTGCTCCACTTGAGCCCCGTGGGATAGCCGGCCCCACCGCGACCGCGGAGGAGGCTGGCCTTCATCTCGCCGCGAACCTCGTTGGGCGCCATGGTGGTCAGGACCATCCGCAGCGCCTCGTAACCGCCGGCCGCCACGTAGTCCTCGAGGCTCTCCGGATCGATCCGGCCGGAGTTCTCCGTGGCGATGCGCATCTGGCGGCTGAAGAACGGCGGCTCTTGGACGCGTGCCTCTCCTGGCTTGACGGCCTTCAGGGCCGAGACGATGTCGCCAAGGCTGTCCGGCCGGACGCGCTCAAACAGCTGTCCGGTCTCCGGGATCTGCACCAGCGGCCCGGCGGCGCACAGCCCCAGGCAACCGACGCGCTTGATGGCGATGTCGGAGGAGCCGGCCGCCGAGACCTGCTCGCTGAGTCCCAGCAGGATGTCGTGGGACTGCGCGGACAGGCAGCTGACGGCCTCGCACACGTACGCGGACGCCCGAGGCGTCCCTTCCACGATGGGAACGGCGGGCTTGCGGCGCGGCGGGCGCGCGGGTTGTGCCTGTCCGATGACGTCCGTCATAGCGCGCCCAGCCTTTTCACCAGGTCGGCGGGCTTCACGCGGCCCTCGACCTCACCGTCGATGATCGCAGCCGGAGCCAAACTGCACGCCCCAAGGCAGCGAGCCGTCAGCAGCGAGACCTTGCCGTCCGCAGTGGTCTCACGCGGCTTGATGCCCAGACCCGTCTCAATTGAGCGGAGGATCTCGGCGGCACCGTTGATGTAGCAGGCCGTGCCGGTGCAGACCACGCAGGTGTGCTCGCCCTGCGGCTTGAGCGTGAAGTGGTGGTAGAAGGTGACCACGCCGAAGACCTTGGACGGCGGCACCGAGAGGCTGTCGCTGACATAGCGCAACGCGTCATCGTCGATGTAGCCGAACGCTTCCTGCGCGGAGTGAAGTGCCTCGATCAACGCATCGGGCCGGTTCCCGAGGCGGCGCATTCGCGTCTCGACGATCCGCCAGCGCTTATCGTCGTTCGGCGCAAGCGTCTTGGCGTTCGCGGCGGACACGGGTCTCTCCAAGGGTGCAATGACTGGGCAAGGAAGCGCCAGCCAAACCCGCATGGGGAGGCCAGGGTTGCCTTGGACACCACCGTACCATCGAGCCCGGCCGACTGTCACGGGACCTTGCGCCCGCAGATTTCACGCCGGATGGCCTGTGTCGATGCGCCGGATGGCCCCGAGGAGCGCCGCCTCCCCGAGCGCATACTTCCAGTCTCCGGGGTCCAAGGTCGACCGGCGCCCAGTCGCGATACGGCTCTGTGGTGACCCCAGCGAAGGGAGCCTATCGCTCGTGGTCCAACGTTTCGAATGTCTTGACGGCAACGAAGCTGCCGCTCGTGTGGCCTACGCGGTCAGCGAAGTGATCGCCATCTACCCGATCACGCCGGCATCCGGCATGGCCGAGCACTGCGACGATTGGTCGGCCGCCGGCCGGCCCAACGTCTGGGGCAAGGTCCCGGACGTGATCGAGATGCAGTCCGAGGCCGGTGCTGCCGGCGCGCTCCACGGCGCACTCCAGAAGGGTGCCCTGGGAACCACCTTCACGGCGTCGCAGGGGCTGCTGCTGATGGTCCCCAACATGTTCAAGATCGCCGGCGAACTGACGCCGGCCGTGATGCACGTGGCCGCCCGGACCATCGCCACGCACGCGCTCTCCATCTTCGGCGACCACAGCGACGTGATGCACGCCCGCGCCACCGGCTGGGCCATGCTGTCCGCCGGTTCCGTGCAGGAGGCACACGACTTCGCCCTGGTGGCGCATGCCGCCACGCTCCGGGCACGCGTGCCGTTCCTCCACTTCTTCGACGGCTTCCGCACCAGCCACGAGATCAACAAGATCGCCGTGCTGGAGGAGGACGACATCCGGGCGCTCGTCCGCGATGAGGACGTGCTGGCCTTCCGCGGCCGCGGCATGACCTCCGACGATCCGATGGTGCGCGGCACCGCACAGAACCCGGATGTCTTCTTCCAGGGACGCGAGGCCTGCAACCCGTACCACCTCGCCGTGCCGGGAATCGTGCAGGAGGTCATGGACGAGCTGGCCGTCCGCACCGGACGCCAGTACGGACTGGTTGACTACCACGGCGCACCGGACGCCGATCGCGTCATCGTGGTGATGGGCTCCGCCGCGGGTGCCGTCGAGGAGGCCGTCGACAACATGGTCGCGGCCGGCGAGAAGGTCGGCATGCTCCGCATCCGCCTCTTCCAGCCGTTCCCCGCTGCGGAGATCGTGGCCGCGCTGCCCAAGACCGTGCGCTCGATCGCAGTCCTTGACCGCACCAAGGAGCCGGGCGCCGTCGGCGAGCCGCTCTACCTGGAAGTCGTGGCCACCCTGAGCGAGGCCATGGACAGCGACGCGCCGCCGTTCGCGAGCGTGCCGCGGATCATCGGCGGACGGTACGGGCTGTCATCCAAGGAGATGACGCCCAGCATGGTCAAGCCCATCTTCGACGAGTTGAAGGCCGCCAAGCCCAAGCGCCATTTCACGGTCGGCATCTACGACGACGTGACCCACTTGAGCCTGCCCATCGACGGCACGTTCCGCTACGCGCGACCGACCCGTGAGGTCCAGGCCATGTTCTTCGGCCTCGGCTCGGACGGGACCGTGGGCGCCAACAAGGCGTCCATCAAGATCATCGGCGAGAGCACGGACCTGTTCGCACAGGGCTACTTCGTGTACGACTCCAAGAAGTCGGGCTCCGTGACCACCTCGCATCTGCGCTTCGGGCCCGAGCCGATCCGATCCACGTACCTCGTGGAGCAGGCCGACTTCCTGGCCTGCCACCAGTTCAACCTGCTCGGCAAGACCAAGGTCCTGGAATTCGCCAAGCACGGCGCCACGTTCCTGCTCAACTCCCCGTACGGCCCGGACGAGGTCTGGGAGCACCTGCCCGGCGGCGTCCAGCAGATCCTCCTGGACAAGGAGATCGACTTCTGGGTCATCGACGCCATGGCCGTCGCCGACGAGGCCGGCATGGGCAGCCGCATCAACACGGTGATGCAGCCCTGCTTCTTCAAGCTGGCCGGCATCCTGCCCGCGGAAGAGGCCATCGCCCAGATCAAGGACTTCGTGAAGCAGACCTATGCCAAGCGCGGCGAGGCCGTCGTGGCGCGCAACTTTGCGGCCATCGACCACTCGCTGGAACGCCTTGGCAAGGTCAACCTGGGCGGCGTCACCAACCAGCAGCCCACCACGCCGCCCGTGCAGGACGACGTGCCCGACTTCGTGGCTCGCGTCACCTCGCGGCTGATGGCCGGCGACGGCGACCTGCTGCCGGTCAGCGCCCTGCCCGCCGACGGCCGGTTCCCCTCCGGCACGACCAAGTACGAGAAGCGGGCGATCGCGCAGCTGCTCCCCATCTGGGATCCCTCCATCTGCATCGACTGCGGCAAGTGCGCCATGGTCTGCCCGCACGCCACCATCCGCATGAAGGTCTTCCCGGCGGCGGCCGTCGAGGGCGCGCCGGCCGACTTCCTGCACAAGGAATTCAAGTCGCGTGACCTGCCGGGCCACCGCCTGACCATCCAGGTCGCGCCAGACGATTGCACGGGCTGCGGCGTCTGCGTCGACGTCTGCCCCGCCAAGAGCAAGTCCGACTCCAGCCACAAGGCCATCAACATGGAGCCGGTGCTGGAGCACCGCGACATCGAAGCGCCGCGCTGGGACTTCTTCCAGTCCATCGCGCCGCTCGATCGCAGCCTGATCGCGCACGACACCATCAAGGGCAGCCAGGTGCTGGAGCCACTCTTCGAGTTCTCCGGCGCGTGCGGCGGATGCGGCGAGACGCCGTACATCCGCCTGGTCAGCCAGCTCTTCGGCGATCGCATGATCGTCGCCAACGCCACCGGCTGCTCCTCGATCTACGGCGCCAACCTGCCCACCACGCCATGGACCGTCAATGCGGCGGGACGCGGCCCGGCCTGGGCCAACTCGCTCTTCGAGGACAACGCCGAGTTCGGACTGGGCATGCGCCTGGCGCTCGACGCCCAGACCGACAACGCCCGCCAGCTCATCGAACGTCTCGAGCCCCAGCTGGGCGCCGAGATGGTGGCCGAGCTGCTCGGAGCCAGGCAGGACACGGAGTCCGAGATCACGCTCCAGCGTGAACGGATCGAGCGCCTCCGCACGGCACTCACCAAGCTCGGTGGACCGCCCTCGTCGGACGCGCAGCACCTGCTCTCCCTCACCGGCGACCTGGTGCGCAAGGGCATCTGGATCATCGGCGGCGACGGCTGGGCCTACGACATCGGCTTCGGCGGACTGGACCAGGTCCTCTCGTCCGGCCGCAACGTGAACATCCTGGTCCTGGACACGGAGGTGTACTCCAACACCGGCGGCCAGGCCTCCAAGTCAACGCCCCGCGGTGCGGTGGCCAAGTTCGCGGCCGCCGGCAAGGGCACGGCCAAGAAGGACCTCGGCGCCATCGCCCGTTCATACGGCAACGTCTACGTCGCCCAGGTCTCCATGGGCGCCAACGACCTCCAGACCACCAAGGCGCTGCTCGAAGCGGACGCCTGGCCGGGGCCGTCGCTGGTGATCGCGTACAGCACCTGCATCGCCCACGGAATCGACATGAGCAAGTCCATGTCCCACCAGAAGGACGCGGTCAAGAGCGGCTACTGGCCGCTGTACCGCTTCCAGCCCAGCGAGATCGAAGGAGGCCGGCCGTTCAAGCTGGACTCCAACGCGCCGAGCATCCCGGTTCGCGATTTCGTCGCCACCGAGACCCGTTTCGCGGTCCTCGAGCGGACCAACCCGGAGCGGGCCGCAGAGCTCGCCGTGCTCGCCCAGGCGGACGCCGACGAGAAGTGGCACTACTACCAGCAACTGGCAGGCATCGAACGGACGGTCCCGCATCGTCCCGACGCGGACATCGTGCCCGACGTCGAAAGTGATGCGGGCTACCGCTACGACGGAGAGGCGGACGGTCAATGAGCGTGGACCTTCGGACCACTTACCTGGGCCTGGAACTGCACTCGCCGATCGTCGCGTCGGCTTCGCCGCTCAACGGCGAGCCGATCACGGCCCAGCTGGTCGAGCACGCCGGCGCGGCCGCGATCGTCCTTCCGTCGCTGTTCGAGGAGGAGATCCTCGCCGAGGAAATCGACCTGAATCGCTCCCTCGAGCAGGGCACGGAGGCCTTCGCCGAGGCGCTGGACTACTTCCCGGCCGTCGACACGTTCGTGGGTGCGGGGGACCGCTACCTGGCCAAGCTCCAGCGAATCAAGGCGCAGGCCACGGTTCCCGTGATCGCCAGCCTCAATGCCAGCACGGCCGGTGGCTGGGTCCGCTACGCGCGCCTGATGCAGGATGCCGGCGCGGACGCGTTGGAACTGAACCTCTACCGCGTCGCGGCGGACCGCAGCAAGACCGCGGCGGACATCGAGGCGGCGGACGTCCAGATGATCGCGGCCGTTCGCGCATCGGTTCGGATCCCGCTGGCCATCAAGCTCAGCCCCTACTACTCGTCGCTCGCGGCCTTCGCGCAGCAGGCGGTCAAGGCCGGCGCGGACGGCCTGGTGCTGTTCAACCGCTTCTATCAGCCGGACCTGGACCTGGAAACCCTCGATGTGGTGCCCAAGCTGGAACTGAGCCAGGCCTGGGAGATGCGCCTGCCGTTGCGCTGGATCGCGCTGCTGCGACCCCAGCTGGGCCCCGGCGTTTCGCTGGCCGCAACCACGGGGGCGCAGAGCGGCACGGACGTGGTCAAGGGCCTCATGGTGGGGGCAGACGTGGTGATGATGACGTCCGCCGTGCTGCGTCACGGCCCGCGGCACATCGCCACCGTGGAGGCCGAGTTGCGTGACTGGATGGCCACGCACGAGTACGAGTCGGTCGACCAGCTCCGCGGCAGCGCGAGCCAGGCCACGGC
>CAZENL010000145.1:0-6541 GCA_964513505.1 uncultured Anaerolineaceae bacterium
CGCTTCGCGCGTCAGGAGCGGCTGCGATACCAGACCAGCCCGCCCAGGTACGCCACGGAGAACGCGGCACCGAGCCACGCATACGGCATCGCGTCGGCGCCGGAGAACTGCGCCACCAGGAAGGCGCCGACCAGGACGACTGCAATAACCTGTGCCGCGAGGGACAGCGCCCGCAGGTTGATCGACTCCCAGCGCTCGTCGCGCGGCAGGCCGGAGAGGAGGCTGGCCACGTCAGACCTCGACTGGAGCGCCCGCAGCACCAGCGTGTAGCCGACCACGATGGTGAACGAGATCGCCGCCTGGGCCGGGGTGGCGTTCCGGCCGAGCAGCGAGGCCGCGATCAGGAGTCCCAGGATCAGCCCGGTGATCGGCACGATCCACTTAGTCACGTTGGTCGCCGTCATGGAAAATCTCCTCGATGGGCCGGCCGAAGTACCGGGCGATGGCGAAGCAGAGCGGCAGGGACGGCAGGTACCGGCCTGTCTCGATGGCGTTGACGGTCTGACGCGAGACGCGCAGCTCGGCGGCCAGCTGGCCCTGGCTCAGGCCGCGGCTCTCGCGCAGTTGGCGCACCTCGTTGGTCACCCTGTAAAGCTACCTTGTCACCGCCCAAGGGTGTAAAGGACGTTTGTCACTTTCGGACGGGACATGCGGCCCGTCTGATCGTCGGCGGCTCGCGAACAGCGCACGCCGCGGCACCACGTTCGTGGGCTCGCCGCAGGAGGTGATATCGAGCCTCGCGGGCCGTATGATCTCGCCGTGTTCGGCAATCTCGGCGACTTCATCGGCATGACCTTCCTGATCACGTTTGGCCTGTCGATCGTCATCATCCTTTTGGTGGTGTTCACGATCATCTACGTCTTCCGCCGCGCATTGCCGTCCGGCAAGGCTGCCGCGCAAGAGGAACTTCGCCAGCGCCTGGCTCGCGGCGAGATCAGCCCGACGGAGTACGAAGCCACCATGGACGCGCTGCGTAACCAGCGCTGACGGTTACCCGGCGGCCTCCGCTCGGGGGCGCTCGGTAGATGGATCCAGGGCGCGGGCAGTCGTGCAGCAGGGGCCGGTTGGCAGTTGTGGGTGATCCCATCAGGGTGGGATAGTCCCGGCGTCTCCGGTGGTTCGTCTCCAAGGAGCACATTCGCATGAAGCGCTGGTCAACGATCGTTTCCCTGGCGGCGGCGACGATGCTGCTGAGCGGCTGCGACGTGCTGCTTCCCGGCATGTTGGGCGCGGGCACGGTGATCGGCGGCAGCGGCAACTCCGGTGTTCCCGCGGTGCTTGCCACCTACGCGTCCGGGCACGCCACGCTGAAGATCACGCAGGGCACGAACGTGCAGTCCGTCACGCTCGACGAAATCGGCGCCGGCTCGCAGCTGATGTCGATCATCGGCGGCAGCGCGGGCTGGCGAAACGCCGACGGCTGGGCGCTCCAGGTCATGGCCTTGGATCCGAGCTCCGTGCTCGGCGGGATGGGTGCCGAGACGAGTGGGCAGCTGACCATCGAACGCATCACCGGCAATCAGCTCTGGACCACGCAGGACTTCACGAGTGACAACCACTGCGTGGTGACCATCAAGCAAATGGACGCCAAAGCTCTCAGCGGGACGGCAACGTGCCGGTCTGCGCGCTGGTCGGATGGTCTGGCCGGGAACATGCAGATCGGCCCGGGCGAGCCGACCTACATCGCGGGCCAGGATCCGTTCGACGCCGAGGTCACCTTCGAGGCGAAGCCGTAGCGTCTGTGAGCGCCTCGCGCTCTGCCGCGGCTGGCTCGGCACTCGGCGCGTGGCCGTTGGAGCGCAGGAGCTCGGCCACCCGCACCGCGACCGCCTCGACCCAGGCGTCGTCCGGGGCCGGCAGGTGCGGCTGCGGGGCGAGTTGCGGCTCCTGATCGGCCTCCTCGCGGAAGCCCTCCACGTACGCCTCCAGCCGCTTCTTGATCGGCTCGAGCAGCGCGGACAGCACCAGCGTGGTCGCGACGATGGCCAGGCTGGAGCCCTGCCCGATGGCCGACGCCAGCAACTCGGCAACGCTGATGAGCGCGGCGTAGGCGCCGCCGACGATGGCGACCAGGCTGACGTACACCACGGTCTGCGAGATGAGCCGGTCGATGTTGTAGAGGTGGTAGCGCCGGATGGCGATCGCGCAGGCGATGGGCACCGTCGCGCCGGCGACCGAGAACGTGACCAGGACCACCGCCTCTGCCGACGTGTTGAGGATGTTCGGGTCCACGGCCAGGAGTACCAAAACGCCGCCCGCGAGCGCGACGGCCACGCCGCCCGCCCACACGAACCAGCGGATCTGCTCGCGCTGGACCTTGTCGGCGGCCCGGTAGCGGCGCAGCAGCGTCAGGCAGCCCAACGCCGCCAGCGCGACCGTCGAGAGGACGCCGACGATGGTGATGACCCGGCCGAGGATCTCGGGCACGCCGAACGCGCCTGGGTTCTGGAGCCCGGTGAAGATGCCGATGTCACCAGGTGTGAGCCAGACGCCAAGCCCGATCAGCGCGGCCGTGATCGGGGTAAGGCGGAGGAGCCGGCGGGAGAGCGCATCGATCGGGCGGCCGTCTGGGAAGAGGACCAGCAGGAACACCAGCAGGCCGAGGCCGACCGGCTGCATGACCGCCGTGTCCAGCAGCACGCCCGTTCGCGCGCCGGCGAGTTCGGGCGTCTGCGAGAGTGCCACCACCGCGTACGCCCAAGTGAGCACGACGCCCGCGAACGCCAGGCCGATGCCAAGGAAGATCCACGGCACGGGGTGGCGCGGCAGGCGCCGTGAGAGCAGCACGCCGATGACGCCGTAGGTGGAGGCGGAGGCGGCCTCAGCCAGGAAATCGACCGGCGAGCCGATGTTGAACGACTGGTGCGCCGCCGGCCCGAAGATTCGAAGCAGCGCGCCCGCGATGGCCATGGCCAGCGTCAGGGCGCCGGCCAGGACGGCGAGGGGGCGAAGGACGCGATCGGACATCGGTGCGCGTCAGAGTACGCGGCCCGGGGACGCCGATTCCGACGAATTCCGGCCGTGGCGAACTATCAGAGCCAGCTATGATACCGAACCATGAGAACCATCTCGCCGCTCGACCTGCGCCGCTCGCTCGGACAGATCCTGGATGCCGCCTCCGCGGGGGAGCGCTTCGTCATCGAACGCGACCATCACCCGTTGGCCATGCTCGTCTCGATCGAGGACGGCAACCGGCTTGATGAAGCGGCGGACGCGCTGAGGAAGCGACGGCTGGAGACCATCGATCGAGTCGAAGCGCGAGCCAAGCTCCTGGCGCGCACGCATCCACGGCCACCCGGCGTACCGGAGGCGGCCGAGCTGATCCGGCAGGAGCGTTCTCGCGATGACCCTGACGGCTATCCCGAGTACCCGGAAGACGAGCGTGAATGAGCGCCTTGTGATCGATGCGTCGGTCGCGATCGCGTTCTTGCGAGAGGAGCGCTACAGCTCGCCGGTGCGGACCGCGCTGCGGAGGTGGTCAGCAAAAGGAACCGAGTTGATGGTTCCATCCCATTTCTGGCTCGAGGTGACCAACTCACTGATACGCCGCCATGGGAATTCCCCGAATCAGGTGGTGGAGGAGCTCATCAACCTTGACGGACTGGAACTCCAGACCATCGATCTCGATCGCCCGCTGCTCCTCTTGGTGATCGAGCCCATGGCGGAGCTCGGACTCTCGGCTTACGACGGGATCTACCTCGCCCTTGCGCGCGCCACCGGCTCACGGCTGGCAACGCTGGACGCTCGGCTGGCGGCCGCGGCGGGCGATCTTGGCCTGCTGCTCAGCGGCGAGGAGCCGAGACGGCTCTCGGAAACGGCGGCCGTGTATGGCCGTGTCACCGACGGCGCCGCAGCGTGGGCGCATTCGGCGGCCGTAGGAGCCGAGATCGCGCGGTTGCGGCGCCAGTTCACCGAAAGCTGACGCCAGCGGGATCGTCGGCGGCCGTGATGAACATGACAGGAACTGTCAGGTAGTGCGGGTAGTCTCAACTGGTCATCGCCCCTTTGGAGGACCCACCCTTGGACATGAAGCTCGAGTTGGTGTTCGTGCCCGTTTCGGACGTGGATCGGGCCAAGGCCTTCTACGTGGACAAGGCCGGCTTCAACGCCGACTACGACGAGCGCGTGGGAGACAGCGTGCGGTTCGTCCAGCTCACGCCCCCGGGCTCGGGCTGCTCGATCGCCATCGGCACAGGCCTGACGGAGGGCAGAGGCACTCCGGGCTCGATTCCTGCTTTGCAACTGGTGGTGGCGGACATCCAGGAGGCACGCGACTTCTTCACGTCGCGCGGCCTGGACGTTGGCGAGATCAAGGACCTGGACTGGGGCCGCTTCCTGAACTTCAGCGATCCGGACGGGAACCTCTGGGCGGTGCAGCAGCTGCCGTCACGCGGCTGATCCGGCGCGGGCCGCGGCCGTCACGGCGCGGCCATCCCGGCTCTACCCGAGGACGTTGTCCTTGTCCTGATCCACGGCGGATCTCAGCGATCGGTGGAAGCGCCGCAGAGCGGAAATGAAGCTGGCCTCCGCGAGTCCCGCATCGATGTAGACGTATTCGTCGATGACGATCGAGCGACGGCCTTCGACATCGATCAGGTACGCCCGCGGCACGCGCAGTTGCGCGTTGACCCGATTGGCGTACTCCAGCAGTCCCTCGTGGCTGGCGCCGGTGGCGGCGGAGAACTGCGTCAGGAATCGGATCGAGTCCGCGCCGGCCGGCACCTGGACGTAGACCCGGTAATCCTCCTTGGTGAGGATGTCGCCGTCCGTGTCAAGGCTCGCCTCCACGTAGGCGGTCGTCAGGACCTCCATGAGGCGGGCGATGGAGAGGGTTTCCTTGGTGATCATCGGCCCGCGATGGTACTTCGGGCCCGCCCCTTGCGCCGGGGGGTAGGGTGTTGCGAACCCGCAGCAGAGAGCGTTGACATGCGCCGACCCTTGGTCGCACTTGCCGTGGCAGTTGCCGCAGTCCTGTCACTCAGCCTCGGAGCGGCTGCGACCGGTCCCGGCGGCTGGGATCACCTGGGGAACGGCGGCACCTCCGCCCTGCCCGCACTGAACGGCGCCGTCTACGCGCTGAACGCGGACGATCCCGGCGTCCTCTTCGTCGGCGGGGCGTTCACCAATGCCGGCGGCCACGCGACTGCCGATCACATCGCCCGTTGGAACGGCACGACGTGGTCCGCACTCGGCTCACATCCGCTCAACGGCAACGTCGAGGCAATCGCCTACCACGCGGGCCTTGTCTACGTCGGCGGGCAGTTCACCAACGCCGGCGGCGATCCCAATGCAGACTTCCTGGCCGTCTGGGACGGCGCGCATTGGGCGCACTTCTGCACCTCCACGGTGCCGGGACCGGCGTTCGGCGGTTCCGTGGACACGCTCCAGATCATCGGCAACACGTTGTACGTGGGCGGGGCATTCCAGAACGGAGCCGCCATCAGCTCGGCGGACTACCTGCTTGCGTGCAACCTGACCACGGGCGCGTCCTCGTCCCTGGTCAACAACGATGGTGACATCAGCGGTGGCGTGTATGCGCTGACCGCCGACTCGAACGGCGTCCTCTACGCGGCCGGCCAGTTCATCAACATGGCCCAGATTCCGGAGGCCGATCACGTGGCCGCCTATGACGGCGCCTGGCATGCCATGGGCTCGAGCGCAACGCCCGCGCACGGGGCCGTCAGCGACTACGTGCGCTCCATCACCGCCAGTGGCACGAACGTCTACATCGGCACGGATGCCACCAACATCGCCGACATTCCACAGGCGGACCACGTGGCGCGCTGGGACGGCGCCGCGTGGCACGCCATGAGTGCCAACACCGCGGGCACCAACGGCTGGTTCCCGGCCTCGTCCTTCATCTACTCGCTGACCACGTACGGGTCTGTGGTGATCGCGGGCGGCTCCTTCCAGAACGCCAACGGCGTGGCCACCGCGGACGAGATCGCCTACTTCGACGGCACTACCTGGCACCCGATCGGATCCAACGGGGCGGGCAACGGACCGCTGACCCAGCAGGGCAGTGCCTTGAAGGTGTTTCGGAGCGCCCTGTGCGTCGGCGGCAGCTTCATCAATGCCGGCGGGGACCCGCTCGCCGATTCGATCGCCAGCTATGCGCTGCGGCGCCCGGACGCCGGCATCGGCACCCACCTGGCCGGGCCGTTCACGGGCAACAACGTGTACAGCAGCTCCGGGGCGGGTGAGTCGAAGACCATCACGGTCGCTCGCGGCCACAACGGGACGCTCTACGCGGACATCCAGAACGATGGATTGATCACCACCTCCTTCACGGTCAAGGGCAAAGGGGCGGCGAGCGGCTACTCCGTGAGCTACTTCAACGGCAGCACCAACGTGACATCGCAGGTCAAAGCCGGCACGTTCAATACGGGCAACCTGGCGGCAGGCGCGCACCTCACGCTGAGGGTGGTCGTGACGCTCGCGCCGGGGAGCGCTGCCAAAGGCACGTTCCGGGTCACGGCAACCTCATCTTGGGCGGCCGCCTCCCCGGACGCCGTTCAGGCCGTCGTCAAGGCGAAGTAGC
>CAZENL010000146.1:0-6482 GCA_964513505.1 uncultured Anaerolineaceae bacterium
AGCTCAGCGAGATCCAGGCCAACGCCATCCTGGAGATGCAGCTCCGGCGGCTGGCAGCCCTCGAGCGCAAGAAGATCGAGGACGAGTACCTGGCCGTGATCCAGCTCATCGCCGAGCTGGAGGACATCCTGGCCAACCCGCAGCGCGTGTCGTCCATCATCCGGGACGAGCTCGGCGAGCTGGAGCGCAAGTACGCCGGCGCTCGGCGTACCCGCATCGCCGACGACTCCAACCGCGAGCTCTCCGACGAGGACCTGATCGCCGACGAAGACGTCGTGGTGACGGTCTCCGGTCGCGGCTACATCAAGCGGCAGCCATTGGCCACCTACCGGCGGCAGGCGCGCGGCGGCAAGGGGATCATCGGCGCCCGCACGGTCGAAGAGGATGCGCTGGCCCACCTGCTGGTTGCCAACACGCACGATTGGGCGCTCTTCTTCACCAACCGCGGCCGCGTCTTCAGCTCCAAGGTGCACCAGGTCCCGGATGCCAGCCGGCAGGCCAAGGGCATCCCGATCATCAACCTGGAGGGCGTCCAGGTTGAGGCCGGCGAGCGGGTTCTGGCGGTCATCACCATCCCCAACTTCGAAAAGGGCCACAACCTGGTCATGGCCACCGTCAAGGGCGTGATCAAGAAGTCGCCGATCGAGCAGTTCGAGCGCGTGCGCAGCACGGGCATTCGGGCCATCACCGTCAGTGAGGACGATTCGCTTGCCTGGGTGACCGTCTCGTCCGGCACCGACGACGTGGTGCTCGTCACGGCCAAGGGCCGCCTGGCTCGCTTCAACGAGAACGAGGTGCGCGCCATGGGCCGCGATGCGGCGGGCGTGATCGGCATCCGCCTGGCCAACAAGGAGGACCGCGTCATCGGCATGGGTATCGCCCAGCCGGACGGCGAACTGATCGTGCTGACGGAGACGGGTCGCGGGAAGCGCGTGGCGTTGACCGAGTTCCGCCAGAAGCATCGAGGCGGCCAGGGAGTCCGGCTGATCCCGCTGGAAGGTGCCAAGACCGGGAACGTCGCCGCCATGCAACTGGTGGCCGAGGACGCCGAGGAGCTGATGCTCATCAGCTCCGCCGGCCAGGTGGTACGCACTGACGTGCACAGCGTCAGCCGCCAGAGCAGCGGCGCTCGCGGCGTCATCGTGATGCGTCTGAACGAGGGCGACGAGGTCGCCGGCATCGCCGTCTTCCGGCAGGGGTTGGCGGAGCACCGCTCGATGGTCGAGAATGGGGAGGCCGAGCCCGACGCCACAGGTCCCGGCAGCCAGGGAGCCGACGAGTGATCGTCCATCGCCACCAGGTCGCACCGTGAGCGCATTCGGCATCGCGGATCCGGGCCGCACCGGTGAGACGCTCGAGCTGTACACGGGCAACGCCAACCCGGAGCTCGCAGCCAATATCGGCAGCTACCTGGGGATCGCGCTCGGCCGCTGCGAGGTGTTCGAGTTCGCCAACGAGAACATCTTCGTCAAGATCCTGGACAACGTCCGCGAGAAGGACGTCTTCCTGGTCCAGCCGACGTGCAGCCCGGTGCAGAAGTCGATCATGGAGCTGCTGATCATGATCGACGCGTTCAAGCGCGCGAGCGCGGGGCGCATCACGGCCGTGGTGCCCTACTACGCCTACGGCCGCTCGGACAAGAAGGACCAGCCCCGCGTTCCGATCACGGCTCGCCTGATCGCGGACATGATCAGCGTGGCCGGGGCCGACCGGCTGCTGACCATGGACCTCCACCAGGGGCAGATCCAGGGCTTCTTCAACATCCCGGTGGATGAGCTGACGGCCGTGCACCTGCTCTCCAGCCACTTCATCCGGAAGAACCTGGAGAACGCCGTGGTGGTCACGGACCTGGGCTTCGCCAAGCGGGCGCGCACCTTCGCGGAGTTGCTCAACGCCCCGTTGGCGATCATCGAGAAACGCCGCACCGGCAATGACGACCGGGCCGAGGTGCTCAACGTCATCGGCGAGGTGCGTGGCCGTCGCGCCATCATCGTGGACGACGAGATCGACACCGCCAGCACGCTCACCGAGATCGTCCACGCGCTCGAGCGGGAGGGCGTGACGGAGATGTACGCGTGCGCCACCCATGGCGTGATGTCCGATCCGGCCGTTGAGCGGATCCACGAGTCCAGCCTGCGGGAGGTCGTGATCACGGACACGATTCCGCTGCCGCCGGCCAAGCGGCTGGACAAGATCAAGGTCGTGCCCATCGCGCCGCTGATCGGCGAGGCCATCAGCCGCATCCACAACGGCGAATCCGTGGGCGCGCTGTTCTCGTCGGAGATCCAGCTGGTGCAGGAGATGCTCCTCTGGAGCGAGGACAAGCACGACGAGGAAGGTTTTCGGGCCGGCAGCAAGCGCCGTGAGACCGCGCCCGCCGTCATCCGGGCCGGGTAACCCCGGCGCCACGGCAATCTCAGACGAACCAGCAGCCGGAGCCTGAACGATGTCCCTGAAGCTCTACCGCCCGAATCCGGACGGAGACCTGGAGCCGTCCCCGGTCGAAGGCCGCGATTACCGGCGCCAGCTGCGATCCCGACGCTGGAAGGCGGCCGCGCTGGCCAACCCGGACACGCAGCGGACCAATCCGTGGATCACGGTCTTCCTGGTTGCGCTGATCCTGGGTGGCACTTTCGCGGTGCTGGTGCTGGGGTACTGGTCCGGCTTCTGGCACTGAGCCGGCGGGGCGGCAGAATCGAAGAAACGAGGCGCGTCCCTAGGGGGAGGCGCCTCGTCTTTGGTTGGTGGCGACCGGCGACCAGGCCGGCCATGAGCCGTCAGTAGCCGAGCGATTCCCTGATGAGGATCAGCGTGGTGCGGCCGGGCACGATCTCCGAGTGCGTGACGAGCACCTTGTCGACGGAGCTGCCCATGCCGTAGGCCGCCCGAGCCCGAGCGTCCTCCAGTGGAAGGCTGTGCTGATCGATGCGCTGGAACGCCTGATCGAGATCGGAGACGATCTTGTTCGTGCCGGCAACCAGGATCAGCTTCCCGGCTCCGAACGCGTACGGCGCCAGCTGGCTGCCCGTCTTGGAAGCCGTGACCAACGACCCCGTCTGCGTGATGGCGTGGACGCTGCCGACCATGTAGGCGGGAGCACTGGCCAGCTTGCGGATCTCGGCGCCCTGCGTTGCGCGATCCATGGCAAACATCCGGGGTCGGACCGCGGTGAGGCGACTGGACGTGTTGATGGCGTTGGTCACGCCGATCTCGTCCAGCGTGGTGGACGAGGCCTGGTGGACTTCGGAGCCATCGGGGATGAGTGCCAGCACGGCTTCGCGAGCGGCATCGCCGTCAGCCACCACCTGGACCTCGAAACCACGCTCGCGGAGCGCGGCGACCGTGGATGTGATCTGGTCGTCCGTGGCCACGTCCGCCCACCGCGGTTCGGCTTCGACGGATGGGCGCGTGAGGGTTGTCATGGACATGCGAGTGAACTCCTGTTTCGGACTGGAACGACCACCGGTGCCCTCTCTTTGATCTGGCTCGACGATCGGTCGTTGCGAGTGCAACTATACATCCAGATACTTGCACTGTCAATAGTTGCGTCATGAAGCGCCCCCGGCGCTATGCTGCGTCGATGACCGACCAAGTGGAGAGCCCGCAGGGCCAGATGGACGCGTGGCTCGATGCCATCAGCGGTGCACAACGTGGACGCCCCGGCACCCCGGCGGGTGAGGCCTGGGGCGCCTTCCTGCGGGCCCACGCCAGCCTCATGCGCGTACTGGACAACGAGCTCCTGCGTGGGGCGGATCTGTCGCTGTCGGATTTCGACGTCCTGGTCCAGCTCGGCATTGCCAAAGGCGCCCGCTTGCGCATGAGCGAATTGGCCCGCAAGACGCTCATCAGTCGCAGCGGCATGACGCGACGAGCGGGCCAGCTCGAGGAGCGGGGACTCGTAGCTCGGCAACCCGACGTGGCGGACCGGCGTTCCGTGATGATCACGCTGACGGACGCCGGTGCAGTCGTGCTGCAACGGGCGCTGCCCGTTCACTTCAGCGGCATCAACGCGCACTTCCTCGACCGCTTGACGGACGAGGAACTGGCTTCTCTCCGCGACGTGCTGGACAAGGTGGTCATCGACTGCGACTTCGGCTGAGGGGCAGCCTCGTGAGGCGCTAGGACCGCTGCCTCACCGGCCGCACGCTGAAGCTCAGACGCCGTGGCACTTCTTGTACTTCTTGCCGGATCCGCACCAGCACGGGTCGTTGCGCCCCAGCTTGGCCGCCGAGGCCGGCGCGACGGCCGGACCACCGGCCGTGCCCACCTGCTCATCGCCGTGCTGCAGGCGCACCGGGCCTTTGCGCGGCGCCCCGAGCCCGGGGAGCATGGTGCTCGCGGCGGCGACACTCGCGGCGGATCCAGCCGAGGCTGCTGCTGAAGCCGGCTGTCGCGCGCCCGCGGCCGATCCGTTTCCGTTGCCGCCGTTGACCGGCTCGCTCGTGGCGCGCAACGCGGCCAGCTGCTCTGGTGACGGCAGCGCCATCGGCTGCGGTGGCGGAGGCGGCTCCTGCTTCTGCACGCTGACGCGGAAGATGGTCGAGGCCACCTGGTGGCGAATGAAGCCGCGCAGTTCCTCGTAGAGCTGGAACGCCTCGCGCTTGAACTCGTTGAGCGGATCCGTGCCGCCGTAGCCGCGCAGACCGACGCCGCGGCGGAAGTCGTCCAGCTCGGTCAGGTGGTCGACCCACAGCTGGTCGATGGTGCGCAGCAGGACCAGCCGCTCGACCAGGGCCCAGACCTCCTGGCCGTACTGCTGCTCCTTCTGCTCGAGCATCTGGTCGGCCGCGTCGTACATGGTCTCGACGATCTGCTCGCGGTTGCCGATGTCGGCCAGGTCTTCCGCCTTCAGGCCGTCCGCCTCGATGCCCAGGCCTTCGAGGCCGCGGGCGAGCGCTTCCAGGTCCCAGTCGTCGACCAGCGGACCGAGGTGCAGCTCCGCGAGAACGTTGATCTCCGCGTGGACGAAGTCGCGGACGGTCTCCGTCAGGTCCTCGTTGCGCAGGACCTTGTCACGCTCCGCATAGATGGTCTCGCGCTGCTTGTTGATGACGTCGTCGTACTCCACGACGCGCTTGCGGATGTCGAAGTTGTAGCCCTCGACGCGCGACTGGGCGTTCTCGATGGTCTTGGAGACCAGTCGCGATTCGATGGCGACATCGCCCTCCAGGCCCATGCGCTCCATCAGGCCCGTGACGCGGTCCGAGGCGAACCGCTTCATGAGCGTGTCTTCCAGCGAGAGGTAGAAGCGCGACGAACCCGGGTCACCCTGGCGGCCGGCACGGCCGCGCAGCTGGTTGTCGATGCGGCGCGCGTCGTGGCGCTCGGTCCCGATGATGTGAAGACCACCGGCCTGCACCACCAGCTCATGTTCGGCGTCTGTCTGCGCCCTGGCCGCGGCAAGGGCCTCCGCGTAGACCTCCGGTTCCGCCTCCGCCGGGTTGATGCCCTTGGCGTGGAGCGCCGCGGACGCGAGACCCTCAGGGTCGCCGCCCAGCTTGATGTCCGTGCCGCGTCCGGCCATGTTGGTGGCGATGGTGACCGCACCAAGGCGGCCCGCCTGCGCCACGATCGGCGCTTCCTTCTCGTGGAACTTGGCGTTGAGGACCTCGTGCTTGAGGCCCCGCCGGTTGAGCATGTCGGCCAGGATCTCGCTCTTCTCCACGCTGACCGTGCCCACCAGGACCGGGCGTCCGGCCTCCGACATCTCCACGATCTCGTCGATGACGGCGTTGAACTTGGCATCCTCGTTGCGGAAGACCAGGTCCGCGTCGTCGTCGCGGATCATCGGCCGGTGGGTCGGCACGGCCACCACGTCCAGGCCGTAGATCTTGTAGAACTCCTCCTGCTCGGTCATGGCCGTGCCGGTCATGCCCGCCAGCTTGTCGTAGAGGCGGAAGTAGTTCTGGAAGGTGATGGTGGCCAGCGTCACCGACTCGCGCTGGACGCGCAGGCCCTCCTTGGCCTCGACCGCCTGGTGCAGGCCCTCCGACCAGCGCCGGCCGGGCATCTGGCGGCCCGTGAACTCGTCCACGATGACGATCTCGCCATCCTTGACGATGTAGTCGCGGTCGCGCTGGTACAGCGCGTGGGCGCGCAGCGCCTGCTCGAAATGGCGCGCCAGGCGCGGGTCCACGCCGACGTCATAGAGAGCCGACACGCCGACGAGCTTCTCGATCTTGTCGATGCCCTCTTCGGTCGGCGAGACGGCGTGCTCCTTCAGGTCGACGAAGTAATCGCCACCTTCCTCCTCGCCCTCCGGACGCGGCCGCAGCCGCGGCACGAGCCGCGCGAAGGTGTAGTAGAGGTCCGCCGATTCCTCTGCCTGGCCGCTGATGATCAGCGGCGTGCGCGCCTCGTCGATGAGGATGTTGTCCACCTCGTCGACGATCGCGAAATAGCGCTCCCGCTGGACCCGCTCGGCCATTTCCGTGACCATGTTGTCGCGCAGGTAGTCGAAGCCGAACTCGTTGTTGGTGCCG
>CAZENL010000147.1:0-6320 GCA_964513505.1 uncultured Anaerolineaceae bacterium
AGGTCATCAAGGACCACCCCGTGCTGCTCAACCGCGCACCCACGCTCCACCGCCTTGGCATCCAGGCGTTCATGCCGGTCCTCGTCGAGGGCTCGGCGATCCAGATCCATCCGCTCGTCTGCTTCGCGTTCAACGCGGACTTCGACGGCGACCAGATGGCCGTCCACGTTCCCCTGAGCCGCGCGGCCCAGGACGAGGCGCGCCGGATGATGCTGTCGACCGCCAACCTGCTGTCGCCTTCGGACGGCGGCCCGGTGGTGGCACCGACCCAGGACATGATCCTGGGCTGCTACTACCTGACCCTCGAGCGTGACGACGCCCCCGCGCCGCTGCCCTTCGCCGATGCGTCGGAGGCCCTGCTGGCCTTCGAGGTGGGACAGATCGACACCCGCGAAGGCATCGACAACCTGCCCAACCACATCGTGCGCAGGCTGGACCTGCACACGCCCATCCTGCTTCCCGTCGAGGCCTGGGACGAGGCCACCGGCGCGATCGGCATGAAGGAGACGCGGACCACGGTGGGCCGCGTGCTCTTCAACCAGATCCTGCCGGACCGGCTGCGCTTCCTCAACAAGACCATGAACCGCGGCGCGCTGCGCGAACTGGTCAGCGACTGCTACCGCGTCCTCGGCCCTGCCGAGACCGCCCACCTGGTCGACGGCATCAAGAGCGTCGGCTTCAAGTACGCCACCCGCGGCGGCATGACCATCGCGGTCCAGGACATCACCGTCCCCAAGGAGAAGCCGGCCCTGCTCGCCGCAGCCGACAAGCAGGTCACGGTCATCGACCAGCAGTTCCAGCGCGGCCTCATCACCGAGGACGAGCGCTACGAGCGGGTGGTCCAGATCTGGAAGGACACCACCCAGCAGGTCTCCGACAAGATGATGGAGAACCTGGACCCGACCGGCGCCGTGACCATGATGACCAGCTCCGGGGCCCGCGGAAACAAGGGCAACATCGGCCAGCTGGGCGGCATGCGCGGCCTGATGGCCGACCCGACCGGACGGATCATCGACGTGCCCGTGCGGAGCAACTTCCGCGAGGGCATGACGGTCCTCGAGTACTTCATCTCCACCCACGGCGCCCGCAAGGGCCTCGCGGACACCGCCCTTCGCACCGCCGACTCCGGGTACCTCACCCGGCGCCTGGTGGACGTTGCCCAGGACGTCATCACCCGTGACGACGACTGCGGCACGGAAGAGGGCACCTGGATCACCCGCACGGAGACGGAGGAGTTCGCCGGCACCGAGCCGGATGCGTTCCGCCGCCGCCTGGTCGGCCGCTTCTCGGCCGGTCCGATCTACGCGCCAAAGGCCAAGAAGAAGGACGCGCCCATCGTCGAGCGCGGCGCCGAGATCGACGAGGCCGCCGCGGCCGCGATCGACGAGGCGGGCGTGGCCGAGGTGCTGGTCCGTTCACCACTGACCTGCCAGAGCCGGTACGGCGTCTGCCGCACCTGCTATGGACGCAACCTGGCCACCGGCTCGATGGTCGGCATCGGCGAGGCGGTGGGCATCATCGCCGCGCAGTCGATCGGCGAGCCCGGCACGCAGCTGACCATGCGGACGTTCCACACCGGCGGCGTCGCCGGCCTGGACATCACCGCCGGCCTGCCGCGCGTCGAGGAACTGTTCGAAGCCCGCATGCCAAAGGGCAAGGCCGAGATCAGCCACATCGATGGCGTGGTCGAGATCATCCAGGGAGAGAACGGCGCACGGCGGGTGAAGGTCACCAGCCGCGAGGCGTTCGACACCCCGCTGCGCATTTCCAAGGGCCACGAGGTCCTGGTCCAGGTCGGAGATACGGTCGAGGCCAACCAGGTCCTGGCACGTGTCACCGGCGAGGACGGCAAGCCCGCCGACGAGGTCCGCGCACCGGACCGCGGCCTGATCGTGGTCACCGATGACGGCCTCCGGGTCCGTTCCGAGGACGTGGTCGAGCGCGAGTACGCCATCCCGCACAACGCCAAGCTGCTGGTCGAGAACGGCTCGGAGATCCGCGCCGGAGACCCGATCACGGACGGCCCCATCAACCCGCAGGAATACCTGGAAACCCGTGGCCGGGACCACGTGCAGCGCTACCTGGTCAAGGAAGTCCAGCGCGTGTACCGCAGCCAGGGCGTGACCATCAACGACAAGCACATCGAGATCATCGTGCGGCAGATGCTGCGCAAGGTGCGCATCGACCAGCCGGGCGATACGGAGCAGCTGCCGTTCGAGCTGATCGACAAGTTCGACTTCGAGGAGATCAACAACAAGGTCCTGGCCGAGGGCGGCGAGCCCGCCACGGCCGAGACGGTCCTCCTCGGCGTCACCAAGGCGTCCCTCAACACGTCGAGCTTCCTTGCGGCGGCCTCCTTCCAGGAGACCACCCGAGTGCTGACCGAGGCGGCCATCAACGGCGCCAAGGACCGGCTGATCGGCCTCAAGGAGAACGTCATCATCGGCAAGCTGATCCCCGCGGGATCGGGCGCGCCGGCCAACGTGGCGGCACGCCGAGAGGCCGAGCGTCGGGCTGCCGCAGAGGCGCTCGCCGGCGGCGAGCTGCCGGAAGGCTTCGGGCAGGAGTACAACGTGTTCCTGGCCGACTCCGGAGAGGAACGCGGTGCGGACCTCAGCGGGTTCAACGCGCTCCTCGAGAGTCGCGGAACGCCGGCTGCCGCCGACGCGGAGCTGGCGGCCAACCCGTTCCTCGAGGACGACGACGATGACGACGACGACGAGGAGGATCTGCCCTCCTTCGAGGACGACGAGAAGGAGCCCGCGGAGGTCTAAGCCTCTGCCAACCAGGCACTGAACGGAGACCCGAGTCGATCGACGGCTCGGGTCTTCTGATTCAGCGAGCCTGAGGACTCGGCTGCCGGGTCCGGTGCCGCGCCCGGGCGGATGCGAGGCCGATCCGCGCGATCAGCCCTTGCCGGCCCGATAGGCGATCACCTCGACGTGCTCGAGCGTGATCATGCCGTCGCCGACCATGCCATCAAGCTCCGGCAGGATCGGCCGCAGGCGGTCCTCCAGGTCCACCACCTCGATCAGGACCGGCAGGTCCTCCGAGAGTCGCAGGATCCGCGTCGTGTGGAGGTGCGCGTTCGCGCCGAAGCCTTCGATGCCGCGCAGCACGGTGGCCCCGGCGATGCCGCGCTCGCGCAGCAGCTCGACGATGGCCTGGTAGAGCGGCTTGCCGTGCGCCTGGTCTGACTCGCCGATGTAGATGCGGACCAGCAGCCCCTGGCCTTCGATCTTCATGGAATCGCCCTCCCCAGTGTCAACCCGACGAGCACCGCGACGATGCCGATGATGCTGGAGCCCGCGAGGTTGAGGACGCCCGTGACGACTGAGCCGTCCTCGATGAGGCGCCAGCTCTCCAGCATGAGCGTCGAGAACGTGGTGTACGCGCCGATGAATCCCACCATCACCGGGGCGCGGCTCTCCGCCGGCAGGACACCGCGCTCCACGGTCAGTGCGAAGAGGAATCCGAGCACCAGCGACCCGCTGGCGTTGATCACCAGCGTGCCCCAGGGAAACGCGCCGCCGGTCTGCTGGCTCACGAAGCCATCCACGACGTAACGGGCGATGGCGCCGAAGAACCCGCCAACCCCGACCAGGACGAGCGTCATGCGCCCGATTGTCACATGCCGGCCGGGTGGCCCGACGCGGCGGACGGAGCGGAACGTGGCCGCATAGGATGGGTCGATGCCTGCCGCCCCGCGCCGCGTCCCCGCCACGCTCCTTTCCGACGTGCGCGCGACGCTGGGGGAGGGGCCGCTCTGGGACGCGGCACGTTCGCGGGTGCTGTGGGTGGACATCAAGGAGGGGCGCCTCAACGCCACGCGGCTGGACGGATCGACCGAGACGATTCTCCGGGTGGACCCGCCGCTCGCTGCGGTCGCCCTTCGCGCGCCGTCGGGTTTGGTCCTGGTGGGCGGCGAGACGATCAGCGCATGCCTGGATGACGGCACGGACCTGCGGACACTGGCAAGCGTGCCGATGCGCCCGGACGAGCGCTGGAACGACGCCAAGGTGGATCCGGCCGGCCGCCTGCTTGCCGGCACCCTCACCGAAACCTACCCGGACGGCGTGCACAAGGTGTTCCCGCCTGGTGCCTCGCGACTGCTCCGGCTGGATCCGGACGGGTCAGTCACGCCCGTCCTGGACGTGACGCTGTCCAACGGCCTCGGCTGGAGCCAGGACGGCCGGACGTTCTTCTACGTCGATACCACGACCGGCGGCCTGGATGCCTTCGATTACGCTCCGGACTCGGGTGGCGTGTCGGGCCGGCGCACGCTCGCGGCGATCGCGCCGCAGGACGGCCTGCCGGATGGGCTCGCGGTAGACGTGGAGGGCGGCATATGGCTGGCGCTGTGGGGCGGCAGCTGTGTGCGCCGCTATCTGCCCGACGGCAGTTTCGACGCTGTGATCGAGCTGCCGGTGAGCCTGGTCACCTCGTGCGCCTTCGTCGGCCCTGATCTCGACCGACTGTTCATCACCTCCGCCCGCGACGAGCTCACGCCCGAGCAGCGCGCCGCCCAGCCGCACGCGGGCAGCGTCTTCATCGCCGACCCGGGCGTCCGAGGCGTCGAAGTAGCCCGGTTCGCTGGGTAGCCAACGGTCGTTCATCGTTCGACAGTTATCCAATCCGATTGGACACGAACGGGTGAAATCGCAAAGCGCGCGGTCCAATCGCGCGGGTTACACGCCCACTCCCACCCAGATCAGCCAATTCCGAGGCGCCGTATCCCGTCTGATCGGGGCAGATGGCGACTTGGGACTTGCGAGGGAACCAATCGACGGTTCCAGCGCGCATCCCCATCCAATCGGATTGGAATGTCGCGATGCCACGTCCGCGACCGACTGGCCTCCGCTACCGCCGTTCGGCGGTCCGCTAGGATCCCCGTGATGCCGCCCTTGTTTGTCGCCGTCGTCGGTGTGGCCATGCTCGGCCTTGGGCTGTACGGCATCCGTGACTTCCGGCGCTGGAATGTCCAGCGCACAGGATCCGTGAGCGCGCGAGATTTCCTGGCCATGGTCGTTGGAGTGCTGACCTTTCCGGCACTGCTGATCCTCGGGGCCACCCTCGCCGTCGCCGGCCTCACGGCCGCACCGACCGGTTGACCGGGGTCGCTTGGCGGGTCGTTGCGGACTGCCTTTCTGCGTTACCCAGCGGCTTGGGTCACCACCTGACCAACGCAAGCCTTGCCAGAGGCACAAGCTCGCCCGACGCCGCGGCTTGTTGGCCAACGGGCCTCCTCCTGGCTCGCCTCGTGACCAGGCGGCCGACAAGCTAGCCAGTAGCGGACCTTCCGGCCCGGACTGAGCGTGGATGGGTCACCACGTGACCACGACTCCTGCCTGGCCCGTTCAAGTCGAGCCACCACAGACAAGCTGATGCTCTCCCGCGGGCCCCTTCGTTGACGCAAAACAGGCTCGCTGGTACACTCCGCGTTCGCGGCTGAAACGCTGCGGGCCGTGCGTGCCGCCTGACCTGCGGGTCATCCGTCACCAGGGCCGAAGCCCGGAGGGAGCATCCGGAACGGCCCATCACCACCAAAGACCCAGCACTCTCGCGACGCGCGCCGCCCGAACGTCCTGCGGCCCCCACTCCGAGAGCCACTCGCCAACCTGATCGCATCAAGGAGTCCTCGTTCGTGCCGACGATCAACCAGCTCGTCCGCAAGGGCCGCACGCCGAAGCAGAAGAAGATCCAGGCGCCGGCCATGCGAAAGAACTGGAACAGCCTGAAGCAGCGCGTGCTGCCGATCCCGGGCGCCCCGCAGAAGCGTGGCGTCTGCCTCCAGGTGCGCACGATGACCCCCAAGAAGCCGAACTCGGCGCTGCGCAAGATCGCGCGCGTGCGGCTGACCAACATGCAGGAGGTCACGGCCTACATCCCGGGCATCGGCCACAACCTGCAGGAGCACTCGGTGGTGCTGGTCCGCGGCGGACGCGTGCGTGACCTGCCGTCGGTGAAGTACCACATCATCCGCGGCACCCTGGACGCGGCCGGCGTGCGCGATCGCAAGCAGGGCCGTTCGCTCTACGGCGCCAAGAGGCCCAAGTAGATGCCCCGTCGAGTCCAATCGCCCCGCAAGGCCAAGTACGCGCCCACCCTCACGCGGACCACGGATCGTTTCGTGGTGAAGCTGATGACGGACGGCAAGAAAGGCCTCGCCGAGCGCATCCTGCGGCAGGCACTCGCGCGCGCGGAGGCCAACGCCCATCGCCCCGGCCTGGAAGTGCTGGAGCAGGCGCTGCGCAACGCCACGCCCATCATCGAAGTCAAGCCGCGCCGCGTCGGTGGCGCCACCTACCAGGTCCCCGTGG